>NZ_JBSYVT010000031.1:0-40344 GCF_054112845.1 Acinetobacter sp. NigerLNRRAM0016
AAATTTTAATTTTATAAGTTGACGCCTCAGATTGAATTCTGTAGATTTTCTTTTTGTGAGGATCTTTTCAAATGATTTTTCAATCGATTTTGACGCAATTCCAAACACTCCCTTCAGGCACAGATGCCTTCAAACAACTCAAACAGCGCTGTGAGCAGCAAATTCCGCTTGCCACAGAGTATTCAGAACAAGCGGCCTTATATTTAATTTACGGTTTTGCCAAAAATTACGTTTTACTCTACGAAGATCAAGCCATCACGCCTGAGTTTGCCCAAACTGCCAAACAACAGTTATTAGGTTATATGTCGCAACTGGATGGGGCAATTCAAACAGCTCAAAAAGCCGATATTCTCGACAGTCTGAATCAGGTGACTGCCGATTATATGCAAAGTTCGAGAGTGTTCTAAAACGCTGAATAGGCTAGGTAATTCAGCGCACGTAACACGGTTGGCTTATTCTTTTTTATAAAAAAATCCCCTAAGCCGAGTCTTAGGGGAAGTTTGGAGTTGCCATTTTCTAATTGTTATTGGTTCATGTATTCGTCTTGCTGAGTTGCTCGTCAAACCCCTAAGCAGACTTGGCAGGCACAGCGTGCTGAGCTTCGAGTTCACGAACCAAAGGCAACACCTTTGCACCAAAGTATTCGACTTCTTCAATAAAATGTAAGAAGCCCGACAAAATCAAATCCACCCCGACCTGTTTTAATTCTACAATCCGCTGTGCAATTTGTGCTGGGGTGCCAATCAAGTTGGTTTTAAAGCCATCGTTATATTGCACCAAATCTTCGAAACTGGATTTTGCCCAATTGCCTTCACCTTCAACCGTTGCAGCACCTGCTTCACGGGTGGCATCGCCAAAAGCCTGTACAGCAGGAATATTGGCCTTGGCAATAATCTCTTCTAAGACTGCTTGGGCTTCTTGTTCTGTATCACGAGCAATAATAAAGGCATTGACCCCAATTTTGACTTGATGACCATTCAGCTTGGCTTTTTCACGAATATCCTCAATTTGTTTTTTTAACTCCTCAGGAGTATTACCATTGGTGAAATACCAGTCTGACACCCGAGAGGCCATGTCACGTGCCGCTCGGGAGCTGCCACCTTGAAAGATCTCGATATGTGGTTTCTGCACGGGTTTGGGCTTGAGTGTATAGTCATTGAACTGATAATAATCGCCCTGAAAGCTAAAATGGTCTTGTGTCCAGAGGCCTTTCAGGCTCCGAATAAACTCTTCAGAACGTGCATAACGTTGATCATGCTCAGGCCATTCCTCTCCAATGGCATCAAATTCACCTCTAAACCAGCCACCCACCACATTAATGGCAATCCGACCTTGTGAGAGATGGTCAATGGTCGCCAATTGTTTGGCGGCTAGAGCAGGTTTCCAAGGACCCGGCAAAATGGCAGCAATCACTTTGAGCTTTTCTGTTTTTGCCAATAACCCGTGACTAAAACTCACCGATTCATGTTGATTTTCAGCGCCATAACCCGCAGTAAAGCGAATTTGAGTCAGTGCATAAGCAAAGCCATTTTGTTCCGCAGTTTGCGCCAAACGGACATTGTAGTCATAGCTCCAGTCGGTGCGTTGTTCAATGTCACTGACCACCAGGCCACCGCTGACATTCGGTACCCAATAGGCAAATAAAATATCATTTGCTTGTGTCATGCCGAGATCCTCAGAAAGAATTTAAGATTTAAGCCACATGGCTTTGTGGTGTTTTCTTGGCATGTAAGCGTGACTCTGCTGCATCCAAGTTGGGTACGGCTGCTGAAGGCAAAACTTCGTCTTGTTCAATTTGCTTGTTAATCCCCAGCGTTTGATTGGCGTGTTGAGATTTTTCTTTCACCACATCGGCACGCTGACCTTTGGCTGGTGCCCATTCCAAAATTGGCAAGGCGCGTGCAACAGCTAAAGTAATGCGGTCACGTAGCAGTTCACTGTGAATGCTGTATTCAGGGGTGAAGTCACGGTCTGTGGCATACACACCAATCGGTAAAGTCTGTGCTTGGAAGAAACTGAACAGCGGACGCAATTGATGTTCTAGCACGAGGGCATGACGGTCACTCCCCCCTGATGCCGCCAGTAATACAGGCACATCCACCAGTGCAGTCTGTTCTACAAAATCAAAGAAATGTTTAAATAACCCTGTAAATGACGCACGATAAACAGGGGTTCCCACAATTAGGGCATCCGCAGCTTCAACCGCCGCCAAATCATCCTGAATGCGTTGCGGCAACTGATGGCGATAGATCGCGCCCCCCAGTAAATGTCCAATTTCACTGAATTTAATAAAATGTACGTTGATTGGAGTGGCATCACCCAATTCATTTAGAATTTCTTGCACTAAGGCTTCTGTTTTAGATGGAGTATTTAAACCGCCCGATACAGCGACAATATTCAGTGGTTTTTGTTGATGAGAAAATGACATAGCAATGAGCCTATAAGCAGTCTTGGAATGTTTGCTATTTATCATCAAGCGTGAAGGTACTGTAAAATAAGGAAAAGCAGATTGATTATCTGTTTTTAAGATATGCTTGAATTTTTCAGAGTATGGAGGAGAAGGGTATTTTAATCCCTTGAATTATCAACTTATATTGTATTTGCATAAGTTTTTTATGCCTTTGCATTCAATTTATAAAAAATACAGATTTGTATTTCATCTTTTTGCAAAATTCGGGGCTTAAGATTTGCTCTATTTTTTGTTGTTATTTCAAAAATAGTTAATATTTGCATATCCTTAAGGGGGCATGTATGGTTAGAATAAGAATTACTCTGCACTAGATCTCTTACGCTGCTTATGAATATTTTAATCGTTGATGATCATCCGTTGTTTCGTCATGCTTTGATTCAGGCCGTTCGCTATAGCTTACCGCAAGCTCAAATTAGTGAGACCGCAGCAGTAAATGAATTTTATGAACGTTTGGAAAAAGGTCCTGAACCTGATTTGGTGTTGCTGGATTTAAACCTTCCTGGTGCTTCAGGTTTTTCCGCTTTGGTTCATGTCCGTGCGCAATATCCATCGCTGCCAATTATTGTGGTTTCGGCGCATGAAGAAGTATCGATTATGCAACGTGCCATCGCGCATGGCGCAATGGGCTATATTCCAAAGTCAGCGCATCCAAGTCATATTGGTGAAGCTATTCGTCAAGTGCTGGAAGGTGAAATCTGGTTACCCCCAAATTTACCGACCAATGTTGGCTTTGACCCACGTGCGGCAGATGAAACCGAATTGGCAGAACGTATTCAATCTTTGACTCCGCAGCAATTCCGCGTGTTAATGATGGTGGCTGAGGGCCTGCTGAATAAACAGATTGCCTATGAGCTGGATGTTTCTGAAGCGACCATTAAGGCACATGTCACCGCCATTTTCCGTAAATTGGGCGTACAAAACCGTACTCAAGCGGTACTGGCGATTAATGCCTTGAATATTGATGAAAAGAAAATGTAATTTCTTCGTTGGATAAAAAATAAAGACCCGCATGAGGTCTTTATTTTTTGTCTCAAGGAAAGTGAATTAAGCCAAGCAGTCCTGTTTGTGCATGGTGTTGTCGCAATACAGTGGGTTCAGTGCACACTCGAGTTCGTCAATCTGTTCTTGGGTAATCAAGCCTTTAGATTTCAAGTATTCCGCAACACGGTCATCACGCAGGCTGAGAAATGCGGCATCGTATACGCCTAATTGAACAAACAGGGCAGCCGTTTCCAGACTGTTAAAGCGGTCGAGATAGATTTGATTGTCATACATCAGGAAGATGTGATCATAATCATCATTCACATCGACCATGAGGCGATGGGCAAGTTCAATAGGTGAGGTTTTAATAAACAGCAGATCGGACAGTTCATCAAACTGGGTGGTATCCAATTGGTCTGCATTGGTTTTAACTTTCCCTAGCCATGCTTTAAATACCAACACGGCACCGCCACGCAGTAGCATGCTCCAAATTTGATGACGTACCGCAGGATTTAAACTCCGCGTTTCAGCCTGTAATACTTGCAGCAGTTTTTCTTCTTGCTGTGTCAATTTTTCAAATAGCCCAAGTCCTTGCGGTTTGTATTCTGCAGGGGTAAAAACATCAAAATTCAGTTCATCAAAAACTTGCAGTGCCAGTGGTACAGCACTTTGATACAGGGTGTTGAGTGCTTCAACATGGGTCGGGCTAATTTTGCTTTGTTCGAAAATTTGGTTCCAGTCAATATCGGGCAATAAAGCATTTACACCGTACAGGCGATGAAACTGTTGTGCCTGATGTAAATCATGTGGAACCCTGTCAGAAATGTTCATTATAGTCTCCTAAAGCTTGTGCAATGTGGGCGAGCATTGACAATAGAGCATGGGTCTTTTGAATGTTATTTGCTCGGGGATATCCCCATTTATGGAAGCTCTGTACTGGAAAAAGTATACGACTAAAGTTGTAGATAGCATTGATTTCGTTATAAACATCAATGAAATGATTGGCTTGAGATTTTGTAACTAAGTGTACAACTGTGCATTAATGTAACCTGAACGAATCTGCCATAGCCAAAAAACCAAATTGAGCGAATGACTCCCTAATTTTTTATAATCTGATATTTTTCAGTGTTTTAATTTTAGAATATTTTTTGAAGTTTATCCTGCTCTGCATTTTTTGCCGTTGTGAGCAGCCTGATTCGACACTTTTCATCTAAACTGTGTCCCCATAAGCGTGGGCACACAGTTGGATCAGGCTGAACCTCGAGTTAGTCGGTGGAAATTTTCAGACCCGATAACCACGATCTTAAGGATGCAGGTTTCAATGGTTTCCTCAACAAGACAATATTTAGCTCCTTGAGCGTCTGCGGCAATTCAGGGTCAGAATCTGCAGTGATGAGTGCCACAGGGACTTTGTCCTGACGGTTTTGCAGAATAAAGTCCAAGCCCATTTTATCGTCATTCAAATGTTGATCGACCAACCAGACCTGAATGTTTTCTATTTTAATCAGCTCCAACGCCTGTTCAGGTTCCGTTGCCTTAAACACCTGATAGCCCCATTTGGTCAGCAGGGTACTCATGCCTTCCAAAATAGTTTCGTCATTGTCCAAACATAAAATCTTGTAGGCTTTGGTTTTTAGGGGCACGGCTTGCACAGGTGTCGCAATCACTTTTGGCGCGGCAACCACAGGCACTTCAATCATGAAGCAGGAACCTTTGCCCAGTTCGGAATAGACATGCACAGGATAGTCCAGTAGGCCTGTCATGCGTTGCACAATCGCCAGCCCCAGTCCCAAACCTTGTTCACCCCAAGGAGAGGTATGTCCACAACGTTCGAACTCTTGGAACAGTTTAATGCGTTGCTCTTCGGCAATGCCCGGACCTGTATCCCACACGCCAATACGAATATGCTGTGGGCGTTCTGATGCACGTAGTACGCCGACAATGACCCGTCCTTTAGCGGTATAACGCAGTGCATTACTGACAAAGTTTTGAATAATGCGACGAATCCACTGTGGATCAGTATCAATCCAGAACTGTGCATCATGCACATGCAGTTGAATGCCGCGTTGTGCAGCAATCGATTTGAACTGCAATTCCAAGTCACTGAGCAGGTCATGCAGTGGGTAGGCTTGGCGTTTCGGTTGAATGGTACCGCCTTCTAGACGGGCAATATCCAGCAGGGCTGAGAGCATGCTTTCTGCACCATGCAAGGCACGGTCTAATTGCTGTAAGGTTTTACGATCTTCATCCGACTGAACACTTTGCTCCAAGGCCGTACTGAACAGGCGTGCGGCATGCATCGGTTGTAATAGGTCATGGCTGGCCGCAGCAATAAAGCGGCTTTTCGACATATTGGCTTTATCGGCTTGTTCACGTGCCAATTGTTGTTCGGTCAGTGCATCGGCAAGCTGCTGGGTACGATCTTGTACCCGCGCTTCCAGCACGGCTTCATTTTCACGGAATGCAGTAATATCGGCAAAGGTTGTCACGAAACCACCACCTTCAATCGGATTACCACGCATTTGAATCACGCGACCATCTTTACGAATGCGTTCAAATTCATGCGCACTGCCGACTTTCATCCAGTGAATTCGTTTGCGTACATGTTCTTCTGCCGAACCAGGACCACATTCGCCACGCTCTGCGTTATAACGAATCAGATCGGCAATCGGGCAGCCGACATAGACCAGATCTTTCGGATAATCGAACAGAACCAGATATTGATTGTTCCATGCCACCAGACACATGTTTTCATCGACCACACTCACGCCTTGGGTCATGTGGTCAATCATGGTCATAATCAGGTTCTGGTTAAAACGCTGCCATTGCGAGGCTTGGTCCAGAATATTGGCAACCTGTCCAAGTGCCAGACCATTGTTGACCATGGCCGTGGTCAATAAGGTTCGTGCTGAGGCTGCACCAATGGTGCCTGCCAAATATTGCTCGGTAAAACGCCACCACATGCCATTGGCACTGCTGTTGGCATTCAGCACCACGTTGTTTTGTTGACAGAACTGATCAAATGCCCGTGTGGTTGGACCTTCGCCAGTAATACGTTTGGCAAGGGTGATCAGATCGGCAACTTTTAAACGTGCCATATCATGGTGTAAATAGCTAATTTCAGATGAACTGCTTTGTGCAGGCAATGGTTTGGTTTCGTAATAGAAAAAGCTTTCTGCCTGAATCTGTTCCGCAATGCTGGGTCGGAAAATATGAGAAATCCAGATATACAGCAGAGTGTTTAAACCGAGTGCCCAGATCACGCCATGGGTTAAGGGAGCAAAAGATTCAAAACCAAGCAGAGCTTCTGGACGTAACCAGCCCATGCCCAATGGACCATGCAACAAGAATTGCATGGTCATGCTGGTGTAGTCATCTGGCAAACTGCGCAGGATGGTGGGTAGCAGCAGGGTATAGGCCCACATAATGAAGCCCACAATTAGCCCTGCATACACCCCTTGCTTACTGCCGCCACGCCAGTACAAACCACCAATCAGGGCAGGGGCGAACTGTGCCACAGCACTAAATGCCAACAAGCCAAACACCGAGAGCTGGTCAATATCATTAAAGAAATGGAAGAACAAAAAGCCCAGAAGCATGACGGCTAAAATACAGACCCGACGGGTAAATTTCAGCATTAACGGCATGCGCTTGTCATGTCGAGAGAGCAAGTTGAAGCGCCACAGTGCAGGCATGATCAGGTCATTACTCAACATGATCGATAGGGCGACGGAGGATACCAATAACATACCCGTCGATGCAGAGAAACCACCCAAGAACGCCAAAATGGTGAGCCAATCTTGTTGATAGCTGATCGGCAAGGAGAGTACGGCAACATCGGGGATGGCCAAATACTCAGGTGCGGCATGCAATGCCCAGCTGGCAATCGGGATAATGGCTAAGGTGGTGAGAATCAGATAGATGGCAAACCAGCGTCGTGCACCACGAATATGCTTTTCATCGCGCAATTCGACTACGGCAACGTGAAATTGGCGCGGCAGACAAATAATGGCTAGGGCTGCTAGCAGGGTTTGTACCCAGAAGGTTTCAGGCACCCCAAAAAGCTGCACATCTTTAAAGGTCTTGGCAACGTCATGCGAAATTTGCCCCAAATTCGCAGGTTCGGCAAACATAAAGAAAATGGCGACGCAGAGTAAGGCAAACAGTTTGACGAAGGACTCAAATGCCACTGCCAGCATTAAACCCCCGTGTTGTTCGGTATTGGCGATTTGGCGCGTACCAAAAATCATGGCGAGAATCGCCATAATACCCGTCAGGAACAGCACGCTATTGGTGGTGCTTTCCAGTCCTGTATTTTGTTGCAGAATCACTGTGGCACTCAGGGCAATCGCGCGTAGCTGTAGTGCTAAATAAGGAATAATCGCAATCACGGCTAAAATGGTGACGAGGGAGGCCAAAGGGCCACTTTTCCCATAGCGTGCAGCCATAAAGTCTGCGATGGAGGAAATGGCATGGTGCTGGCGAACTCGACCCAATCTGCGCCAAATATCATACCCCACGGCAACGAAGAGCAGCGGACCTAGATAAATCGGGAGAAAAATAATGCCTTCGCGTACTGCAGCGCCCGTTGCACCATAAAAAGTCCATGAAGAACAGTACACACCTAAAGTTAAACTAAACAGCAGCATCCGTCCGCGAGTGCTCAGACGGCTGGCATGCTTCTCCCCATAGAAAGCACAAATAAAAAGTATTACGATGTAAAGCGCGAGAACGCCAATAATAAGCCAACTGTTCATAATGCCGAATTGCCCCGAGTTACGGGCTTATCATAGCCTATTCGGGTTCGTGGCAGTTTGATTTGATTAAAATTTAACGACCAAAGTCTAAATTACAAGAACCCTACAACATTGTTAAGTTTGTATACGAAATAATTCCAATTAAAAAATGCGTCTATGGCTGGGCGCTTCACAGGAGCAAGATTATGGATGAGGTTCAGGTAAACCAAATTCTAGAAAATCCCAAATTCAAGGAAATGGTCAGTAGAAAAAGTTCATTGAGCTGGTCGCTGACCGCAGTGATGTTGTTTGTGTATGTCGGCTTCATGCTTTTAGTTGGCTACAACAAAGAGTTTTTATTAAGTTCATTTGGCGGTGGCGTGACGACAATTGGTATTCCATTGGGTCTCGGCATTATTGTCTTATCCTTCGTACTTTGTGGTGTGTATTCTTACGTTGCCAACAACAAGTTAGATGGTTTGACTGAAGAAGCTTTGCGTGAAGTTGAAGCAATCGCTCATGAAAAAGGACAACACTAAGATGAAATGGAATTCAATGAAGGCGAAAGCAGTTGCTGCATCGTCACTCATGCTGTCAAGCATGGCGTTTGCGGGTCCAGATTTAGGTGAAGCGCAACAACAGGCGACGAACTGGCACGCAATTATCATGTTCGTGATTTTTGTGGGCTTTACCTTGTTCATTACTAAATGGGCAGCGAAGCAAACCACCAGCGCACAAGACTTCTATACAGCGGGTGGCGGTATTTCAGGTTTCCAAAATGGTTTGGCGATTGCGGGTGACTATATGTCAGCAGCATCGTTCCTGGGTATTTCCGCATTGGTGTTCAGTTCAGGTTTTGACGGCTTGCTTTACTCACTCGGCTTTATGGTGGGCTGGCCAATCGTATTGTTCTTAATTGCAGAACGTTTACGTAACTTGGGTAAATACAACTTATCTGACGTGGTTTCATTCCGTTTAGACGAGAAACCAGTACGTACCTTGGCTGCATTCAGTTCATTGGTTGTGGTGGCGTTCTACCTGATTGCACAAATGGTAGGTGCGGGTCAGTTGATCAAACTCCTGTTCGGTTTGAACTATAACATCGCGGTGATTGTGGTTGGCCTGTTAATGATGGCTTACGTAATCTTCGGCGGGATGTTGGCAACGACTTGGGTACAGATTATTAAAGCCGTGTTATTGCTCAGCGGCGCATCATTCATGGCCTTCATGGTAATGAAAAATGTGGGCTTCAGCTTTGCAAACATGTTTGAACAATCAATTGCGGTATTCAGTAAAGTCCACGATTTGAGCCTAGAAGATGCTGCGCATATTATGGGACCTGGTAAACTGGCTGCAAACCCGATTGATGCCGTATCTCTTGGTTTAGGCTTAATGTTTGGTACAGCAGGTCTTCCTCACATCTTGATGCGTTTCTTTACAGTTAAAGATGCGAAAGAAGCACGTAAATCAGTTGTGGTTGCAACAGGCTTCATTGGTTACTTCTATCTATTAACTTTCATCATTGGTTTCGGTGCGATCTTGTTTGTTTCAAACAACCCACAGTTCATTGATGTTGCAAAAATGGCAGTTACAGGCAAGCTTGAGCTTGTTGGTGGTAACAACATGGCTGCGGTTCACTTGTCTGATGCATTGGGCGGTGACTTGTTCATGGGCTTCATTTCAGCAGTGGCATTCGCAACAATTCTTGCGGTTGTAGCTGGTTTGACATTGTCTGGCGCTTCAGCAATTTCACATGACTTATATGCGAACGTATTCAAGAAAGGTCAAACAACACCTGAATCTGAACTTCGTATGTCTAAGATTGCAACTTTAGTATTGGCGATCTTCGCAATGATCCTCGGTATTTTGTTCGAGAAGCAAAACGTTGCGTTCATGGTGGGCTTGGCATTCGCAGTTGCGTGCTGTGCAAACTTCCCAATCCTTGTATTGTCAATGTTCTGGAAAGGCTTAACCACTCGTGGTGCAGTTATTGGTGGCTTGGCTGGTTTGATCAGTGCGGTGACTTTAATCGTACTTTCTAAAGCAGTATGGGTAGATACATTACATATCGCTGATACTCCAGTGTTTGGTTTCAACAGCCCAACATTGTTCTCTATGCCGCTTGCATTCTTCTGCTGCTGGTTGTTCTCTGTGACAGATAACTCTGCACGTGCACAAGCTGAACGTAAAGCATTCGATGCACAGTATGTACGTTCTATGACGGGTGTTGGTATCTCAGGCGCGTCTGATCACTAATTCTGGTTCATCATTAAAAAGAAAGCCCCACTTGGGGCTTTTTTTATTGTCTGATGTTGGGCCATGACTCTATTGAAGTCGTGGCTATGGGCTAGACCAATGCCCACAAATACGCTACAACAGAAGTAGAATAAAAATGAAGCTTTGGCATTTCCATTGCACTGAATCAAAAAAAATCGGTGGCATGCCTGACCATCAATCCAAGGAGAGAAGTCTATGCAAGTGCTCATCGAGTTCTGGAAAGGATTTCGCTTGTTGCCTTCTGCATGGTTGCTCTTGGTTCAGTTCTGTATGTTATGGCTGTCACTGATTGCACATCAGAGTTTGTCTTATCGGGCATTTATGTGGTGTCTGGGGGTACTGGCGTTATTAATCATTGCCAAAGTGATCCGGCAGTCACCCGTTTATACTTTTCTCGGACTCTGTTTTGTCGGCGGGGCATTCATTTTTTCCTTTATGATCTTACTGGGCTATGCCAGCGTTGGCATGCAGGTTATCCCCCACAGTTTTGAAAGTCTCGCGTATTTTATGGCAGCATTTGGCTTGGTCCGTTACATGTTTGCGGATCGCTATTTAACCAAAGATGAAATGTTTGCCGCTGGTGCGGTATTTACCTTAATCGCGTGGGGATTTGCCTTTTTATATAATATTTGCCAGCTGCTGATTCCCAACAGCTTTCAAAGTCCAACTACTGGTTTGCAGACATGGCTGGACTTATTGTTTCTGAGCTTTAGTTTGCAATCGGCAACAGGTCTGTCCGACATTATGCCCATCAGTCCAGCCGCCCGTATTCTCGCCATGTTACAAATGTTTTGCGGGGTCATGTATTTGGCGTTAATCGTTTCGCGCCTGATTGCCCTCCAGTACATTCGGCATGTGCCAAGGCAGCAAGATAAATAGTTACAGGAATTGCACTGCCTTGTTTTGCGACATAAATTATCATGAACAAGAATCGTTAAAATTTAAACATTCACTTCTTACTCTTTATAAGACCCGCGAATAAACCGGATTGGTTTCATCTTTACATTAATAAAAATCTTCTGGGGGAAATCATGCCTTCCATCAAGACGTCTCCGTTTGCCAATGTCAAACGGAATGTGTTTTTAAGTACAGTCATCATCATTGCACTGTTTTTGGCTTTAATTCTGTTTGATCCAAGTGGATTTGAAGCACTCACCAAACATTTAAATCAATGGATTATTGATTCGTTTAGCTGGTTCTATGTTTTAGCCGTTGCTTTCTTTCTGATTTTACTGATTTTTATTGCCATGTCGGGTATGGGGAAAATCAAACTGGGTCCCGATCATAGTACCCCTGAATATAGTAAAAGCTCGTGGTTTGCGATGCTGTTTACCGCAGGCATGGGCATTGGCTTGATGTTCTTCGGGGTGGCTGAACCCGTAATGCATTATGTTAGCCCGCCGACTGGAGAAGGAGAGACTTTAGCATCGGCGCAGCAAGCCATGCGGATTACCTTCTTCCACTGGGGGCTGCATGCTTGGGCAATTTATGCCTTGGTGGGGCTCTCTTTGGCGTATTTTTCTTTTCGGCATAATTTACCACTGAAAGTCCGTTCTGCCTTATATCCGCTGGTGGGTAAAAAAATCTATGGCCCAGTCGGGGATGCCGTTGATACTTTTGCGACCATCGGTACTATTTTCGGGGTGGCAACAACGCTTGGTTTTGGGGTGACCCAGATTAATTCAGGTTTGAATTATCTTTTTGGTATTCAGCAGAGCATTCGGATTCAGGTTGGACTCATTGTCTTTGTGACTTTTTTAGCCTCCCTGTCCGTGGGTTTTGGTCTGGATAAAGGTATTAAGCGCTTGTCGGAACTGAATCTGATTTTGGTCTTGCTGCTGTTGTTTTTTGTCTTCTTCTGTAGCTCAACCATCTATATTTTACAGACCACCATTCAGAATGCAGGGCAATACGTTTCTAATTTATTCACCATGACCTTCAATTTATATGCCTATCAGCCAAATGGTTGGATTGGCGGCTGGACCATTATGTATTGGGCATGGTGGATTTCATGGTCACCATTTGTCGGCATGTTCATTGCGCGTGTATCACGCGGACGCACGATTCGGGAATTCATTGTCGGGGTGCTCTTTATTCCGACAGGATTTACCCTCATTTGGATGGGCTTTATGGGCAATGCGGCCTTGTTCAGCATTATTCATGACGGTCAAAGCTCATTAATTGCTGCTGTTCAGCAAGATTCATCGGTCGCGCTGTTTGAATTTTTAACCCATCTGCCTTTTGCACAAGTCTCCAGTTTAATCGCGACGGTTTTAGTCGTACTGTTCTTCGTGACTTCTGCCGATTCAGGTTCTCTGGTGATTGATTACCTGACCGCGGAAAGTGAAAACTCGCCGTTATGGCAGCGCTTATTTTGGACGGTACTGATTGCGGTGCTTTCCATTATTTTATTGATGGCAGGCGGTTTAGCGGCATTACAATCCGCCACCATTATGAGTGCTTTGCCCTTTACTTTAATTATGCTGTTGGTGTGCTGGGGGCTGGTCAAAGCCTTAAGCCTCGATTTGACCAAAATGAATGCTTTGCAGGATGCTCGCATTACGCCGCGTGCCATCCAAAACCCGCGCAGTTGGCAACAGCGTTTAGGGCTGATCATGCATTATCCGCATACTCAGCAAGAGATTGAGCAATTCATTCAGCAAACTGTGCAGCAAGCATTTTCACAAGTGCAAAAGGAATTTGAGCGCCGTCAGTTGGAAGTCAGCATTCGTCCGATTGAGTCGGGTTTGCAGTTACGGGTCGATCATCATAATGAGATCAATTTTATTTATCAGGTAGTTTCACGTGAAACTCAACCGCCAAGTTTTATGGCAGATACTTTGGCGCAAGATCAGCCATTCTATCAGGCGGAAGTCTGCTTGCGAGAAGGTGGGCAGAATTACGATGTGATGGACTGGACTATTGAAGACTTATTGCAGGATATTATTGATCAGTATGAGCGACATCTTCATTTCTTGAGTTTGGTACGTAGCCCAAGCTAAGAGGAACAATAAAAAAGGACGCTCGTGGCGTCCTTTCTTGTATTCAGCGTCTAATCAATTAGAAACGGAATTTAGCATTTAAGCCGACAGTTTGTGTGTCATCGCTATCACCGTTGTCATTAGAAATAGCATTTGCATTGACATAGCTTGCGCCTACAGCAACGGCTGGAGTGATGAAGTAGTTCACGTTCGCACCCCAAGCTGAGTCAGGAGTATCTGCAAAGCTAGATTTTACATAAGATGCACCAACGCTAAGCTTTGGTGTTACATATAAGTCAGTTTTAAGTTGGTAAGCGGTGTCTTCGCCATAAACCAGACCAGACTCAAAGCCTACAGCCATGTTTGTACCGTCAATGTTACCTACATATTTGGTACGTGCAGTAATAGCGTCTTGGTCATCACGAATGGTATCTGACTCTAAACCAGCACTCACAAGACCATTTGATAAAATGTTGAATGCGTCAAGTGAATATTCGTCAGCAACGCTGGTATAACCCACTGCAACCAAGAAGTTTGGTGCAACTAAAGCACCAAGTTCAAGCGCATAACGGTCACCATTATCTTCTTCATCAGCAGAGATAGCATTTTTAGCATCTGTTTTGGTATGGTTATAAGAAGCGCTTGTATATACAGGAACAAATTTCGTTGGTACATAAGCTTCTGCTTTTGCACCATAAGTATGAGTTTCAGTATTGAAACCATTTTCTTCATTATATTTAGTATAGTTATAAGCAACAGAAACATTAGATGCTTGGTTTAAGAACGCCGCTTCAGCTAAAGGACCTTTAGAAGAATCTACATCTTTAAAGTAGTAAGTACCTTGAGCTGCGCCAGTGAAGTTTTTGTCATTAGCAGTATTATCGATGTATTCAGATTGACCTTGTACTTCGAATTGATATGCTTGAGCACCGGTCATGGCTAATAATAAAGCAGTGGCTAAACCGAGTTTTTTCATAAGTATTACCAGTTTGTTAAAATGGATTAAACAAGGGCATTGTATTGTAACAATTTATTTAGTCAACCGAGGTCATGTTACAGTTCGTAGTGAGCTTTTGCTCTAATAAAAAATTGGTTGTAAATTCAGCAAACAGAAAAATTGTTGTCAACCATTCAAAAAAGGCTGAGATAACAACTGAATAAGGCGGACATCACCAAAATATAAGCACGATATTGGTGCGAGTTATTTAAGTTTTACTATTGTTAAAAAAGATTAATTCTACTTTTTAATTGCCAAAAACAATGATAATTTTCATCTAATAGTCGTATTTTTCTGTGTAGCACCGCAAAGATTTGTGCAAAATTTAATTAAAACTTGCAAAAAATGTAACAATTGTATTTTAAATAAACTATTTTTAAGAATAATTGTGAACTGATTGGCTTAAATGAGGTTTTATGTGTTTTTCTATAAAACAAAGTGATTTAATCGGCTTTACTTCTGATAAAAAGCAGCACATAATAAAGCTGTAATCAGATCATGTTTCATTCAAATAGTGTGATAGCTGACTGATTCTCCACAAAAGGTTTTTAGTTTATCGCCCAGCTTTCCCCAAGGTTGGGCTTTTTTTTGTTTGCTTATTTGCCTGTCTCGCTAAGATTAAAATTTCAAGCAAAACGTCTAAATTGGTGCAACTTTTTGGCATTGCCCTGATTTAGCCCAAGTTGTTTAACGAAAAATGGCGTATCTGATTTGCTTGAGAAGGGGATGAGGCAGAGTCATTGTTAGTCATATTATGCACTAATATGGTGCTATTTATTATAGTTTTAATGAGATAATCTATTGAGATTGATTCGTATAAGCGAAAAAAATCCCAATTTAAATACATAAACTGGGATCTTTTCGCCAAAAAACAGGGAAATTTAAAAATATCTGCTGAGGATGAAATTAAAAACGCCCTAATTGCGTGCATTATGCACCAGAATAGATCACAAGTAAACTCATTTGATAATAATTATTCCATCTGGTCAAAATCTGGCTATCATGAACCTTAAAATTTGGGAGTAAAAAGATGATGTTGCGCTTTCGAGCAATGAGTTGTGTTGTCCTTGGTTGGGTCGTACTGAGTGGGTGTAGTCCGCAATCCGTAACCCATCCCGCGCCACAGTCGTTGATGATGCAACATGCACGCCAAGATGAACTCAATCGCATGTTTCAGGCTGTAGATACAGCAACGGTATTGGTGACTTTTGATGGTCAACGGCTACAACGCTTTGGTAATGATTTGACCCGTGCCGAGACCGCTTATATTCCGGCATCAACCTTTAAAATGCTGAATGCCCTGATTGGCTTGCAGCATCACAAAGCGACAGCAACAGAAGTTTTTGCTTGGGATGGGCAGCCGCGTGCCTTTAAAAGCTGGGAAAAAGACATGACCTTAGGACAAGCCATGCAGGCTTCTGCGGTACCTGTCTACCAAACCTTGGCACGCCGTATAGGGCTGAGCTTAATGCAACAAGAGCTGACACGTGTGGGATATGGCAATGCACAGGTTGGCACGCAGGTAGACCGCTTTTGGTTAGATGGTCCGCTTAAAATTACTCCGCAACAAGAGGTTGAGTTTGCTTATCAATTGGCGACAGAAAAGCTGCCTTTTGATGTCGCAGTGCAAAAGCAAGTGAAAGACATGCTGTATGTCGAACGCCGTGGTGATGCTAAACTCTATGCCAAATCGGGCTGGGGAGCGGATGTTAGCTCACAAGTCGGCTGGTATGTGGGTTGGGTGGAGCAACCAAATGGTCACATTCTGGCTTTTGCATTAAATATGCAGTTGCAGGGAGAACAACAGTTGCCTTTACGTAAACAATTGACCTTGGATGCTTTAGATAAACTCGGGGTTTTTCCCTATTTATAAAGCGGAAGTTTGAATTTAAAAGGCAAATGGATTTTATTTTGTATGAAGATTTGCCTTTTAATGCTGCGGAATAAGCGCTTTATTTTATGAGTAGATTTAATTTTAAAGCGCTTGCTAGAATAAAAATAACGAGAACTGATGAATATTTCATTTTCCCCGTTGCATATTGAATCCATGATATGGTTTAACTGTGCAGTAGCGGCGTAGATAAAATTTAAAAGCGATTCATGGCAAAATTACGTGCAGAAAATATAAGTAAGCGATTATTCGGCGCAATGTTGGTCATTGTGTTGTCGTTACTGTTTATTTCTGTCCCGCTTATTTTTAAAAGCTATCAGCATTATCAACAAGCCCAGTTGGCGCTGACTGAAATTCAGAGTTTGCGCACGGTGGCGGAATTGTCCAATAAAATTTCGCGGGAACGTGCTCCAAGCAATAAAGTCATGTCCAGTACGCCCGAGGAATATGCCCAGAACCGAGAAGAATTAGCTGAATATCGACGTGGGGTGGATCAGCATATTCAAAGTACGATTGTTCAGCTCAATGCGACAGGTTTTTATACCGAAGCTTCCGAAATTGCCACGCAATTGCAACCGCAACTCCAGCAAGGACGTGCAGCAGTAGATGCCTATGCGGCACTGCCACGCACAGCGCGCAGCATGCAACAACTGGATGCGGCAATTTTAAAAATGTTTTCTGCTTGGGATGAAAACCATAATATTTTGAAACATATGGTGATTCATTCACAAAGCCAAGACGAATATACCTCGAATTACTATACCTTGATTCTGATTTTGGCTGATTTGCGTGATCAGGCAGGGCGCGTCGCCTCGAATATTATTGCGCCTGTGACCTTTAAAGAAAAAATGCCCGATACCAATTTGGCGCGTTCCTTACAGACCCAACATCAAGCGCGTTATTTGTGGGATTTGGTCTATACCATTTTGCCTGAGCAAGACAAGACTCCTGAATTTATTCAACTGCATCAGAAAGTCAAAACCGACTTTCTCGATCAGGGCATTGGAACCGTACAAACGTTGATTCAAAACAGCATGACAGGGCAGGCATATGTACTGTCTGGCACCGAATTGACCAAGCAAATTGTTGATAAGTTTAGTTCCGTGGTGAATCTGCAAAGCTATATATTGGACTACAGTCTAAAAGTGGCGGAACGTGAGAAATTGCAAGCCAAGCGACAATTTTTTCTCACCCTGTTTATGACCTCGGTGTCATTATTGGCAGCATTGTTCACCATGATTTATGCACGTCGCAATGTGTTTGAACCCTTAATTAAAGCTAGAGAAACCATTTTAAATTTATCGCAGGCGCAACCGCAGCCTACAGACCGATTGTTGCAAGAGCGTGGTGTGGATTCCTTATTTACCGCAATCCGCAAACTGGAAGGTATGTTGCAGCAACGCGATGCTTTGGAATTTCAGCTAAAAAATATTGCCAATTCGGATGCCTTAACTGGTGTCGCCAATCGCTTGGCTTTAGAAAGTTATATTCAGCATCTGGAACAGCAGCCCAAAAAGCTTGAAAAACTGGGACTGCTGGTGATTGATATCGATGATTTTAAACACGTTAATGATCAATATGGACACATGATTGGCGACAAAGTCATTCAGATGGTCGCCAATATTTTAAAAAACCATGTACGTGCCACAGATTTAATTGTGCGTTATGGTGGGGATGAGTTTCTGGTTTTACTGGAACTAATTACCGATGTGGAAGCCCTGAGTATTGCTGATCAAATACGACGAGAGGTCGACAGCAGTAGTCTGCAAGTTGGACTAGCACAGGAATTACATGTTTCCATCAGTGCTGGTTATGCGGTGGGTGCTGCCAGTTGGCTAGAACTGTTTCATAAAGCTGATCAGTCTTTATTTAAAGCCAAAGCCAAGGGCAAAAATGCGGTGCAAGGTTAGATTGTCACCGCATTCATATGCTGTTATTCAGAATTATTCTTCATCTCGATAGCTATTGATACAGCTTTTACTCGCGAGAGCTTTACCTGCTGCACTCCAACACTGCGCTTGAATAATACTGCCTGCATCATAGCTTAACACCGCTTCTGGTGTGCCATCTTCGTGCCAGATTTCATAGCGGTTTTGTCGAAGTCCGTTACGGTATTCACCGCGACGTTCCAGTTTTCCATTTTGAAACCATTGTTTCAGTTCACCGCGCATCACGCCATGTTCAAAACGCACGTAGCTCCACGGTTTACCATCGGCATACCAGCGTTGTTTCATGCCATCCTGCATATCATCTTTATATTTCATGGACAGAGCCAATTGTCCGTTCGAGTGCCAAATGCGGTAGTCACCTTCCGTGACACCGTGTATTGCATTTGATTCTTGTTCTTTTAAGCCGTTGGCATGCCAAAAAGTGAGTTTGCCATGGTAGATCCCATCTTCATAGTCAATTTTGCTGCGCATTTTTCCATTGGGATAAAAACTTTCAAAAGTTCCTGAGCCTTGTATTTGATCTGGAAAATGCACCAAATGTTCACATTCACTGGCTTTGCTCGAAGGCTTTTGCGTGGTGACAAATCCAGAGGTGAGGGGGCTGTGGTCGGCATAGAAATATTGCACCAACCATGATTTGGAAGAACCAGCTGCTTGAATATTGGGTGTGCATTTGGGGTGGTCTTGCCATGGGTCATCACTGCCATTGGATTCTGAGGTGAAAACAATCATATTTTCATTCATATAGCCATCGGCAAAGGTGTGTAGGGAAGCAAGTCCCAAAGATATGCTAAGAAGGAGTGCTTTCATGATTTTGATTATGTAATTGAGTTATTGAAAAGTCATAGGGCTTCTGTTTTGATTAGAGCCGAGTCGGATTTTACGTGATTTGAATTTAAATTGAGAAATAGAATTTAGATTTTGGTGTTAAGTGATTTGAATATCAGTCTGATTCTTTATCACGTCCTTATATTCAAGTAGCAGTTTTGAATTTAGTTGCGTAGGAGTTGCCTCACTTTTGACTGGGCAAAAGTGACAAAACCCATGTCGCCTGTCATGTGATTGATTGAACTTAAATGTTATAGGTGTGGATATAGTATTAATTGAATTGATGGTGGAATTTGCAGGTAAATTAGAAATTCATAATTTTCGGTTTTCCAGAAAGTGATCAAGCTGTATAAGGAATTTAGAAAGCAGTTGCCTAGAGAAATTGCTTATTTAACCAAGGAAATTATTCTAATAACCGCGAATCGCGGATGGTGAAGATCATAACCATGATCACGATAGTGATGAATATATTGAAGATACAGATTTAAAAGCAGATTTTGAAAGTTTTGAACTTTAGGATTAATTTAATAATGAAAACTGTAAAGATAATAATTGGTGCATGCATTTTGCTAAATAGTATAAATTTACATGCAGAGAGTGCTAAAGAATGTATGAAATATTGGAGCGAGCCAGCAGTACAAGCAATTGTATTGGAAGATGTTCAGTGTTCTGATATATGGGAAGATAACTTTAATAAAGAAAACAAAAAAATAGCAAAAAAAATTGGCTTTGATTTAAAAGATAAAAATTGGATATCTACAGGAACATGTAACCATATTCAGTATAAAAATAAAAATTATTATATTTATTGGGTGGAAATGAAACATAATAAAACTGATCTTATCATGATTTATAATGACGTTAACTCATTCGCATATTCAAGAGAAATAGATCGCAACAAAATTAAAGGTGGGTTTAGAAAAGAAGATTCCGTAGATGTGAAGTTATCTTGTAGCAAAGTTGGAGAAGATGTAAATATTGTATCGGCTTTAAATGGGTATTTATTCAAAGAAACATCTATTAGTAATATTTCTAAATATAAAATTAATGACAGATTTAAATAATGAAAAAGGCCATAGAGTTTGAAGATGGGTCAGTACAAGATGGATTTAGAGATCGCTAGATTGAAACGATCTCTATGAATCACACATCTTATGAGCCCTTTTAAAATCACTTCAACAACGGTTTTAAGAACCGTGCTGTATGTGAAACTTTATTTTTCACCACTGCTTCTGGCGTACCTTCAGCAATAATCTGACCGCCACCCGCACCACCTTCAGGACCTAAGTCAATAATCCAGTCTGCGGTTTTAATCACATCCAAATTATGCTCAATCACCACGATGGTGTTCCCTTTGTTGCGTAGCTCATGCAGGATGTCGAGCAACTTGGCAATGTCATGGAAATGCAGACCAGTGGTTGGTTCATCCAGTACGTACAAGGTTTTACCTGTATCGCGTTTTGCCAACTCACGTGCCAGTTTCACACGCTGTGCTTCACCACCCGAAAGGGTTGTGGCTGACTGACCGAGACGGATATAACCCAAACCGACTTGGTTTAAGGTTTCTAAACGACGGTGAATGACTGGAATGGCATCAAAGAAATGCATCGCATCTTCAACGGTCATGTCCAACACATCAGAAATGTTTTTGCCCTTATAACCGACTTCCAAAGTTTCACGGTTATAACGTTTGCCATGGCAGTTATCACACGGTACATACATATCGGGCAGGAAGTGCATCGCCACTTTAATCATGCCGTCACCTTCACAGGCTTCACAGCGTCCGCCTTTCACGTTAAAGGAGAAACGACCCGCTGCATAACCGCGCGCTTTGGCTTCAGGAGTTTGCGCAAACAACTCACGAATTGGGGTAAATAAACCCGTATAAGTAGCAGGGTTCGAGCGTGGCGTACGTCCAATCGGGCTTTGGTCAATATCCACGACTTTATCGAGGAATTGTAGACCATCAATCGAGTCGAACTTCTCCGCAGTGAGTGTGGTTGCACCGTTCAATTGAGTCGCAGCCAATGGCAATAGGGTACGGTTAATCAGGGTGGATTTACCTGAACCCGACACACCTGTGACACAGGTCATCACACCCAGTGGAATCGTCAGATCGACATTTTTCAGGTTGTGTCCCGCAGCACCCATCAATTTAATTTGCTCATCTGGACGCGGTGGTTGCGTACGCTGGGCAGGCACGGCAATTTTGAGTTTACCCGACAGATATTGTCCTGTGAGGGAATCTTCATGGCGTGCCAATTCATCTGCCGTACCTTCAGCAATGATCGCACCGCCATGCACGCCCGCGCCTGGACCAATATCAATAATATGGTCGGCTGCGCGAATCGCATCTTCATCATGCTCAACCACCAATACGGTGTTGCCGAGGTCACGCAAGCGCACCAAGGTTTCCAGTAGACGGTCATTGTCACGCTGATGCAGACCAATCGAAGGTTCATCCAACACGTACATCACGCCCATCAAACCTGCACCAATTTGTGAAGCCAGTCGAATACGCTGTGCTTCACCGCCCGACAGGGTTTCTGCAGAACGGGAGAGGCTGAGATAGTTCAAACCCACCGACACGAGGAAGTGCAGACGTTCGCGGATTTCTTTGAAAATCTTGTCAGCAATCTCACCTTTGGCACCCGTTAAATTCAGGGTTTGGTAATAGGCTTCGGCATCGCCAATCGACATTTTGGTGATTTCGGCAATGGTCTTGTCTTTGACGCGCACATTGCGGGAAATTTCGTTTAAACGCGAACCACCGCAGGCATCGCAGGCGGCATTGGACAAATACTGCGCCAAATCATCACGCACATAGTTACTCTCGGTTTCGCGGTAGCGACGCTCGAGGTGCGGTAAAATCCCTTCAAACGGTTGTACGCGGTTGTGTTTGCGACCACGTTCATCGATATAACTCAGGTCGACTTTTTCTTTGCCTGTGCCGTATAAAAACTTTTTCTGGGTGTCTTTGTCCAGTTCATGCCACGGAGTATCCAGCGACAATTCAAAATGATCCGCGACTTTTTGAATCATACTGTAGTAATACGGACGTTGTCTGTCCCAACCGCGGATTGCGCCCTGACTAATCGACAGTTCTGGGTTGGGAATCAGTTTGTCGGCACTGAAATGGCTACGTGTGCCTAAACCATCACAGACTGGGCAGGCACCAAAGGGGTTGTTAAATGAAAACAGGCGTGGTTCCAGTTCCGCTACGGCACGGTCACATTCAGGACAAGAGTGCTTGGCTGAAAAAACCCGGTCTGGATGTTCACTTTTCATCCATGACAGGACGGCAATATCACCACCTAAACGCAGAGCGGTTTCAAAACTTTCTGCAATACGGTTGCCCAAGTCATCTCGGACTTTAAAACGATCGACCACCACTTCAATGGTGTGTTTTTTCTTTTTGTCCAGTTCAGGGGGAGAGTCAATATCAATAATCTCGCCATCTACACGCGCGCGGACAAAACCTTGGCTTTGCAACTGTTCAAACAGGTTGCTGTATTCGCCTTTACGCTCTCGCACTACAGGTGCAAGCAACATCAGCGCAGTACCTTCTTCAAGGGCTTTGACTGCATCGACCATTTCCGAAATGGTTTGCGCCACCATCGGCAGATCATGTTCAGGACAGAATGGCGTACCGACACGCGCATACAGTAGACGTAAATAGTCGTAAATTTCGGTAATGGTGCCGACGGTAGAACGCGGGTTGTGGCTAGTCGACTTCTGTTCAATCGCAATCGCGGGACTTAAGCCTTCAATCGAGTCGACCTCAGGTTTTTCCATTTGCGATAAGAATTGGCGTGCATAGGCAGACAGCGATTCCACATAGCGACGCTGACCTTCGGCATACAGGGTATCAAAGGCAAGGGAGGATTTACCTGAACCTGAAAGTCCCGTAATCACCACAAACTTGTCGCGGGGAATATCGAGGCTCACATTTTTTAAATTATGGGTACGCGCACCTCGAATACGGATATGACTTTGGCTCATGAAAACATCTCAATTATGTGCAAATAGAAACTTATATGATAACGCTTTAAAATTGTTCAAGTCTGTTGTGTTGATTTTTAAGCGACACAGCATGACGGATGAATTATCCCTGAACACTGTAGCAGAGTATAGCGCGCTATTATTAACATTCATTTGCCGCAGTGGCTACTCAAGCAAGAGATCCTGCGTCAGTTACATAAAATTACTAGACGACTGGTCTAATACTGAATTAAAGTGAACGCATGAAACGATCAAGCAAAAGTGAAGCTACTCGTCAGCATATTCTGGACACCAGTTTTCCACTGGTTCTCCATAAAGGCTTTGTTGGCGTAGGGCTGCAAGAAATCTTAAAAGCATGCGACGTGCCGAAAGGTTCGTTCTACCATTATTTTGCCTCCAAAGAAGCCTTTGGTTGCGCCCTGTTAGAGCAGTACATCATTGACTACAGCAAGCAGGTGGAGCAGCTATGGCAACTGACCGATGGCAGTGCCTATGCGCGTTTGATTGCGTTATGGCAGGCATGGATTGAAGACCCGATTCATGGTGGCTGGGCGGAAAACTGTCTGATTGTGAAATTAGCGGCAGAAGTCTCCGACTTGTCTGAAGATATGCGTCAAATCCTGAATTTCGGCGTGAGTAAATTAATCGAACGGGTTGCTGCTTTGCTTGCAGAAGGGCAGCAGGAAGGGTCGATCCCCGCACATATTCAGCCTGTGAAAATGGCGCAAGTGATGTATCAATTGTGGTTAGGCGCAGCCTTACTGGCCAAACTGGCGCAAGACAAAGCCCCGTTGCATTTGGCGCTGGAAACCACACACAACCTGTTACAACCCATGAAGGATTAACCCATGCGTAGTATTATTCATCGTAGTTTTGGCGAATTTGCCGATGTCTTAGAACAGGCAGAGATGCCACAACCCGAGCCGAAAGCGGGTCAAGTCCGTCTCAAAGTGATTTTATCGCCCATTCATAACCATGACGTCTGGACGGTGCGTGGCAGCTATGGCTACAAGCCTGAATTGCCTGCGATTGGCGGTAGTGAAGCGGTAGGGATTATCGATGCGCTGGGTGAAGAGGTTACAGGATTTGAATTGGGACAACGTGTTTCTGCCGCAGGCATTCATGGCAGTTGGGCAGAATATTGTCTGGCACCCGCAGGTGCACTGATTCCTTTACCCGATGCTATTCCCGATGAATTGGCAGCGCAGTTGATAGCCATGCCACTCAGTTCTTTAATGCTGCTGGATTTTGCCAATTTGCAGCCAGAGCAGTGGATGGTTCAAAACACAGCCAATGGTGCCGTGGGTAAAACGGTGGCGATGATCGCACAAGCGCGTGGTATTCATGTGATTAACTTGGTGCGTCGCCAAGAAGCGGTTGCCGAAATGAATGCACTAGGTATTCAACATGTGGTGGCCACCGATCAGGCAGACTGGAAAGCACAAGTCAAAGCCATTCAGGGGGAGCAGCCGTTGATGGTCGGTGTCGACTCGATTGGGGGCAAAGCCAGTGGTGAGTTACTCGGCCTATTAGGTGAAAACTCCTTGTTGGTGTCTTTCGGCAGCATGACGGGGGAAACCATGCAGATTGAATCGGGTGATCTCATCTTTAAACAAGCAACGATTAAAGGTTTCTGGGCGAGTGTTGTGAATCAGCAGATGCCTGCGGAACGTAAAAAAGCCTTGGTGATGGAATTATTAACCCTCGCAGCGCAGCAGAAACTCACCTTGCCTGTCGAAGGTGTGTATGCCTTTGATCAAGTGACGCAAGCGGCACAAAAAGCCACTCAAGATGCGCGCCAAGGTAAAGTATTGTTTAAGCCTTAAGATGAAAAAGACAGGAGTGAGCCAAAGGGCTCACTTTTGCCATCTCACAGAAAACAACAAAGGAAAATAAAAATGCTGGGACAAATTTTAGTGGGACTGATCGCCCTGTTACATGTCTATATTTTGGTGCTGGAAATGTTTTTATGGGACAAACCCTACGGTTTGAAAGCCTTTGGTAATACACCTGAAAAAGCCCAATTGACCAAGGTCATGGCACAAAATCAGGGCTTGTATAACGGCTTTTTGGCCGCGGGTCTGTTCTGGTCTTTAGTGGCACCTGCAAGCTACGCTGTGGCTCTGGCAAACTTCTTTTTAGCTTGTGTCTTGGTGGCAGGGATGTATGGCGGACTGACTGCCAGTAAAAAGATTATTTATATACAGGCCGTACCTGCGTTGTTGGCCTTATTGGCGGTCAATTTACTTTAAAGCGGGATGGTAGTTGAGGTGTAGCATGTGCAGTGCAAAGCACCTCTGCTGGGGTTGACTTAGCAGGCTAGGTCAAACGTGCGCTCAAAAATAGATTCTATCGATTCAAAGGCATGACAGCGCGGAATATCATGATGTTGCCGTGCATAATGATTAATTTCTTGTTCTAAGATTTGTAGAAATTCATTGTAGTGTTGTTCAAAATCATCGACATAGAGCAAGTCGATACGTTGGTTATAGATACAGCTAAATTGTGCAATAAAGTCCAGCATGCGCTTTTGAATATGTGGGTTGGTATGGTAAATCAGATAGGTGGCAGCAGAACCGCAATGCAAACAGCCTTGTTCCAGATAAATTTCTTCACTATTCAGCCAGCAGCATTGCAAGGTAAAAAACGCGCGAATGGCTTCAGTGCCTAAAGTCGCTTGTTGCATATCTAAAGCCCTCGAATTAATCTACTTATTTGTAATGAGAATCATTATTGTTTAATAGGGCGTAAAAGTCTAGTCGGTTTTGTTGTTCAAGATGTAAAGATATTTTGGCGGACAGTAACTGCACGGAAGGCGTGCCTTATGGGATGATGTGGCTCAATCAAATGAATAACAGTGGATTTGTGCTAAATGGATCATGCAAAAATGCGGGTTCAGGCGCAGAATAACCTGCATCAACTGATGCGGTGGCAAAGAATAAAAGATGTGGGCGTTATTTCTAAAATGTATCTTGGGCGCAGCGGTCGTTCTGCTGATCTCTATTTTATCGAAAAGTAAGGCATTTTATATTGCAGGCTTGGTGCCGCTATTTCCAACCTTCGCTTTAATTGCCCATGTGATTGTCTTTCAGCAGCAAGGTGCAGCCGCCTTGCAAAAAACTGCCTTGTTTGGGCTATGGTCACTGATTCCCTATGCCATTTATTTAGTGGTGGTTTATGTGCTGGCAACACGTATTTCGATGTGGACATGCTTGGGTGTGGCGACGTTGAGTTGGATAGGGGCAGCAGCAGTTTTGATTTATGCGTGGCAATGGCTGCAAAGTTAATGCAGGGTGCTGCCCCTTAGCTACTCAGGCAAGGAGAGCACCATACTCGGGCTATAGATCAAGCGATTAAAGCAGATCTAAACCATGCCACTGTTTTTGCTGGTAAGCACTGTCCCAGAACAACCATTCCAGTTTGGCACCCATGCGATACGCCGCATGCATTTTTTCTAAGGTGTCGGCATCACAACGTGCCGCCACTTTATTCACAGTCGCAATCACATTGCGGACAGCAAGATTAAAATCTTCGCCAGCATAGGTATCAATCCATGCTTGATACGGATTGTTCGGCACAGAATGCTGCACAATATCATTGCCGACTTCGGCATAAATCCAGAAACATGGCAGTAAAGCTGCTAGTACCACAGGATAACTTTCCGACCATGCGGTTGCGGTTAAAAATGAGGTGTAGTGATGGCATGCGAGGGTCAGCGGGGTGGTTTCAAATTGCTGCTTGCTGACATCAAACTCTTGCATAAAACTGTCATGCAGACTGCGCTCGACCACAATGGCAATTTTGGCCGCTTCGGAAAATTGCATCACATCATCGGCTTCATAGGCTTTGGCAGCACAGACTGCAAGTGCGCGACCATAGGCCAATAAATAATGCGCATCCTGAATCACATAATGGCTAAAAGCTTCACGGCTCAGCGTGCCGCGTGCCAGCTCTTGATTAAAAGGCAGGGCTAAGGTTTGTTGATATAAGTCCAGATTACGCTGCCACAATTGTTCAGAAAAAAGCATCACGGTGTCCTTCATTCTCTTTTCGATTCTTGGCGCCTAGACTAACCCAAGCATGGGCAATACACGACCCTGATTTTGTAGTTGCGCGGGTTGCTGGATAAAAAATAGCGGAACAATTTTGGTTTGGCGTATAAACGCGGCATAATAACGCGCATAAATTCTAAAGCTGTAGTCAGGCTATAGCGCTCTTATTATCCATAGGTCACTTCGTTATGATGAAACATTTTGGTTTCTCTATCTTTTTTACGATTGTGTGTCTTGCCATTTCTGCTTACTGGGGCTTTACCCATGGTCCAGAAGCGGGTTTGAAGACCATGTTTACTGCCTTGACCATTACCGCCATTTTGGCTGTGATGGAAGTGTCTTTGTCCTTCGATAACGCGGTGGTCAATGCGTCAGTCTTGAGAGGTTGGGATCATTTCTGGAAAATGATTTTCTTAACGCTTGGGATTGTGATTGCCGTGTTTGGTATGCGTCTGGTATTCCCAATTGTGATTGTTGCAGTCACTGCGGACATGGGCATGCTCGAAGTGGTCAAAATGGCACTCAATGAGCCACAGCAATATTCTGAAAAATTGATGGCACATCATGCTGAAATTGCGGCTTTCGGTGGTGCGTTCTTGTTACTGGTATTCCTCAACTTTTTTCTGGATGAAGGCAAAGATACGCATTGGTTCAGATGGCTGGAGCACCGCTTAAGTAACTTGGCGAATGTGCCTGCGATGTCGGTATTTGTGGCCCTGATTGCATTGTTGATCATGGCTTCTAATGTCGATGAGGCGAAACGCTTGGTGGTGACCATGGCGGGCATCTGGGGCATCGTGATTTATATCGGGGTGCAAGTCCTCAGTCATTTGCTCGGGGGTGAACCTGAAATTGACGAAGACGGTAATGCTGTGGCACATGATGCCAGTGGTGCATCGACAGGGGTGATTAAAGCGGGCTTAGGTGGATTTATTTACCTAGAAGTGCTGGATGCTTCGTTCAGTTTCGATGGGGTAATTGGTGCTTTTGCGATTACTTCGGACGTGGTCATCATTATGCTGGGTCTGGCAATTGGCGCGATGTTCGTGCGTTCCATGACCATTTATTTGGTTGAAAAGGGCACGCTGGATGCCTATATCTTCCTTGAGCATGGTGCACACTATGCCATTGGTGCCTTAGCGTTCATTATGTTGGCGAGCGGTACTGGGGTACATATTCCAGAAGTAGTCACGGGTCTGATTGGTGTGGCCTTTATTGTCTGGGCAATCATTGCCTCGATTCAATACAGCAAACGCCAAGGGCAACACGGCTAAGCTTTTTCATGTGAACGAAATGTCCACAGAGTAGAATCAAGGGTGCATTGAATTGCGCCCTTTTTTCTTGAGATAATTCCAGAATCGCAACGCATTCATGTCCGAATGTTGTAGCATAGCTCCCAAATTCAACGCCATTAAGTCTATTGATATGATGAATTCCTTAGAACGCCGCTCGACCTTTGCCTTAAGCAGTATTTTTGCCTTGCGCATGTTGGGTTTGTTCATGATTATTCCAGTCTTTTCTGTGGCTGGTCAGTCGTATCAATACGCTACTCCTGCGTTAATTGGTTTGGCCGTCGGGGTCTATGGTCTGAGCCAAGCCATTTTACAAATTCCATTTAGCCTGATTGCCGACCGTTTTAGCCGTAAACCTTTGGTGGTGCTGGGGCTGTTATTGTTCGCCATTGGTGGTGCCGTTGCCGCGATGTCCGACACCATTTATGGGGTGATTATTGGACGGGCGATTGCAGGGGCGGGCGCCGTTTCTGCAGTGGTGATGGCATTGCTGGCGGATGTTACGCGTGAAGAACAGCGCACCAAAGCCATGGCGGCCATGGGCATGAGTATTGGCTTGTCCTTTGTGGTGGCGTTTAGTTTGGGACCGTGGCTGACCAGTCTGGTGGGCATTTCGGGGCTGTTCTGGGTCACGACCATTATGGGTTTGGCCGCGATTGCGATGTTGCTGTTGGTGCCGAAAGTGACCCGTCACCATAAAAATTTCCAGCAAGGTTATTTGGCGCAATTGAAGCAAGTGCTGAAAATGCCTGATCTCAATCGTCTGCATGTGTCGGTCTTTACCCTGCATTTGTTGCTGACCGCAATGTTTATTTATGTGCCTTCACAGTTGATTGAGTTTGCTCAAATTCCGTTGGCAAAGCATGGTCTCATTTATTTACCGCTGCTGGTGATCAGTCTGTTTTTTGCCTTTCCAAGTATTATTGTGGCGGAAAAATATCGCAAAATGCGCAGTATTTTCCTGACCGCGATTGCAGGCATTATTCTCGGTTTAATCACCCTGATTTTTGGTTATGAATCGAAATATATCTTATTGACTGGACTGGGTTTATTTTTTATTGCCTTTAATGTCATGGAAGCCTTATTGCCGTCTTGGTTGTCTAAGGCAGCGCCAATTCAGTCCAAAGCCACTGCGATGGGTGTGAATGCCAGCAGTCAGTTTTTAGGGGCCTTTTTTGGCGGTACGCTCGGCGGTCAGTTATTGATGCTGAATAACACCGCAATGGGTTGGAGTATCCTGACCGCTATTGCTATAATTTGGTTGCTCATTAGTTTTGGGCTGGCTCAGCCGCGTTATCTTTCATCTATTGTGTTGCGTTTACCTGAAAGCAAACAAACGGATGAATGGACTTCTCAGCTTTTGGCAATTCGTGGTATTGAAGAAGTCGTGGTGATGTCGGACCAGCATGTGGCGTATATAAAAGTAGATAAGCAGCGCATTGATGAAGCTGCGCGACAACATTTAACGCACTTGTTGGGGAAAGAGGTAGCCATTTAAGCATAACTCTTATAAAGTAAAATATAGAAACAAATAGGATGAAGTCAGCAGATGCGTGGTGTAAATAAGGTTATTTTAGTTGGAACTTTAGGTCGTGATCCTGAAACGAAAACTTTTCCAAATGGGGGCTCGCTTACTCAGTTTTCAATCGCAACTAGCGATTCTTGGACTGACAAAAGCACAGGTGAACGTAAAGAACAAACGGAATGGCACCGCATTGTGTTGCACAACCGTTTAGGTGAAATTGCACAGCAATATTTGCGTAAAGGTTCTAAGGTGTATATTGAAGGTTCATTGCGTACCCGCCAGTGGACAGACCAAAACGGACAAGAGCGTTATACGACTGAGATTCGTGGTGAGCAAATGCAAATGCTCGACTCGAACCGTCAGCAAGGCGAAGGTGTTCCAGGCGATAATGCTGGTTTTAACCAACCGCGTTTTAATAATAACCAGAGCAGTGGTTATGGCAATAACACAGGTTATAACAACAATAATAACAACCAAGGTTATGGCACCGCAGGCGGTTTTAACAACAATCAGGGCGGTGGCAACCAAGCGGGTTATGGCAACAATAATCCGGGTGGCTTTGCACCAAAAGCGGCGCCAGCAGCACCTGCTCCCGCAGATTTAGATGATGACTTACCGTTTTAGTACACCCTAGAGACTATGTTTTGTAAAGTTTATTAAATTATTCTTTATTAGCAGTTAGTTACAAATAAAATTTACAGATACCAGAAATGGTTCTGTAAATTTTTTTATTTATATCTTATGATATTTAATACTTAGATATTTTGTTAAATTTAATTATGATGTCTGTTAAAAGATTTGTAATGAGTAGTGGAGAGAGATTTGCTGTTCTTTTGAATAGTGATGGTGTTCCTATGACTTATCCAAATTTATATACGATCATTCATCTAAGAAATCGTGGTCAATCAATCAATACAATTTCTGCTATTTTGGAAGATATTAAGTTGCTCTTTCAGTTGTTGGATAAGTTAGGAATTGATTTGGAACAAAGGATAAAAAGTAAAGATTTTTTAAAATTAAATGAAATCGAAGCTTTAGTAAATTTAACCAGTTTCAATCGCAGTCGATTAGGTGGGGCAGATTCAAAAAAAAAGATCATAAGTTTTCCAAAAAGTAATAATAAAGAGCGATCTAGAGCAAAATTGGTTGTTACTCAGGACTATGTATCTAAACAATTAATATATAGGCGGTTAACTAATTTTGCTGAATATATTGGATGGTTTGAGACGCATCTTCATTCATCAGCAATAACAAGTACAAAACGTTTGTTAAAATCTCGTAGACCTCGTAAGTCCATGGATATTCAGTCTGAATACAAATCTTTTGATAGTGATCAATTAGATAAAATTTTAAAGGCAGTTGATCCGGATAATCAGAATCGTATCTGGACTTCAGATTACCTTACATATAGGAATGAGCTAATTATCTATTTGTTTTTATATCTTGGATGCCGTAAAGGTGAATTATTAAATTTAAAAATTACAGATACAACCCGCTCTAAAGGTGGTACATCGTATCTTACTATTAAGCGTAATCCTCATGATGGAAGTGATTCTAGGCTATATCAACCGTTGGTTAAAACTAGAAGTCGATCAATTGCAGTCAATCAAAATCTGAAGAAAAAATTAGAAACTTATATTTTGAATTATAGGTCAACAGTACCTAATGCAGAGCTAACTGACTTTTTGATTTTATCAAATAAAGGTCAGCCACTTTCAATCAATGCTTTAAATAAAATCTTTTATGAAATTTCTAAAACTGTCCTATTTAATGTACATGCACATGCATTTAGACATACTTGGAATGATAAATTTTCTGAGAAATCGCAACTTTTAGTGGCAACAGGTCAAATGACTGAAGCTCAAGTTGAAAATGATCGTGCTTATCTGATGGGGTGGATACCTAACTCACAAAGCGCAAGAAGATATTCAAGACGTGCAGAGAATAATCGTGCCGTAGAAGTTGGCTTAAGTATCCAAGAAAAATTTGAGGATGAAAATGAATAAATCAATTCGAATCGATAGTTTAGATAAGTCGCAAAATACTTTTACCTCATTTAAAGGTTATAAAGTTGATATTTATGATGATATATGGGTGTTAGATATTAATCAGCAAGTAAATATGTCGAATCTCTCGAAATTTTCGGAGGACGTTAGGTCTGATGTTTTAAATACCTTTGTACACTTTGCTAAATATAGCTCAAGCACACATGCTACAGAAATGATCCGCTATGCACTTAAGTATCCCGATCTGACAGGAGAGTCAGAAATTACTTTAAAAGGAATTTTAGAATATAAAAACTATTATAATGATAAAAAATACGAGTATAAGTTAGCAAAATTTAGAGTCTTTTTAAAAAAACTCTATGATTTGGGTTATTCCTCAGTAGATGGTGAAATTTACGATTTAATAGATTCATGGAGATTAAGTGGCAATGACAAAGGAGTAGCAGTCCTTTCCCTTGATCCAGATGAAGGCCCATTTAGCTCATTTGAATTTCAAGCAATTATCACTAGAACCAACGAATATTTAGCAGAAAATAAGATTTCTTATTACGAGGCTGCTCTAATTCGTGTTTTTTGTGCGACTGGTAGACGACCAATTCAAATTTCAGGATTAAAGGTGAAAGACCTATATGTGTCGGATAAATATAATTTTAATGATACAAATGCAGTTCATATCCTTAACATTCCGAGAGCTAAAGTTAGAGGTGCTAGTGGATTCCGATTTGCTTTTAATGAAGTGGGAATTCGGGAAAGTATTGCGAAAATCTTATTTGAACATATTCAAATTTTAAAACAGAAATTAGCAAAGCAAATAAAGCGAGAAGTATCTGAACAGGAGCTTTCAGAGTTACCAATTTTCTATGATATTAAGGTGTTAGCCAATCTAGATTGGAGCAATGAAAAAGAAATTTCTCAAATTTTGCCAACAGAAATTATTCATTTACCTACTATCAAATTAACTCAAATATTGAGAGATGCTGTTCAAAAACTTGGTGTCCGTTCAAGAGAAACCGGTAAACCAATACATATCACTGCATATCGGTTTCGCTATACGCTTGGAACAAATGCGGCTAGGCAAAAAGCAGGTGTGAATGTCATTGCAAAGCTGTTAGATCATCATGATACGCAAAATGCACACTGTTATGTACAGAGTGTTCCTGAAATTGCACAACAAATCTCATCCATCATGGATGAAAGCTTACGCAAATATGCAGATGCTTTTCAGGGGAAAGTTGTAAAGGATGAGATTGAGGCCCAATCACAAATTAAAGATGCGAATAGAATTTCTTCTGTAGAACAAGATTGTGACGTTGGTTCATGTGGTACAAATCAATACTGCAATGATTATGCACCAATCGCATGTTATCTATGTAGCAAGTTTATGCCTTGGGCAAATGCACCTCATTATTTGGTTCTAGAGCAATTAATTAAAGAGCGAGATGATCTAATTGCGATGGGTTGTAGCCTTGAAGTCGCTGCCGTGAATGACCGAACAATTATTGCCGTTCAGCAAGTAATTGATGCTTGTAAGGAGTTCAACCATGGATAATTTAATATATTTCCCATCTGACAAAGTTCAATCTCCTTACTCCGAAATAAAGCGGTTTATTGATTTTGTTAAACAATTATCTGAATTAAATGAAGATATTAAATTTGATGAGAATTATTGGAAAGGCGAAGTAAACTTTGTCAAAACAGGTATTCCATCCAAAGATAGATCACCTGAAAATCTTTTGCATCATTCAATTCTAGAATTTGCCAAAGCGTATGTTAAGTATCAGAGAATTAAGAGTAAGTTAAAAACCCAAGATACAATTCGTTCAATTCGGGCAATAGAACAAATATGTTTAGACCGATATGGTGAAGTTGATTTAACTAAATTGGTTATTGCAGATTTTGACTTAGCTGCTGAAAATGCAAAGGAAAACTATAAAGCAAGTTCTGCTTATCATGTGGGTAGACACCTAAAGATTCTTTTAGACTTTCTTCGCCAATTAAAAATATTAGCTTTACCAGATTGGAAAAGTCCAATTAAAAAGCCTTCTGAAAAATCAATTGTGTTAGATGCAGAGTCAGAGGAACATCGAGCTTCTAAACTTCCTGATGAGGATGCGATTTTTGCATTAGCTGATATTTTTTCACGGAAAGATTCAGAACTGTCAGATAGAGATATTTTTGTCACCAGTGCTGTGAGTTTGCTTCTAGCTGCGCCTGAACGAGCATCAGAGCTATTTTTCTTAAAGCATAATTGTATCCATGAGGAAGAAGTCCAAACGCTTTCTAAGAGCAGTTTAGGGCTTATAGCAGATGATTCCAATATAGAGAAAGTATTAGGTATTAGGTGGTATGCTCAGAAAAATTATGGGCATGACATTAAATACATTCCAAGTGCCATGATCCCAACGGTAAAACGGGCTATTGAACGTTTGATTACTATGTCAGAAAAGCCTAGATATTTAGCATATTTACTTGAGACAAGTGAAAAATTTCCTAGGCATGAGTTGTGCCCTGATGTTGCTGATAATAAGTTGCTTAGTTGCGTAGAGGTTTTAAGGGCTATGGGATTTGATGAATCCTTATATTCAACTACTAGAAACGCGCGTATGGCTGCGTTGAGTTTTTTACGAGTTAGGGGAATACCAAGTGAAGACTATGTGGTTAGTTTAGAGGATCTAAACAAAATTCTTCGAAGTAGATTACCGAAAGGTTTCCCTTATGTACCTTTTAGTACGGGTAATGGCGTACAGGTTAAATGGTCAGAAGCTTTGTTTTGTTGTTTCAGAAACCAATTCCATAGTTATTATGCAACTATTTTCTCAGAATTATGGATACCACATATTGATACTTTAAATGAAGGCTTATCTCCCACCAAAAAAAAGAAGAAAGGAAGTGATGAGTTAGCAAATGTTCAATCCATTTTCCAACGATGGGGATATGGTGACTACAGTGTGACTACACATCAATTTAGGCATCTTCTCAATACGATAGCAAATACCAATGGAATGGATAGCATGTTACTCGCTAAATGGTCAGGGCGGGCTGATATGAAGCAAAATCGAGTATATGACCATACTTCGGTTGAAGATCGTAATTTTAGCTTAATTGAGATGCAGAAAAATGAGGTTGGTAAAGTAAATACTGATAGTACATTTACATTCCAAATAGCTACACCTCGAACTCTACAAGAGCTAAATACCAAAACAACATTGTCTATGCACACTACCGAGTTTGGATTTTGTACACATTCTTATATTGATGAACCCTGCCTAAAGTATAGAAATTGTCTTAATTGTACGGAACATGTCTGTATTAAGGGGGATGAAGAAAAGAAAAAACGGCTTCAAGATCGACTTAGAAAAGAAAAAATCTTATGGGCAAAGGATAAGGAAGCTGTTAGTAAAAATGTAACTGGTGCAACGGTCTGGTTGGGGACTAGAGAGCTTACGATTAAACGTTGTGAACAGTTAATTGCCCTACTAGATGATCCAAACATTCTTGATGGAACGCCTTTAAGTTTGCCGCCTTCGGAAGATGTTACACATCTTGATTTAGCGTATCAAAAAGCAGGTCGTAAACGTATCCCCGTTATTGAGAATACTCAACGGAAAAAGATAGAGGATGAACCACATTTGCTCAGTCCTGCATTGCAAATGGATTTATGGATTTGATATGGCACAGCATTTAACCGATAAAGACATTGAGAATATAGTTGAGCTTCTTGATTATTGGCCTTTAGATCAGAAATTGACTTGGGAGCGGCTATGTCAGGCCATTGAGCTACAGCTCGAATTTGTGCCTGCACCAACTCGTCAAACTTTACAGAAATATGTGCGTATTAAGACTGCCTATGATCAATGCAAAAAACCACAAGTGTCAAAGGTTAAAAGCATTACAACACAGAAACTACCTGCTAGTTTAAAAATTGCTCAAACTAAAATTGAAGCTTTGGAGGTTAAGAATGCCAGACTGGAAAAAGAGAACGCTTTGTTGTTGGAACAGTTCGTAGTGTGGCAATACAACGCCTATAAGTATGGGCTAAGTATTGCTAAACTAAATGAGCCGATGAGTAAAAAAAGTTCTGACTGAATTGGTCAAGGTTGCTTTGCAAAAGGCAACGTAATAATAGATGAACCAGACTAGCAATAAAGTAATCAAAATTGATGTCTACGCTCCTCTTTCTGGATTTTAGGAATTGGAAGACACGATGAGAATGAGGAAATAATGGATATTAAACCAATTAGAAGTGATGATGATCTTACGAATGCTTTTATTCGCTTAGAAAATATCTTTCAGGCAGATGAAGGAACGCCTGAAGCTGAGGAAATGGAAATTTTAGTTAATCTTATTGAAGCTTATGAAGACAAATATTACCCAATCTAATGTAGAGTCTAAAGTAGTGTTAGCAAAATCCTTGCTTAACACTGCGGATCAGCTTGGCCTGAAAGAGGCACAGCTTGCATCTGTGATTGGGGTGCATTGTGACACTATCAGTAGTTTTAAAGCCAATCCTGAAGTCGACCCTGCGACTAAAGCAAGGAGAACTGGCCATATTGCTCATTGATATTTATCGTGCAGTATATGTACTCAGTGGTGGAGATTCAGAATGGATTCACTACTTCATGAATTCCTATAATGAAGCGACCAAAGGAGTTCCAATTGAGCAGATTCAAACTATTAGTGGCTTGACCACAGTGCTACATTTTGTTGACTCAGTTCGAGCGAAAATGTGATTTCTATAAAGAGATTATGTGTATTAGAATTTAATTCTATTGTTATGAAACTCTGAGAGATGCAGCATGGTTAAACGTTTTAAAGACTTTATGACTGAAAATCGCAAGCCTCGTCCTCCTTCGATGAGTCAGGTTGTGCCAATGCAATTTGGAGATGATGAAGCTTCAATGCGTGTAATGATGCATGCCGCTAATCGTGTAATAAGTAAGCATCTAGTTGAACTTAAAAAGCTTGCCTACAAATGACATCAACTTTTGTCGTTACTGCCCATGATGTAATCTTATACATGGCTCAGGCGGTAAAATGTACAGTCTAAAGCCTAGATAATATGTGTATTTAATAATTCTTCTTTTTCACATACTGTTCTTATTTTTATTAGTAGAAAAATTCAAAAACCTTATATTTCCTAATGCCTTTTTTATAAATATGTTAAATTTCACATCAATATATTTTTTAAATTTTAGTGTAAAAAACACTTAAAATTTTTGGAGCTTATTCAGAATGTCAGCTTTAACTAATTTACTTCAATCTATCGAAAAAATTACACTTACAAATAGAGATAAAGGCACTTCATTTGAAAATTTGATGGTTCAATATTTTTTGAATGAGCCTAAATATGCTGAACTTTACACAGAAGTTTTGTCTTATGCAGATTGGGTGGAAAAGTACGGTGAAAAGTTAAATATTACTGATAAACGTGACTATGGTATTGATCTAGTTGCGGTAACGATGGGTGGTGAATTTCATCCAATCCAGTGTAAAAATTACAACACTACAAAAATTCAGAAGAAAGACATTGATAGCTTTTTAGGCGGCTCTGGTAAATCTTATTTTGCGTATCGCTATATCGTAGCCTCAACGGATGATTGGACTGATAATGCTAAATCGTCTTTAGTTGATGCAAATCCACCTGTTGCAACTATTTCATTATTAGATTTAGAAGGCAGTTTAATTGACTGGTCACAGTTTAATTTTGATTCAAATGTGAAGCCTATATTTCGTAAAAAAAATAGTTTAAGAGATCATCAACGTCCCGCATTGTCGGCAGTCAAATATGGATTAGCTGAGGCAGATCGAGGCAAGCTTATTATGGCCTGTGGTACGGGTAAGACCTTTACCTCTTTGCGTATTGCTGAGGAACTGGCAGGTCGTGGTAAAAATGTATTGTTTCTAGTCCCTAGTCTTGCATTACTTAGTCAAACGCTTGATGAGTGGACTCAACAAACATCATTAGGTATCCGCAGTTTTGCAGTTTGTTCTGATAGTGATGTTGGTAAGAAAAAAGATGATGACAATATTGTAGTTGGGATTAGTGACTTAAAATTCCCTGCTACAACCAACCCCCAAAGTTTAGTTAAGGCATTTAAGGCAAGAGATTTATTTAAACCGAATGAAGCGAATGAGGACATGAATGTGGTTTTCTCAACCTATCATTCAATTGATGTCATTGCAGAAGCTCAAAAAGCAGGATTCCCTGAATTTGATTTAATTATTTGTGATGAAGCACACCGTACCACAGGTGCAACTTTTGAGGGAGATGATGAATCCAAGTTTGTGCGTATTCATAATAATGATTATGTACAAGGCAAGAAACGTCTATATATGACAGCTACTCCTCGTATTTATGGTGATACAGCTAAAGAAACAGAAGGTGTGACACTTTGCTCAATGGATGATAAATCGCTGTATGGTGACGATCTATATGTCATCACATTCTCGCAAGCAGTAAAAATGGGCATTTTATGTGACTATAAGGTAATTGTACTTGCTGTTGAAGAAAGTCATATTAATCGTCAATTACAAGGCTTATTAAAAGACGAAAATAACTCTCTAAAAGTTGATGATGCTGCAAAAATTGTTGGCTGTTGGAAGGCCCTCGCTAAACACGGTTTATCTAATCCAGATGGTACAGCAACAAAGCCAATGGAGCGTGCGGTTGCCTTTTGTCAGGTGATTGAAAAAGAATATAAAGGCAAAAAACATAAAGTTAGTTCTAAGCAAATTACTGAAATGTTTAGTGCTGTTGTTGAAGCATATCAACAAGCAGAAATGGATCATTTATATAGAACAGAAGAAGACCCTTATATTGATCCTTCATTAAAGCTAAATTGCCATGTGAAACATGTTGATGGTGGTATGAATGCAACCGAAAAGAAAGAAAAAATTACTTGGCTAAAAGAACAAGCACCTGAAAATACCTGTCGTATCTTGTCTAATGTACGCTGTTTATCAGAAGGTGTGGATGTTCCATCACTTGATGCCGTTCTTTTCCTGACCCCACGTAACTCACAAGTCGATGTAGTACAGTCTGTTGGACGTGTAATGCGTAAAGCGGAAGGTAAGCAACTTGGTTATGTCATTTTACCAGTCGTAATTCCTGCGGGTGTAGAGCCTGAACAGGCGTTAAATTCTAATGAAGCCTACCGTGTAGTATGGCAAGTGCTCAACGCTCTACGTGCGCATGATGACCGCTTTGATGCGATGATCAACAAGTTAGAGTTTAATGGCAAAGACGTATCTCGCATGGAAGTTATTGCGGTTGCTGATAAGGTTGTTAAAAAGGCTAAAAAAGCCAAACCCAAAGGTGATGAAGGTGAAACAAACACAACAGGTTTAAGTGAAGGTAAAAAACGAAGGGGTACAGCACAAGCCAGAGGCGGTTCGTCTATTGGAACAGCCGCAACTCCAATACCAGTTCAAGAGGAAATGGTATTTGAAGTCGGCGAGATTGAACGTGCTTTATATGCCAAAATCGTAAAAAAATGCGGTAATCGCCATCATTGGGAAGATTGGGCAAGTGATGTCGCAAAAATTGCCAAAACACATATTGACCGTATTCAAGCCATTCTTGAGAATCCTGCTAATACAAATGAAATTGCAGCATTTAATGAATTTGCACATGAACTACGTGATGACTTAAACAATAGCGTATCTGATGCTGAAATCATTGAAATGTTGGCACAGCATTTAATTACTAAACCTGTATTTGATGCCCTATTTAAAGATCATAGCTTTGCTGAACACAACCCAATGAGTTTGGCAATGCAGAAGGTGCTAGATGCACTGAATGAACATCACTTAGAAAAAGAAGCAGATACGCTTAATTCATTCTATGAATCCGTTAAAATGCGGGCAGAAGGCATTAATACTGCCGAAGGTAAGCAAAGCATTATTTTAACGCTTTATGATTCATTCTTTAAAAATGCCTTTCCACGTATGACTGAAAAATTAGGGATTGTTTATACCCCCGTTGAAGTCGTAGATTTTATTATCCATAGTGTCAATGATGTACTCAAAAGCGAATTTGGTAAAACCTTTGCCGATGATAATGTCCATGTACTCGATCCATTTACGGGTACAGGCACGTTCATCAACCGTTTACTCCAATCAGGTTTAATCCCTACGGATCGTTTGACCTATAAATACAAAAACGAAATCCATGCCAATGAGATTGTTTTATTGGCGTATTACATTGCTTCAATCAACATTGAAACCGTATATCACGATCAAATGAAAACGATCAACCCCGACCTTGAATATGCACCATTTGAAGGTATTTGTTTAACAGATACCTTTGAAATGTACGAAAAAGAGGATTTGGTCAGCAAGGTTTTAGTGGATAACAG
>NZ_JBSYVT010000032.1:0-38993 GCF_054112845.1 Acinetobacter sp. NigerLNRRAM0016
GCTGTATTTTACGTTTAAGCCCTTAAATAAAAAGACTTACCTTAAAGATCTGGTTCCTGCTGAAATGATAACTTTACACAGTCCACAACAAAGTCCTCGTGAAATACAGGGTGATGAGAGAATTGTGATGTTACTGGATCGGTTTATGCGCCAGTGTCATGCAGTAACTTATTTAGAGACAAAGGCGCAGCCAGATTTTCACTTTGTCTTTGAAAATGACGAACGGATCATCTCATATATGATTTATCAGATTGATGAAGACAATTTTCAGATGCAGACGAATCAGCAAGTGAAAGACTCAATCTGGAGTAGTGTGAAAGCACATTTTTATGAGTGTGATCAGAAGCCTTTATTTAGTTGATAAATTTCAATGCTTTTAACGCTTACGGGATGTCTAGATGGTAAAAATATAGAGATACGTTTTACTCTATAAATACTTCTAGTGGATAGTGTGCAACTAACCAAAGCATAATAATAGTGAGATGATCTGAAAACATAGCCTCTAAGATTGCTTTGACTGTCCATGACCATTATATCAATGGTGCTATCGACGTAGAGTGGTTCAAAGAAGAGTCAGAGAAGCGAAGCAGTCTAAAGCTTATAAATAGAATTGAAGAGAGAAAGAGCGATTGGAATCAATCTATATTTCATCATTTATCACGACCTATGGAATATCAATGATTTCTGTAATTCAATTAGAAGTTCTTTATGTTCAGATCATTTATTATGAATCATTTTCAGATACTAAAACCTAGTAATACAACAGTAATCAAGGCGATTAAACCGCATAGAACCCATAAGCCAAGAGCCAGAAATAAAGATATAAAAACCTTCCTGAAATTTGAAAGTTTATAGTGTTCTAGGCTCCATACTACCGATATATAAATGGAGATAAAACAAACGAGTCCAATCAATCTTGAATATGAGGAACTAAGGTCCTTAATTTTATTTAGATCAGTCGTGAGATAGGCAATATTGAGAATGATCCAGCCAATAGAAAGAACAATAAACAGGAGGAAAAATCTGAACCAATTTTTATGAATTAAGGTCATTCTAAGCTTCTCTTTTCTTTAATTATTATGCTCTATCTAACATGTGATTAGCTTAACTCTATATCGAGAATCCATAAAATCATCTACGTTATTCTCTGGAAAAAAAAGCAGGTTAAAGCGACTGATAAGTGAAATCTATTTTTTTATTAATGTATTACGTATAATTTGAGTTCGTCGACTGATGAAATGGCTCTTACATCTTTATTGCCTATACTTTTATAAGCATCGTAAATGCAATTTATCTAAAGTTAAATACTATACAGGTGAGATTGGTCAGCCATTTTTACCTTGATAGACTCCTGAATAACCTGCTTAAAAGTATTTGTACAAGTATTTTTAGCCCCCACTTTTTTTTCTGCACAATGAGTGATAGGGTAAATGTGATCAATACGCAAAGCCTTTGCTTCATCACGCTTTTTTTATCGCTTCGGCTAATCTGATGAGAGGATATTGACCAAGTGTAAGTGTCTTTGGCATGGCTAAAGATCGGTAACGATAGTACCTATATTTCTTCCCAGTTGGTTTTAGTTCTAAGCACAAGTCATTTGAATCAGTTACACGTTACATCTTTTCAGCTGGCTTTAAGGAGTAAAGTTTAGAATCACTCAGTATGATAACAATGAGTATGAGTGGAAGTACTCGCAAGATATGGTTTTACTAGGTTTGGTTAAAATTCTTCCAATTAACTAAACTATTGTTTAATAAGAATAGAAGATCATAAGAATTTTTAAAGGGTGATCTGGATTTACTTTAAAAATAACATGATTAATCAATATTTTTATCCCAAAGTCGTAGAGGAATACGAAAGTATAAGGAGTAGAGTGAATAAGGAATTCGGCAGACAACGCGAATAAGAATACAAACTGCTTAACGAATCTGAATGAGGTCATGAATGGATACGATTCAACAAAAATCTACGCTCCCCTCAAAACTTGTCTGGAGTTTAGTCGCGATTATAGGCGCGGTGTCTTTTGGAATATTAGCGGTTAGTCGTGGAGAGCATGTCAATGCAGTATGGCTAGTTTTAGCCGCCATCTGCGTATATAGCATAGCTTATCGCTTTTATAGTCTTTTTATTGCAACCAAAATCTTTGAACTGAATCCGAAGCGATTAACGCCAGCACATCGTTTAGCGGATGGTTTGGATTATGTGCCGACCAATAAATATGTATTGTTCGGACATCATTTTGCAGCCATTGCAGGTGCAGGTCCCTTGGTGGGTCCAATCCTCGCCGCACAAATGGGTTATCTGCCTGGAACACTCTGGTTACTGATCGGGGTGGTTTTTGCGGGTGCGGTACAAGATTTCTTGGTGTTATTCATTTCTACACGTAGAGATGGGCGTTCACTGGGTGAAATGGCAAAACAGGAACTTGGTGCTTTCGCGGGAATTGTGGTTATGCTTGGGGCACTAGGCGTAATGATCATCATCCTAGCGGTACTGGCGCTAGTCGTTGTGAAGGCATTAGCCCATAGTCCGTGGGGTGTGTTTAGTATTGCCGCTACCATCCCAATTGCCCTGTTTATGGGCGTGTACATGCGTTACCTGCGCCCAGGTAAAATTGCAGAAGTCTCGATCATTGGTTTTGTACTGATGATGATGGCAATTGTCTATGGTGGTCAGGTTGCCGCAGATCCGTATTGGGGGCCGTTCTTCACCCTGACAGGGACGCAACTTACATGGTGTTTAATCATCTACGGCTTTATCGCCTCTGTATTGCCAGTATGGTTATTGCTTGCACCGCGTGATTATCTGTCGACCTTCCTGAAAATTGGGGTGATTGCGGGCTTAGCTGTCGGAATCATGGTGGCTATGCCAATGCTGAAAATGCCATCCGTAACGCATTTTATTGATGGGACAGGTCCAGTATTTTCAGGCAGTTTATTTCCATTCTTATTTATTACCATTGCCTGCGGTGCAATTTCAGGTTTCCATGCTTTAGTATCGAGTGGAACATCACCGAAACTGGTCGAGAACGAAGTCGATATTCGCATGATTGGTTATGGTGGTATGTTGATGGAATCATTCGTTGCGATTATGGCGATGATCTGTGCAACAGTACTGGATCCAGGGATTTATTTTGCGATTAATGCGCCATCTGCGGTATTAGGTACTACGGTTGAATCTGCCGCAGAAGCCGTGCGTAATTTAGGTTTCGTGGTCACACCTGAAACGCTAAGTTTGTTGGCACAAGAAGTTGGCGAATCAACCATCTTATCCCGTACAGGCGGTGCGCCAACCTTCGCGATTGGTATGGCACACATCATTTCGGAAATCTTTAATAACCGTTCGATGATGGCGTTCTGGTATCACTTTGCCATTTTGTTTGAAGCATTATTTATTTTAACTGCGGTGGATGCAGGTACACGTGCTTGCCGTTTCATGGTGCAAGATACGGTAGGTATTGTAATTCCAGCCATCAAAAAATCAGGTTCGTTTTTTGGTAATGTCGTAGGTACAGTCGTAGCCGTTGGTGGTTGGGGCTTCTTCGTCTATCAAGGTGTGGTGGATCCACTCGGTGGGGTCAACTCCTTATGGCCGCTGTTTGGTGTCGGTAACCAGATGTTAGCTGCGATGGCCTTGATTTTAGGTACGGTCATCCTGTTTAAAATGAAGAAAGAAAAATATGTTTGGGTGACCATTATCCCAACGATTTTCTTACTGATTACCTGTATGGTTGCAGGCTGGCAAAAGATTTTCCATGAAAATCCAAAAATAGGCTTCTTGGCACAAGTCAATCGTTTCTCGGATGCGATGGCACGTAATGAAATTTTAGCACCTGCAAAAACTGTATCAGAAATGCAAACTGTGATTCTTTCCAATCACATTAATGCAGCCTTATGTGGTTTCTTTATGATTGTTGCCGTGGTGATGGTAATTGCATCCATTGGGATTATTCGTCGCGCATTGGCAAGCCCAGTTCCGACTGTGCATGAAGCGCCAGCAGTGTATGCGGAAGAAAATGTTTCAACAGCAACTTCAAGAGGTGAGTAATCATGGAATTGAAAATTGCTAAGAATGGTAAATCCATGATCGTGAAAATCATCAAGATGACCATCATGTCGCAGAAGGATTTGATTCTAAATCCAAAGAATTGGTCTCGAATCGCAACCTTGTGGCAGCGCTTACAGCAGAGTTTTCGCTTGATGGTGGGGGTGCCTGATTACAATCATTATCTGGAGCACATGAAAAAGCATCATCCAGATTTAACACCAATGGATGCCAAGACCTTTTATCGCCATTGTGTGGATGCTCGTTATCCTACTGCGGGCGGGAATTTGAAGAAGTGTCCGTGTTGAGTTTCTTTTAGAAAGTTACTGATTCCTTTGGAAAAAGTAGAAAACGGTGTATGTTAAGCATGCGCCGTTTTTTATTGGGGAAGATTTGTGATTTGGGCAAAACAGAAAACTGAACAGCACCTTGCAGAAGATACACGAAAAATCGAGGCTGCAATTCAAGCCAATGCCACTAAGATTCAGGCATTTCTGACTCAAATTAATCAAATTATTCTCGATAAACACCAACAGACCAAATTGGCGCTGAGTTGCTTACTGGCTGGTGGGCATGTCTTGTTTGAAGATTTACCCGGTTTAGGCAAAACCACACTCTCCAGTGCTTTGGCGCACATAGCGGGATTACAATTTCAACGCATTCAGTTTACCAATGACATGCTGGCGAGTGATGTCATTGGTGTGAATATGTTTAACCAAAAAGAACATTTGTTTGAGTTTAAACAAGGTCCGATTTTTACCCAAATTTTACTGGCGGATGAAATTAATCGCTGTAGCCCCAAAACCCAGAGTGCTTTGCTTGAGGCAATGGAAGAAGGTGCGGTGACGGTAGATGGCGTGCGTTATGCTTTACCTCAACCATTTTGGGTCATTGCTACACAAAATCCGTTATTCCAGAGCGGAACTTATGCTTTGCCAGAATCACAGCTAGACCGTTTTCTCATGCGTTTATCATTGGGCTATCCTTCACGCTCGGCTGAAAAGCTTTTATTACAGCAAGATTCAAGACAGGTTCTAATTTCAACCTTGGCGCAAGTATTCCAGCAAGATGAAATTCTACAATTACAACATTTAGTGCAGCAGGTCTATGTGGGTGATGTGGTGATGGATTATCTGCTGGATTTGGCACAAGAAAGTCGCAAAGGGCGGCATGGTTTGTCGACCCGCGGGCTGCTGGCGTTGAAAAAAGCTGCACAAGCGCATGCTTTAATTGAGCAGCGTAGTTTTGTCACGGCAGATGATGTACAGGCAGTTTTTGTTGCAGTGACTGCACATCGAATTGGTTTAAGTGAATCTGAAACAGCCCAGCTGATGCGACAGATTCGTATCAGTTAATGGTAAGGAAACTTAAGGTGATTCAGTCATTCTGGGCAAAATGGACAAAAAAAAGGTTTAGTTTTACCCGCCAAAAAACACTGATGCAAAAGGATGTGTTGGTTTTTATCTATCAGCAAGGTTATTTATATCTGGTGCTGATTTTAATCACCTTTATTGCTGGGGTGAATTATGCCAATAACCTGATTCTGGGTTTTTGCTTTCTAATAAGTGCCATTTTATGTATTAGTTTTTACATTACTTTTAAACAATTACACGGCTTAGAGATAGAAGTTTCTTATGCAGAACTGGGGCAAGTAGGTCAGCCTTTACGATTAGATATTTATTTCAAGCAAAGCCAACTGCAAGCGCGCTATTTGTGGGTTCAGGTAGGTGAGCAGATTGATCATATTCTGTTGGGTGATCTACAGCATCATTATACGCTCGAATTGCATCCTGATTCACGCGGGCTTTTCATCTATCCGACAGTCAAGGTATTTTCAGTCTATCCGTTTGGACTGGTGCGGGCATGGACGTATCTGTATTTAACAGGACAGTCATGGATTGCGCCACGTGCCGAATATTCTACGACGGAACAACAGCGCAGCCAGCAAAAGCAGGAACTTGAGTTTGATGAGTTCCGTGAGTTACGCAGTTTCCGACAAGGTGACTCGATTCAAGCCGTTTCTTGGAAACAGGTGGCGCGGGGACAGGGGCTTTATGTGAAAGTGTTTGAACAGCACGATGATCAACATAGTGTCGAGATTGACTACCAACATATGCCAAGCAGCGATCATGAGGAAAAGTTACGTTTGATGATGGGATTGGTTGAACAATGTGAGCAACAACAATGCGCTTATCGCTTGCTTTTACCCCATGCCGAACTACCAAAAGGGATCGGGGAGCAGCAATTACTGCAAGCTAAACGATGGTTGGCGCAGGCTTAAAGTATGAAAAATACCATTACTGCATCAGTCAAATTCGCTATTTTACTCAGCTTGAGTTTAATTCTGTTGGCTCAAGTTCTGTATTTGCCCCTTGTACTTTCAGGTCTATTGCTCCTTACGATTACCGCTTTATACTTGCATTTTCGGCAAACAGAATTACACCCATTTTCTAAGTTTTGGATAGGTTTGGGTGTGGTGGCAGCACTTGCCAGTATTTATCTGAGTTATCAAACATTGATTGGCGTAGAAGCTGGGGTTGCCATATTAACCACCTTCTTATTTGCCAAGGCTTTAGAAATTAAAAATCGTCGTGATGTGATCATTATTTTTAATTTTGCCTTATTTGTCGCGGCAAGTTCATTTCTGTTCAGTCAGTCGTTCGGGATGGCGGTGATTGTGCTGGCGTGTTTAGTCAGTAGTTTGATGGGATTGTATCGGCTACAAACTTCAGGTTTTCATCATCAAGCAAAAATGACTGCGGGACTGAGACAGGATCTCAAGCATGTGACTAAATTTATCGGTCTGGCTTTACCCTTTTTTATCTTGTTATTTCTGTTTTTTCCACGTTTACCGCCCTTATGGCATATTCCGATTCCTGAAAATAAAGCCATGACAGGCATGAGCGATCGCATGTCGCCAGGGGATATCGCGGAATTATCACAGTCCAGCGCATTGGCTTTTCGTATTTTAGGAGATATGTCGAAACTGCCACCACGTTCTGAAATGTATTGGCGGGCGATGGTATTGGATCACTATGATGGTCAAACATGGACCAGTAGTCCGAGAAATCAGCAAAATTTTCGACCTGAAAATCAGGAATATTTAATCCGGCAGAGCAAGTTTGCTTATCAATATTTAGCAGCCAATCCACAAAGCAGTTGGGTGATGGGGCTGGATCAATCAATCCCGAATAATAGTCAATACTCATTAAAAGTAGATGGCAGCATAATGCCTAATCGGGCTGTTCAGTCGAATCAACCTATAGCACTACGATGGTTAGGCGAGTCGAGCTTAAGTGACCATATAAATAACTCTCAAATCGTATTCAGAACCACTACGGATTTTCCTGCAAAATTCGATCTGCGTTCGCAACAGTTAGCACAACAGTTATTTGAACAATCGGGTCGTGATCCTGAGCGATATATTCAGCATTTGATTGATTGGTATCAGCAGCAACAATTTTCCTATACGCTACAACCTGGCTTGCTAGGACAGAACCGTATTGATGAGTTCCTATTTCAGTCTAAACAAGGTTTTTGTGAACATTATGCGTCCAGCTTTGCCTTGTTGATGCGTTATGTTGGAATTCCTGCTCGAATTGTTGTGGGTTATCAAGGCGGGGAGTTAGCGCCTGATGGTCAAAGTTGGGAAGTCCGACAACTGGATGCTCATGCTTGGACAGAGGTTAAGGTAAAAGAGCAGTGGGTCAGGATAGATCCTACTGCTATTATTGCACCGCAGCGTATTGATTCGGGGATGCAAAACTATATGCAAGCCGATCAAAATGTATGGGGAGCACAACGTTCCAGCATGAGTTATCAGCAATATGCTTTACTCAAAAAAATGCGGATTTGGAGTGATTACGCAAGCTATCAATGGCAAAGCAAAGTGGTTGGCTATAATACTGAATCTCAACAAAGTTGGTTAACCAAGTTTGGTATTCGCTCTACTTATTCCATGGTCATGGTTTTATTTGTTGGTATTGCATTTCTTGTCGCAGGCTATTTTTTCTATATTTTTTATCGTAAATGGAAAAATACGTCTGAGATTGATCGCTTCATGGCGCATTTTTCTAAAGGATTGCAGCCCAATTGGCGGAAGCAAGAAGCTGAAACGGTTAGCATGTGGATGCATCGGCTGGCTGATCAAATTGATACGAATGAAGCTCATACCTTTGAAAAGGTTGCTTATTTACATCAGCAAATTAAGTATGCTCCGCAACATAATCTGCAAGATATCGATGAGCTCAAGAGAGTGCTTAAAACTTGTGCATCTGTGTTGAAAAATAAAAGAAAGTTCTTGTCTAAGTGAAAAAAACTGAATATGATGCGTGGCATATAGGCGTATAGCTCAGTTGGTTAGAGCGCTACGTTGACATCGTAGAGGTCTCCAGTTCGAGTCTGGATATGCCTACCAAATAAAATCAAAGACTTATAAGTAAATCAGATGCTTATAGGTCTTTTTTTATGGGGAATTGTCGCTGTTCTAACTTGGGAAAGTTGGCAAAACTGGCAGAAAATGGCAATATTTACGTCAAATTTGCGACAAGTCTGCGACAAGATGAAACTGCCAAAACCAAGAAAAAGAGGTGAGACGTACACAATTACGATCTCATATCAGAATAAACGATATTACTGTACCCGCGACACTGCAGCTGAATGTGAGCATTGGGCTGCGCTCAAATTACTTGAACTAAAAACCCAAACCCAAATTGAATCGGGTGAACTCAAGCCAAAATACACTTTCCGTGATCTCAACGATAAATACTTCGAAGACGTTGGCCAATGGAACAAATCTAAATCATCTTTGGCTTGGATCAAAGGGCAGTATAAAAACTTTGAGATGAAGTTCGGTGCCCTGGCACAACGATCTATCTATGACATCACGCCCAAGGACCTAACCATTTGGCGGAATAACCGGCTTACTCAAGTTGGGGAAAATACTGTACTGAAAGAAATCTCACATTACAGCGCCATGTTCACCTACGCGCATAAGGAATTATTTCTCCTGGATGAAAATCCTTGGATGCAAATGACCAAACCCAAAAAGCCAAAAGCACGTGATCGTCGTATTCATCCATCTGAAATCGAGCTCATGCTAAAAGCACTCAATTATGAAATGGGAACGGTGCCTGTGTTGCCCCAACATTATGTTGCTTGGGCTTTTCTGTTTGCACTGGAGACAGCCATGCGTCGGGGTGAAATTCTGAGTATCGAGAAGAAAGATATTTATGATGAATATGTGCACTTGCCTAAGACGAAGAATGGAGATCCAAGGAACGTCCCTCTATCAGATGAAGCTTTAGCATTGTTGGAGTTGATTCAGCATGATGGTCGTCGTTTGATTCCTCAGTCTGAAAATGCATTTCGTTTGATGTGGGAAAGACGAAAAGATGAGGTAGGTCTAAGTGGCTTGCATTTCCACGATACACGGCATGAAGCCATTACGCGGATGGTTCGGATTCGAAAATTGCCTGTAGAAGTGTTGGCCAAGATAACCGGACACAAAAAAATTGAGGTTTTGGTGAATACTTATTACAACCCGGATGCAAAAGATTTGGTTGATGCATTCAAGTCTATAGAAAGAAATAAGCCCGCATAAAGCGGGCATTGATCAGTTGATACGTTTAGGTCCACGTCGTCGTGTTTGCTTTTTTAATAATGCATCTGCAGCATCTGGATCATACATGCATTTGCCTTGGCTGCCTTGGTTAATTGAAGCGAGTTTGGTGCGAATGGTTTCATCAGAGAAGCCATACTTTTTAATCAACTCAGCAACCGATACTAATTTGCGTTTTTCGAGCTTTAACGCAGTAACGGTACCACCAAATACGTTTTGACCTAAAACAAGCTGTGGAGCAGATTCAGCTTCAATCGTGACGATATATTCAGGCATATTATCGCTCCTTTATACATACAAAGTGTTGAATCAGATTTTCTTCAGCACAATAAGCATTTGGATTGCCTCTTTGATCGAAGGTCATTAAAACTGCTACAAGTTCATTTTGATAACCAGCGTGCATAATTTCTTCATTACACAATGTGATATAGCTATCAGTCTTGCTATCAGACCAATTTTTATTAGCAATATACATCTGTTCTGAGTGCTTGGTACTAGGATCATTTTTTACAGCTATACAGATTTTTTCGATTGCTTCTACTACGAAATAACCCATTTTTTCAAGCTGTTGTTCTGTAAACTTTGCCTTATGATCAACTGAGTGTGAAATCTCACATTGCTTTTGTATTAAAGCAGCTTCACGAATTTTTTTAATAGACATCATTATTGCTGCTCCTGTGCTGCGATCATCTTTTTATAAATAAACTCATTACGAGAGTTATCACTCATTAGTGAGATTTCATCATCGTAAGCCCATGTTGAATCAATCATTTTTGGAGTTGGCTCTTTAGGTATCAGGACATATCCTTCGGGTACTGCATGTGCTTTTGCTTTTAGCCAAAGTTGCCATGCATCATCGGCTGTTAGATTGATGTATGAGTTGTAGTCTGTAATAAACGTATCCAGTACTAGGCCATTTCTGATTTGGCATTCATGTATATAAGTACGAGTTTCTTTGAAATGTTGTTCAAACACTTCTCTTTCTTTATTCATATCCATCACGCCACCATCGCCTTTTCTTTAATTTTGTTAAATGTCTTGGCATCCAGTTCCTTTTCAGCAATTCGAAGGAAACGTACAGCCAGCTCCTGTACCGGAGCACTACTTTTCTTCATCAACTTGGCATCTTGATCAAGCAGGCTGATGGTTTGATTTGCCCGTGTGATCATGGTTTTAACTTCAGACAAATGAACATTAATCAAAGCAATTGAATTGCCATTGTTGCACTTATCTTTCGATTCAATTAAGGCAGCACGTTTAGCTTTAAGCTGTTCACGTAGATCTAACAAATCATCACGGCTCAATTGTTGGCTAATTTTTAAAGGACTCTCATTCAAAAGAGTTTCTTGAACATTTTCTAATTTCATCACACCGTCTCCTGCAACAATTTAAACTCCAATTCCGCAACATACTTCGACAAATCTTCTGCAATCTGTATTTGGTTCTGTACATGCTGTCGAATGTAAATAAACTGTTTCGCCTGGTGAATCGCATCATCCAAAGCATTATGCTCAGTACCTTCAAATGGCATTTCAAACTCAGGTACAGTCTTTAACAGGGTGCGAAAGCAGAACTCTCTCGAGTACTTCCACGGCTTTGCAATATCAAAATGATCAAGGGCATTATTGATCCAGCGGATGTCTGCCAATGAGCCTTTGCTCCAGATCTCCTGGCATTCATTTTCTTTATAAAAATTCACCAGTGCCTTTAAAGCCATTTCAATGTGATAGGTGCCACTGAAAGCAGCTGCACGTGCATCTTCACTTTGGCGGTCCCACCAAGCAAGGGTAGACTGGCTCACAGTAAAATCATGTGCTTTGGCAGTTTCAGCATCAATGCCTACATGGAATTTGCTATAGATCTGTTCATGGTCATGCACAACAGCACCAATACTGAGTAGAACAGGGCGTTCACCAATATCAAGGGTTTCACAATCAACCATTAGAATTTTTTTCATGAACGGTTCTCCTTGTGGCGATTTAAGTAAATGACACGGCATTGCAGACAAACTTGTTTACCTGATGCGAAAACACGATATTCAGTATCGCCATGTAGCGCACACTTGCCCTTAAATGTACTTTCACCAGCACTTATTGCCTTAGTCTTTGCCTCGAAATTAAACTTATGGCGTTCCTGTTCTTTTGATAAAGGCTTATCTAAACTTGGCAAAACTGGTCGTTTAGCACTAACAGAATGAGCCATTGAAGCCCGCATAGACTGTTGGCCAGTTTTATATTCACTATCAGATGGCTTTTTGCTTAAAGCTGAATGGCCAAAAGGAATTTGAGTAGGCTCAGATTTGCCCTGTGCCAGCAAGAAGTCTTCGACTTGTTGGGCAAGGGCAATGGATTTGCCCTTTTTAATGAAAACATCATGATCAATATTCGACTGCATTATGATTCTCCAGTTCCCATAAAACAGATTCAGCGGTTTCTTCATCAACGGTCACTGGAATGGTGTGTGGACCAACTAAATGAAGCGTAAGAATTACATTTTTATATTCAGCGTTAATTGCTGCCTGTGATGGCACGGTTTTTATTGAGACATCACGTACATGCACATGCACAAATTTGTCTAAATCAATGATGTGGGCTATGCCATTAGTGTCGGTAAATTTGAGCATTCAGACTCTCCCGATTTTCATAACGCACTTGAAGCTGCTTTGCTTCTTCAGTCAGACGAATGTAGGTTTCAAAAGTTTGCATCAATGCCCAGACCATTCCTGCTATAAGAGCTGTACTAAGTAAAAATGCAAAAGAGATAACAACGGCTTGAGCTAATGTAATCATCAAGGCACCTCATTCAGTGCGATCTGAGCAGCTTCAAAATACTTTTGCTCATCATTTGTTGGTTCAGCTTGTTCTTGAATCAGGCAGTGGCAGCATTGCTCATCTGTGAAGTTTGAACATTTGTCCTGGCATGGATGGTTTTGATTAATCATGTCGATTCCTCAATAAGTTGATTTCTATAAATTCGACGTACTTTTTTTTCTAAAGTTTGCTTCTTGGCTTGGTTGATTTCTTCTGCATCGAAAGCAGCTTGAATAAATGCGAGTGCTTGGCTTTGTGCTGCAACCAGTTCAGGACCTGCTTTGGCATTTCCTAAAATTTGGATTGCAGCATCAATTTGCATTAGGCTGTCTTTGCACATAGCTTTCTCCAAAGACGTTGAAGCCATGGCTTTTTTTGAGGTTGTGCAAAGTCATCCGCTTGTAGGCGGTTGATGATAATTGATTCAAAAGTTGATTTATTCATAATAAAATCACCTTATAGGTTATTTGATTGGTGAATTATTAATTTATTAAATCAACCTTGTCAATACTTTTTGGTTGATTTATTTATATTTTGGGTTGATTTTTACTGAGTTGGAAAGTTAAAAAGTCAGCGATGACTTACTATTTTTATAAATAAATATTAATAAAATTCTCGTAAAACTTAATTTTTATAAGCAAAAATAAATCATTAGTTAATTTTTATAAGTGAAAAAATAAGTAAAAGTTAATTTTTATAAAAAAAGGTGGCATATGCCACCTAGAAATTTATATTCATTTATTTTATTTGGCTTGGAGAAATGAACATTTTCACTGGGGAAATTCGATCTATAGAATCCTTCTGAAGAGTTTCAATTGCACCTTCAACAGAATCTATTTTGACTAAGCCATCTTGCTCAAATAAATATTCACCAGCATAGATAGATCCATTCTTACAGAAAATTAGAACCTCTTCACCAGCAATTGGTTGGCCTGTGTATTCACATACGACGGCATAACCATTTCGATATGGTTTTGCGAAGCCAGTACCTTTGATTAAGTAAGCAATAGGATTGATCATTCCTGCTGGAACGTGAATATTCTTTATTTCTTCAGTATTGGCGCTTAATTCCAAGTTTTCACCTTTGGACATTTTTAGAATGTTGGAAAGTGAAACCATTCTAAGCGCATTACTTTGATCAATGCTAGGGTGATTTTCTATTTTATTGGTTGTTTTTGTTATGTGTGCGACACTATCTGTCGCCACTTGGGACTGAATGATATTTTTAATAGCAAGTTTATCATGTAGATGATCCAACCACCCTGTAGGTACATTGAGAGCATCGGTAACTCTTGCCGCAAATTTATCACCTATGTTTTTTTGAGATTTCTTGCCTAGATACTGATTTAAAAGATTATATTCTATGCCTAGGCGTTCACAGAACGCTTTACGGCTTCCAAATTGGTCCAATATTTCTAGTAAATTACTTTTCCTGATCTCGTAAACTGTTTGCATTTGAGCGCACCTTAAACCAAATATTGAGGTTGGTATCCTCTGTCACCACCTTGCTGCCAAGCTTCAGGGTGACTGTACTTATTACTATGCGGTGATTATCATTCATAAATTAAATAAAAAAAATCAACCTATAATTTTATAAATCAACTTAAAGGTATTGACTTCGCGATTTTAAAAAATTAATAATGCGCTTTAAGAAATAACCTTAAAGGTGATTGTATATGCTTAAAGTTGATTTTGACTTTGCACAATATATCCGTCAAATGTCTGAACAAAGTCTCATTAATTTTGCCTTGGCATCAGGTACTACACCGAACTATATCAAGGCTCATCTGATTTATAAGAAGAAAATCCCGCGTCCTGAAATGATCGATGCATTGGTCAAAGCTTCTCATGGTGATTTTTCTAAACATCAATTTATCTCTTGGTTGTATGACTTGAAGATAGCTTAGGTTTTTTTTCTCCCAAGAAATACGATTTTCGAAAAGGTTTAAAATCATGATTAATAAGAAAGAAAAAGTACTTTCGCTTTCTATGGCATTAAGAGCTGCTGTGTATAGCGAGGGGGATCAGTCGTTAATATCAGTAATTGCAGAAAAGAATTGTTGGAATGTCACGACTTTTCGCAATTCCCTTTGCCCTACAACAACCACGCATAAAGCCAATATCCATCACCTTGAAGCAGTGCTTGCAGAAACTAAGGACAGCAGAATTATGGACAGTGTATGTGCGATCCATGGCAATGCAGGGTGGTTCGAGTTACCTACAGTCGCAGAGGATCTAGACCAAGCGAACTACATGAAAAAATTAGGTGAACTAGCCCATGAACAGGGTGGACTTGCTCAATCTATTGCAACAGCAGTGTCGGATGGTCGTATCACAAAACTTGAAGAGGCTGAAATTTATCAGGAAGTTTTAGATTTAGTACGAGTCGCTACGACCATTTTTGCCATGGTGAAAAAACAGCGTGAGCATGACCAGGAGGGCAAATGAAACAAGCAAAAATTCAGGCTGATGACATTAAACATGCAGCCCAAGGTAAATGGTCAGATTTAATTTTCCCCAGTTTTGGAATAGAGGTGCAATGGAAAAAGAAAACCCCATGCCCGGCTTGTGGTGGTCGAGACCGTTTTTGGTATGACGATAAAAATGGCAATGGTGATTATTTTTGCCAGCAATGTGGCAATGGTGATGGTCTGAGTCTCATTGAAAAATGCACACATATGAAGTTTCCTGAAATTGTCCAAGAAGTTGGGGCAGTTCTAGGGCTGGATGCTAGTTCAAAAATCACGGATGAACATCGTGCACAGTGGGCGAAAGAGCGTGAAATACGCAAAAAGGAGCAACTGGAGCGCGAGCGTAAACGGCAAGAGCAGATTGCACGTAAAGCTGAAGGTGATTTTCGTTCTGCATATTTAGGTGAGGAAAGCCTGTATTTGAAGAATAAGCAGGTAGAAAAGGACCCAAAAATCAAAATCACGCACAACGGGAACTTACTTATTCCTGCCCATGATGAAAATGGCAAGATTTGGAATCTGCAAACCATTGAAGCCGATGGCCATAAAACCTTTATCACTGGGGATGTGAATGAACATGGCGAATTTGAGTCTGGTGGCGGGCGTATGGGTGGTTTGTTCTTCATGATTGGTGAGGTTCAGCCCGATCTATACGACAGTCACATCATTTGCGTGGCAGAAGGCTATGCCACAGGCATGTCGATTTTCATGGCAACAGGTTATCCAGTGGCACTTTCATTTGTAGCCAATAATTTGCCAAAAGTAGGTGCGGCATTACGCCAAAAATACCCAAATGCTCAGTTTGTTTACTGTGCAGATGATGATTCAGCCAAGGATGATACAGGCAAGAAATACGCGCAAATGGCGTTAGATATTACAGGCGGCATTATGGTACTGCCCAAATTTAAGCAAGTTCAGGAGTCCATTGCATGAGTTCTACCAGTTTCACAGACTTCAACGATTTGCATATTTCTTGTGGGTTGGAAGAGGTAGCAAGACAGATCCAAAATGCTATTTCTACCCTTAAGCTTTCCCCCGAACCCCCTAAAAATACAACCCACAATTTTCAGGGTCAAACATCGGAAATTGCAGAAAATCCTGTTGTTGAACCTAAAGGGGAGGCGGGTATTTCACAGGAAAATACTACTCAAGCAGAGCCTTCACCTGAAGAGCAGATGGAAAAATGGATTGCCCGTTTCTGTTTAATCGAGGGTGAAACCAATGTATGGGATGACTACGGCAAAAAGATTTGGAAAAAAACGGCCTTTCAAACCATGTTGGGCGGTAAAAAAGTTTTTGATGCATGGAACTCACACCCGAAACGTAAAACCATATCTTCAGATGATGCCAATGGTCGTGCTACTGGTGAAAGTCATATCAAAGCCAAAGAGATGATTGATCGATTCATTATGCTTGAAGGTAAAAAATCCTGCTGGGATACATTTCGTCGGGAAATGGTGAGCACTGATGTGATGAAGGATAACTGGGCAGGTGCTTATGAAATGTGGGCGAAAGCACGTGATAAACGCATGATTTGGCATGAAGATTTAGTCTTTGTCCCATCCATGCATATTCGTGAAGGTCAGATCAATACTTATGATGGCATGGAAATTTCACCCATCATGGATGCAAAAAATCAGATTGTTCCACAGGCAGATGCACTTGAGTTGTGCAGTCCAATTATTAACTTGGTCAAATTCTTGTGCGGTAAAGAAACCGATGCATACGAATGGTTGATGAAATGGTTGGCTTATCCTCTCCAGCACCCGGGCGCAAAAATGAATACCTCAGTTTTACTGTGTAGTGCTGTGCAAGGTTCTGGTAAATCCTTGTTCTTTGAAAAAATCATGACACGAATTTATGGTGAAAAATATTCAGTTACGTTGGGGCAAAATGGTCTTGAATCCATCTATACCGATTGGGCTGAACGTAAGCTGTACTGCTTATTTGAAGAAATATTTAACAATAAATCTAAGTTCGGCATGATGGGCTTGATCAAGCACATGATCACTGGAGAGAAGATCCGTATTGAGAAAAAGTTTATGTCGGGGTATTCACAGAATAACCACATCAACTGCGTGTTCTTATCCAACGAAGTTCAGCCACTCGCTATTGAAGAACGTGACCGTCGTTTCCTTGTGCTCGAACCCAATCAGAAATTAGGAGATGACCTCAAAGGATTAATCGAAAATTGCCTTGAACCCGATAGCAAAGCAATCAGTGCATTTTATACCTACCTGTTGTCGCAGGATCTAACAGACTTTACCCCATATACCGAACCACCAATGACCAAAGCCAAGCATAAAATCATTCAGTTTGGTTTACCTGGCTGGAAGTTATTTTTAGATGACTGGCGTGCAGGGGTATTGGACAATCCGTTTGTTTGCTGTTTGTCGGATGATTTGTACATGGCATACCGCCAGTGGTGTCACAAGAACGGGGAAAAGACCATTCCAGCCAATAAGTTTCTAAGCCTGATCGCATCTGAACGTGTAGTTGCCAAAGGGCATGGGCGCATTTATGAGGATGTGGTGACGGGTGTAGGCTATCAAGAACAAAGGAAAGTCGTTCAACGACGAGTCATCTTTACAGCCAATTACCCAGCTAATGAAAAACAGGTAGATTGGTTATCTTCACAAGTAAAGCAATTCCGTGCTAAGTTAAAAGGAGATCATGATGTACCACCTGTACTCTAATAAAAAATCTAAAAATGTTACGGGTGTTACGGGTATGTTACGGGCTTTTTCGCCACCCCGTAACACGTTCTACGCCTTACCACACAAGACTTTCAGCCTACCTGTTACAGGTGTTACGGGCTTATGCACGCGCGCGCACGCGGGAAAAAACTCATTACTACTTAATTTAATCAATTCCATATACCTTAATTATTTCTCTATACGAGTAAAAACCCCCGTAACACCCGTAACATCCGTAACAACAATTGATTTTAAATAACTTTTTAATACCTGTACCCGTAACAACCCCGTAACAAACAAGGGGTAGCCCGTAACATTGCTTATAAAATGAGCTAAGGTTGATAAAATGGAAAAATATATTCGCTTACTAAATCCAAAAACCACAAACTTCGATGCTATCGGTGGGGGAAATCATGGAGCTATGACAGCTCAAGATGTTTGTGTAGCATTGAGCTATGCAAATTTGACAACCGTACAAAGCAACTTAGTCGAGTTATGTGCTTTGAATCGCAATTCTACCGAGCAGATCAAAGCATCTGCTCAGGTGATACATGCTGAATTGATTCGTACCAAGCAAGCTGAAATGTCTACTGAGCATGAGCTTTCCATTTTTGTTGCACTGGTTGAGTTGTCAAAGGTTCCCGCTAACTACACACCATCAGAGCGTAATCGTGCGATTATTGCTGGGGTGAGTCGTATGCAGATCCAGCGTAAATTAGGACAGTCGATCAATAAGTTTAAAGAGATGCTTAAGGACGAGATTGAGATAGCATCTGAGAAAATTAATTACCAATTAAAAAAATCAACTTAAAGTTTATTTAATGTATTGACAGGTGAGCCAGTTTTAATCTACATTTCTCCACAATGAGAAACTATATCAAAACGCTGTAGTTCCACTCTGAAGAGCCGATAAGGCTCTTTTTTTATGGCTGCATGTCCAGTTTCAATGTCGGGGCATGCAGCCCTTTTTAATTTGGAGATTGGTTATGCAGGCAACGCAAATTGTTCAGGTCAAGGTCAAGTTATCCAAACCTAAGATTGTTTTGGCTTATGCACTGGGTGCAGTTGGCGCGGTAGCACAAGTACTTTCCAAAAAATTAATTAAGAGTTCAGTCACAACGCAAGTGGTTCCAGTTCATGACAAACAAAGCACCTCAGAAAGCTAAACGTCCATGCCTGGTCAACAGTTGCAAGGACTATGCAACGAACCAAGGTTATTGCGATAACCATCAAGACAAAATCAAAAAGAGAGATCGTGAACGTGGTACCGCACATCAGCGGGGCTACGATGCTAAATGGACCAAAGCACGTGATGCATTCTTAGATGAGCATCCACTCTGTGTTGAGTGCCGCAAGACAGGTTATATCAATCCTGCCACGGTGGTGGACCATATCATTCCACACAAAGGCGACCAGACACTGTTCTGGGATAAAACGAATTGGCAACCGCTTTGCGAGACACACCACAACATCAAGACCGCGACAGAAGATCGGGGAAGTTGGTCTCCAGTAGCAAAGCAAACCAAAGCGAACAAGGACAGCAAGAACGAATTCAAGGTGAGTGACCGCTTACTGGTTGCTACTGAGTACGCGCAAGAATGTTTGATGTGTGATGACAAGACAGTCTTCACTGTGATTGAAGTCCACGACAAGACAGTGTTCGTACAAGATGACGATGGCAACGGTGGTCGGCTGCATCACTCACATTTCAAAAGACATACTGAGACTACACACGTTAGCTAGTCTCAATGTTGGCAGCTCGGAATAGACGGCACGTTCATGTGTAAGCAAAACTCATGGTCGTTATATGCTCGACAGGATGTTGAGATAAGGCGGGTACAAAATGGATTTGACTTTGGTGACGGCAAGCCATTAACGCATAAGTTGGCCATAGCACACGACACTTCTAATCCCTGTCAGAAATGGCAGGGATTTTTAATTCATATTTCTTTTAGGGGATATGGGGTCAAAAGTCGAAACTGACCTCTTATAAAAGACCGCCCCCCCATCAAATTTTCACGTGGTCAAAAGTCCATAGGGGGGTATACCTCCGATAATTAACAAGTTTTAGAAATTCAGGAGGTTTGTATGTCTAGAACTGGCCGACCTCCAAAGTCGTTGCAAGAAAAACAATTGAGCGGTGCTCGCATTCGTAGTGATCGGGATGAAGAATCCCAAGTTGCAAACGCTGCTGTCGATTTAGGCCTGCCACCTTGCCCAGTATGGCTAAATAAAAAAGCCAAAAAGCACTGGGACACATTGGGACCAGTATTGGTTCAGGCAGGATTGCTTTCTGTTGTGGATGGTGATGTGTTTGGTCTTCACTGTGACAACGTTGCAGCCTACGGTGAAGCGATGGAAAAACTTCAAGAACTAGATAAGTGGGTTGGAAAAACGCCCAACGGGTTTGAAGTGCAATCAGCTTGGCTCCAGATCCGCAATAAACTCCAAGAACAAATGATCAAAACAGCCCGTGAATTTGGGCTAACACCTGCAGCGCGTTCAAGCGTGAAAGTGGACAAACAGCAGCAGCTCAATTTGTTAGGCGCGGAAGCAGCAACCAATCCTGAAAATGATGTATATGGCGGGTTTGAAATTCGCCAAAGTTGATAGCGAGTTTTTATGCGAGATTATTTTAAAATTTCGCTCCAGTACTGCCTTGACGTACGATCTGGAGTGCGTACAGCGGGGCAGCTGGAGAAACTAGCTGTAAAACGGTTTTTAACAGATTTAAGCAAATCCAATTTTAATGCTGAATTGGTTGATGAAGAAACCCAAGAATTACTGCAAAAATTAAAATACAAACCAAAGCCTGATATAGATTTTGAGTACGAATTAGATCTTTCAAGAGCGCGACATGCGCTCTTTTTTGTTGAGACTTGCCCGCATGTAAAAGGGGATTTGGCAAAGCTTCGTCCTGATGGCACACGGCAGCCTTTAATTTTGGAGCCTTGGCAGGTGTTTGCCACGCTCAATATTTTTGGCTGGATTGGGCAGGATGGGAAAAGGCGGTTTTTGTATGTTTATATCGAGGTCGCAAAGAAAAATGGTAAATCTACTTGGCTTGCTGCCATCGCATTATATCTCTGTTTTATCGATGGTGAAATGGGGGCTGAAGTTTACACTGCAGCTACATCGGCTGATCAGGCAAAAATCGTATTTAACGATGCAAAGAAAATGGTCGAGTACTCGCCGAAAATGCGTGCGCACTTCGGTATTGAATATTCTCAATATTCTGTGTTTCAGACTGAAACAAACAGCATGCTTAAGGCGTTATCACAAGATCGGGGCGGAACAAAAGACGGTCTAAATGTCCATGCTGCCATCATTGATGAATTGCATGCGCATAAAACTGCAGATATGTATGACATTGTGGCCAACGGTATTGCTGCACGTAGTGAACCACTCATTTTAGCCATTACCACGGCTGGGGACGATACCACCAGTAAATGCTACCAAGAACGTCAGGTCGTGGTAGATATTTTGAAAGGCAAAGCCAAGCATGATCAGTATTTTGGTATGGTTTTTTGTCTGGATCGGGGTGATGACTGGTTAGATCCAAAGGTATGGGCCAAAGCCAACCCGAATTATGGCGTGTCGGTGAATGAAAAATACCTGCATTCGGTATTTGAAAAGGTCAAAGTGAGTCCAAAGCTTGAAGGCATTACCCGTCAAAAACACTTAAATGAGTGGGTCGGGTCAATGGATGGCTGGATTTCTCCAACGATTTGGGCAAATTGCTACTCTGATGTGAAATATCACGACCTTAATGGGCAAATTCGTTTTGGTGGCTATGATTTGGCAAGTCGTTTAGATTTGGCAAGTTGGGGCGAATTGATTCCTCGTTTTGAAAGTGATGGAAAAATTCATTGGTATGCATTTTCTCATTCATACATTAATGAGCATGTCATTGAAACCAAAACAGCAATCAACGGTGAAAAACGACCTGATGAATACCCTGTCTGGCGTGATCAAGGTTATCTGATTGCGACTCCTGGTGAATCAACAGACTACAAGCGAATTCAGCGTGATATTGAAGATTCTCATATCAAAAATCCGCTTTATGAGCTTGGGCATGACCGATACCATGCGGAACAACTTACAGCAAATTTGTTGGAAGAAGGGATAAATGTCATTGAGATTCCTCAGGTTGCAGAACATTTAAGCCCTGCAATGCGTTGGATTGAAGTTTTATTGGCTGAGGGGCGCTTCCATCATTGTGGTGATCCTGTTTTGACTTGGTGTGCCTTGAATGTGTTGGTAAAGCCTGATGCAAAGGAAAATATTTTCCCACGCAAAGGGTCTCCAGCGAAGAAGATTGATGCCATGGTTGGGATTATCAATGCTGCAGCACGTGCTCGATATTGGGATGATGAATCTGTTTTTGATTTAGTGCCTGGTGAAGATGATGGAAATATTGATGACTGGTTAAATGACATGATTAAGGTAGCGAAGCGATGAGTAAAAAGCGCGATAAAGTAAAAATTCGTGATAAAACCAATCGCGATAAGCTGAAGGTTCGGGGGACTGGACCAATGCAAGATAAAACGGGGACGACCATTATTGATCGTCCCCGTTCTGGTTTTAAGACCGCAAAACCTGTGTCATTTGACAGTGCCATGACCTTGAGTGCTGTTTTTGCCTGTATCAAGATTTTGACTGAATCGGTGGCAACCCTGCCACTGCAAATGTTTCAACTCAAATCCGATGGAACCCGTGTTCAAGTCAAAGATCATGATGTGATTCGGCTGCTGTATAACAAACCGAACCGCTATCAGACCCGAGTAGAGTTTTTTGAGCAGCTGATGCTGAATTTGGTCGCGGGTAATGCTTACATCAAGAAAGATTATGTCGGGAAAAAGCTGGTCAGTTTGCAGGTCATAAACTCGGGTTCGGTTGATCCGAGCATTCGGGATGATGGTACACCGCAATATAAGTGTCGATTGGGCAGTAAAACGGTTGAATATACCGATAAAGAAATTTGGCATATTAAGCTGTTTGGAACTGGTTTTGTGGGCATGTCACCCATTGCCTATGGTGCGCAGTCGATTGGCATTGGCTTGGCGGGGAGTGATAAGACTTCACGTTTAATGTCCAACGGTGCCAAGCCGACAGGGGCATTAAAGACCGATAAGTATCTGAAAAAAGAACAGCGTGATGCACTGCGTTCCGAGTTAGATCTTCTGATTAATGGTGATGATGGTGATATGGCAGTGCTCGAAGGCAATATGCAGTTCGAGCAGATCAGCCTGACACCTGAAGACCTTGAATTGATTGAAATTCGAAAGTTGGCTGTTGAAGAATCCTGCCGTTTCTTTGGGGTCAATCCAATCCTGATTTTCAGTACGGATTCCAGCACAACTTGGGGCAGCGGTATTGAACAGTTGGTCGATGGCTTTCATAAGTTCGGTTTACGTCCATATTTGGAACGAATTGAGGAAAGTGCCCGAATTCACCTCTTGCAGCGACATGAATGGGATGAATATGAATTCGAATTTAAGACTAAAGACCTGTTGCGGGCATCGTATCTTGAACGGGTTAAATCGAATAAAGACCGAATTTTGTCAGGGCAAGCGAGTCCTTATCAAGTTCAGATGGAAGAGGGTGAAATTCCTGATCCGAACTCAAACTTTATTATGGTACCAGTCAATATGACAACAGCCGAACGTATGAAAAATGGCAATTATGGAGCGAAAGCTGATGAATCTAAACCTGCAGGTGCGTAACAAAGCACTGCCCAATTTGCCGAAAGTTCAGTGTCGGCGTTTACCTGTAAAACTCGAAGCCCGTGATATTAAGCGTGACCCAAAAACAGGCGTGTTACGCATTACAGGTTATGCAGTGAAATGGGATTCTGTGAATCACTACGGTGAAAAATTTATCCGTGGTGCATTTGCGGAAGTTTGTGCTGCATTTGCTGCAGGTACCAAGAAAGTTCACGCTTACTATAACCATGGCTGGCGTATGTGGTTCCTTGATTCATTCATGGCCATGCGGATTGGTAAATATTTACGTTTGGAAGAGGATGATCAAGGCTTGCTGGTCGAGCTGGAATTCACCCCGAATATGCAGTGGTCCCAAACCATTGCTGCCATGGTTGAGCATGGTACCGTGGATGGTTTCTCGATTGCCTTTTATCCACCTGCACCAATGGATATGGAAGACAAAGGCACGCATGTTGAAATCAAACGTGCCGATCTGTACGAAATTAGTGTGGTAGATGAACCTGCAGATGATGCAGCTCGTGTAATTTCAGAGGATTCAATCAATGGCCTTGAATCATCCAGTGATGCCGTTGAACTGTTGCGCTCACTGGGATTGCATGGTGATTATGCCGACAAATTGATTTCACGTTTGAGTGAATTTGGAAAGCCACAAGAAACACCTGCACCTGAACCGAAAAAAGATCCTTTTGCATTCCTAGATTCGTCTGGTGTGTAAATCAAAATTCAAATATTGCCCGCTTTAAGCGGGTTTTTCATTTTCTATGCATGGAAAAATTAGTATGAAAGCACTTTCAAAAACAGCAGTTAGCTTGGCAATTTCTACAATCGCAGCACAAAAAGCGCAGCCATTACATGGTTTGCAGACTCGTGATACCAATTCACCAGCGCCAAGTTCTGAATTAGACCAGTTAGCGGTTCAGTTCCGTGATCGTTTGGCGCAATTGGATGCACTTATTAGCCGAAGCCGTACTCAACTTGAGCGTGTTGATAATCTTCCAACTGACTTACGAGAACAATTGGAAGCACGCTCTAACGAAATCCGAGATTTGACAGGTCAAATTGAAGATATTCAGCAAAAAATGATTGATGGTGTGCATAGCCGTTCTGAAGATCCAGATGCAGTGGCTTCCATCTTGATCCGTAACAAAGACATTTTGGATCAAGCAAAAGCAATTCTACGTTCTAAAGGCAAGTTCCAATTTAATGACTTGAATGCACGTAATATTGTGACTTTAACGGGTATTGGTACCACTGCCCAATTCGCACAAAATGATTTAAGCCGTACGCTGACACGCCCATTAAACCTTTTGGATTGGATTTCTTTTACCCCAATCACAAATGAGTTTGTACCGTTATTGCGTGAATCGGCTTATGAAATTATGGCTGATATTGTCCTGGAAGGTGCAGATAAGCCAGAGTCAAATCTAACCTTTGGCGTGGTGGATATGAAAGCCGATACCATTGCCCACTGGATTAAAGTTTCAAACCAGCTCATTTCTGATATGCCGACACTGGCTGCGTACATTGAAGGTCGTTTGGCTTATGGTGTGCGTATGAAACTTGAAGCCAAAATTGTGGTGGGTGATGGTCGTTCTACAGGTGCACGTACATTTATTGGTTTGATTGAAGCTGATCAATTTATTGAAGTCGATCCAGCTGCAGATGACACCGCAATTGATGTGATCAACAAAGGGAAATACAAAGCATCGGCAGGTGGTTTATTGCCTGAAGCAATCATTCTAAACCCTGAAGACTGGGGCACGATTGAGCGTATTAAAGGTGAAGATGGCCATTATATTTTTGGTTCACCTGGTGCAGCGGTTCAGCCAGTACTTTGGGGTTTACCTGTGATTTTGTCTGCAGCAATGACTTTGGGCAAATATTGGGTAGGTAACTTAACTCTGGGTGTGGCTGCATTTATGCGTGAAGATGTCGCAGTTGAGCTTTCAACTGAAGATGGCAATAACTTCACCAAAAACTTATGCACCATCCGTGCAGAAATGCGTGGTTGCTGTGGTGTAGCCATTCCAGACGCTTGTGCCAGCGGTGATCTTGTATACGTAGCGCCTTAATCGTACGAACCTAAAAAGCAGTCCACTTCGCCTTGCACTGCGTTCAAAGCAGTCCTTGAACTTGTTCAGGGGCTGCTTTTTTTTACCACTTTTTCTGTCTCAAAAAGGCTATTTTTATGAGTAATTACATCGAACCAGCAATCGTGAAGACGCAATTGCGCGTATTGCACGCCCGCGATGATACCTACATTGATTTACTCACAAAAGCAGCTTTGAAATACATTGAAAATTTTATTGATAAGCCACTTGATGACGTGCTTACCGATGGGATTTTTCCTGAAGATTTGACCATTGCTGCCTTGTTGGTGATTACCGACATGTATGAAAACCGTGCTGCTCAGACTGAGGTCAATTTGTACGTGAACCGAGCAGTGGAAAATTACATGCTGCCTTATCGCAAAATGGGGGTGTGATGTGCATGAACAATTTGAAGCGTGGTTTAAGCAGCAAGAATTCTACAAAACATTGATATTTATTCATGGCGAAACTGTGATGTTCAAGGATAAGGATATATATCGGCTTTTGGTTGTTCAAATTGCTTTTGAAGCATATCTGGAGGGACAGCAATGCACTCAGGTCAATTAGATACTTTGTTTGAGGTTTATCAGCAGTCTTCAGAGAAGAATACGGCAGGGCAAAAGAAAGATGTGTGGACAAAAGTTGGCAGCTTTTATGGTGGGGTAGAGCCGATTAGTACACAAACATTTGTTCAATCAGGGGTGCAAGGTTCGGCACTGGTTTGCCGTGTTGTCATGCGTCCAGATGACTATCCTGAGTTAAATTCTGCCTTAATTATTAAAGATGTAGATCGCGGGAATATTTATAAAATTTCAGGGGTTTTACCAATCAATAAAGGCAAGCAATCCTTGTTATGTACGATAGGTAAACTTTTATGAATTTTACAGCCGAGATTGAAGGCTGGGACGAAACAAAAAAGCAAATGCAACGATTGGTGAGCTTGGCCAAGGAAAAGCAGCTCACTCAAAATGCGTTGTTTTATGCATCACAGCCAATGATTGAAGAAATTAAGCAGAATGCTCCTAGAGCGGAAAAAGCTTATTACAGATATTACAGAGGGTCACTTCGCCAACGTAAAAAAGGGAATCCACAAAATTCAAGAAAGCTGATAAGACCAGGAACACTTAGACGAAATATTGCGCGAAAGCGTATCAGAGTCGATGGTGGTGTTGCTGTAGGCATCTACATCAAAAATAAAGCCTTTTACTTTCGTTTTATTGAATTTGGGACACCTCATATTTTGGCTGTGCCTTTTATTCGTCCTGCGTATGACAAGAACAAAGATTTAGCGATAGTTCGATTTATTGAACGTTATCGAGAATATATTCAAAAAGTTCTTGCAAAACAGCAATTAAGTACTTTGAAAGAGGGGGATTCTGATGCTGGTTAAAGAAATCATCTATTCAGTGTTGAGTCCGTTATTCAATGATCGTGTTGGTCCACATCCCTTGCCACAAGGATTTGATACCAATGAAACCTATGTGACTTATCAAGGTATTTCAGCTGTACCACTGAACACGGTGAAAGGGTGGACTGGCCACAGTCAACATCGGGTTCAAATCAATATTTTTCATGCCGACATCATTGAATGCGAAAAAGCTAAAAATCGTGTGATGTGGGCTATGGATCAGCAACCTCATGCATCGTGTGTAGTGGTAGATGAGCGTGATGAAGGCTTGGATGAAGAAACTCAAGTATATCAACAACAAGTCGACTTCTTGATTTGGCAAGAAGTCGAAAAGGAGTAAAGCATGGCTGATAAAGCTTTAATTGATTCGCAGGGTATTACAATTTCATATAAAGAGGCATCTGCTTCTACATTTGAAGAGGTGCTTGAAGTTACCGATAGCCCACTACCTACAAAAAAACGTGAAGTAGATGATATTACAACGGTTAAATCTACCCACAAAGAAACAGCAGCTGCAGGTGTGATTAGTAGTGATGATTTGGCATATGAACTGTTAATGATTTCTGGTAGCGCACAGCAAACTGCATTAGATGAGCATTTCGAAGCGGGGACCATGTTAGATTGGAAAGTTGTACTGCCTGATGCACTTCAAACCACCTATACCTTTTCTGGCACCATTACTGAATTGTCTCCAGTTCGTGCCGCAAACAAGAAAAACCGCTTCCGTTTGACTATTGCGGTGAATGGAAAAGTAACTAAAACCGACACCACTGTACCTTAACGCTTAAACAGTAATTGCCCGCTATAACAGCGGGTTTTTTACTTCTTAAAATTGGAAAAAATATGAAAACTGCAAATGCCATTGAATTACCAAACTTAGCATCTCTATTTTTAACTGCTGCTGAAAATCGTGAAGTTGAGACTCATGAAATTGAAGGTCTGGGTAAAGTAGGTATTAAAAAATTAAGCATTGCTGCTCGCGATGAATGGGTGGCTTCTGAAAAAGATTCAACCATTTGTTTATTGCAAAATGCTGTCTGTGATCCAGACACTGGAATTCTTGTATTAAAAGAAATTCAGCTTGAACGTTTGAAAGAGTTACCAACCACTATTGTTGATTCTTTGATTGAGAAAATCTTCAAACATAATGGTATGAAAACCGTCAAAGATTTGCGTGAAGAACAGCAGTCAGTTGAATTAAAAAACTCCAAAGCCGACCAGAGCTAAAATTTAAATTTCAGCTTGCACTGAGATTAGGGCGAACGGTTGGCGAACTTGAATCATCCATGACTTATGAAGAGTTTGTCTATTGGCAAGCATTCAACATACTTGAGCCAATCGGTATTTATCGAGAGGACCTATTGTTTGGAAATATTGCCAAAACATTTGCTGATGTGAATGTCTCTGATCATGGTTTGGGATTAGAAAACTTTATGATGTTTAGACAGCCTGTAGAGCGGACAGTCGAAGATGTCTGTGATGACATTAAGACGAGAATGGCTGGATTAATCTAAACAGTTGTTGGATTAGGTCAGTATTTTTCCTATATTCTAATCTCTTATTTATAAGGGGTTAGAATGGAACTATTAAATTCACCATTAAAAAAAGCTGATTTTGATCAGATTGATATCTATTTTAACGCTTATAAGTCAAAATTTTTAAAGCTAGATATCAAACAGTTAGGTATCGAAAAATTTAAGAGTGATTTCGAAAGCTTTGATAAATATTTAATTAATTTAAGTGATGCCGAAAAGGGAAGAGCTTGGTTGTATCTATATTCCAAAGTTACAAAGTATTTAAGGGAGCAAGCTTCAGTTATTCAGCCAATTAAGCAGGTTGATAATCCAAATTCTGGGAAGTTGGCTTCATACATTGTAAGTCTTGTTATTTTGGCAATTGTAGGATGGGGCATACACGCATTTTTAAATAGGAGCGAAAGCCCAGAACAAAAGCAAAGAAGAATACAAATGGATAGGATCATTTCTGCTGAAATTGCAGTTAGCAGCATTTTGAAAGATCCTGATTCTGCCAAGTTTAGAAATCAAAGAGGCTTCTGTGGTGAGGTAAACTCAAAAAATAGTTTTGGGGCCTACACTGGATATACCCGATATATTGCACCAAAACCAGATTTAATCACTTTCGAGTCAAATCTTGATCAAGGCGAATTTGAAGCATTATGGAATAAGCTTTGTAAATAGTAAATTTTATTAATCAGCCACCTTCGGGTGGTTTTTTTTCGAGTAAAGAAAATGGCAGATGATTTATTAGGTCGTGTTCAAATTCTGTTGGAAGCGGATACAACCAGACTTGAAACAGGTATGGCGGGCGCTGAAAGGATCACTGATCGGTCTGTCAAAAGTATGAAAACTGGATTCCAAGGTGTTACATCAGAAGTTAAAAAGACACAAAATCAGGTTGATAGCTTTTCAAAATCTATTTCTGAGCATGAAACAGAAGTGCGAAGCATTGCGAAGTCTTATGATGTGGCAGCTTTAGCTGTCAAAGGATTAAGTGCTGTTGCCGCAGGTGTTTCAATTGGAAGCTTAACGTCTTATGCAAGTAATTACATTTCAAAAGCATCTGAAATTCAAAAATTTGCAACTTTGGTTGGTTCTAGTACTCAGCAATTTCAATATTACGCGGCTGGTGCAGAAGCAGCTGGCATCGGTATCGATAAATTTTCTGATTTGGGGAAAGATGCCTTAGACAAACTTGGTGATGCAATGGCTGGCCAAGGTGAAATGATGGACTTCTTTGATCAAATTGCTCCAAAAATTGGTGTGACTATTGAACAATTTAAAGGGTTAAGTGGTCCAGAGGTTATTCAGAAATATTACAACGGATTACAGCAAGCTAATCTTGAGCATCCCGAAGTTGTAAAGTTTATGGAACAAATTGCTGATGAAGGCAGTTTGCTCATTCCAATGCTTAAAGATGGTGGTGCTGGTTTTATTCAATGGGGTGATGCGGCACAGCGTGCAGGTGCAATTCTTTCAGATAGTATGATTAAAGACTTAAAACAGGCGAAAGATAACATCGCCTTATTAAGTTTAGAATGGCAAGGATTTCAGGCAAATATTGTCAATAATGTTGTTCCAACATTAGAACTCTTAAAAGAAAATTCTGATTCAGTTCAAGCAGGTGCCATTGCACTGGCTGCTTATGTTGGCACCCAACTTGTAATGGCTTTAGGAAAAGCAACAATTGCAGGTTATGCAAAGGCTACGCAGTTAAGAGATCAAATTGTTGTCCAAATGACTGCGATTCAACTTGAAAAGCAGGCAGCAGCACAAGATTTGATTGGTGCGCAAGCGCAGGTTGTGAATACACAGGCGACATTATCAGCACTTGCAGCAGAACGGGCATTAGAGCTTCAACGTTTAAAAGCCCAGATTTCCGCACAAGGTTTAGCAGCTTCGCAAACCAGATTGGCTGAAATTAGTGTCATTGAATCACAAGTTAAAAAAGAGTTGGTTCTTGCGAATAATGCTTTGGCAGCTTCTCAAGCGCGTGTAACAGCAGCCCAAGCATCAAGTTTAACTGTAGGTCGATCTCTATTAGGATTTCTAGGTGGTCCTATCGGTTTAGGACTTACTGTTGCAACTGTTGCTGCCTCTTATTTATTGCTTAAGGACAACACATCAGATGTTTCTTCTACTTTGGATATGCAGGGACATAGTGTTGATGAGTTGAAAGAAAAATGGCGTGATCTTAATTCAATTCAGAAAGATACTTTGGCACTTGGGCTTGAAAAAAGTATTGAGGATTTACGAGTTAAGTACGTTACAGCATCCTCGGATCTGAATGCCTGGATTGGATATATCGAAGATTCAGGCCGTGTTTCGGAAAAAGTGGCGCGTCAAATTCAGGAACAATATAAGGAATATTCTAAAGGGCGTATTACTGCTGATGAGTTTTATAGTTCGATTAAGGCTATCAATGGCATTTCGGATGAGCAAGTTGTAAAACTTCGTGGCTTGATCACGGCCAACCAAAACAGCAAGCAAGCCTATGAAGAAGTTAAGCAAAAGCGTGATGCACTGGTTAATTCAACTCCAAATGCAGTATCTGCACAAAATGCTGAAACTGAAGCAATTCGAAAAAAGAATCAGGAGTTGCAAAAGACTAAAGCATTGCAAGAAAGTTATGCGCAAAAAAACCTGAAAAATGATTTTTTAATCAAAAACACGGCTGTTTTTGGTGGTGGACAAAAAGGTTTTGAAAAGTCTCAAGCAGTTACAGAGTTTTATTCTGAGAATAAAATTCCTATGACACGGAGTTTGACCGCGCAAGAGTATGACATTTTCAATAAATGGTACGAGAAGCAACAAGCTGTAAAAACCTTACAGGAGTCTATTACGGCATCTGAGAAGGAACGAACCAAGGAGATTGAAAAACAGCAGAAGATTTTGCAGGTCAATGCAAAAGTTCAAATGCTTTCTAGTAAGTACGATATTTCGTCTAGAGCTGCTGCCGCTGGAATACCTCAAGGTTTGATTGAGGCTATGATCATGCAGGAAAGTAAAGGCAACAAGAATGCAGTTGGTCCTGTTACGAAAAATGGAGAGAGAGCTAGAGGTTTAGCTCAATTTATGCCAGGAACAGCAAAACAATATGGCGTTAATGTTTTTGATGAAGAATCAAGTATTAATGGCATGATCAAATATATGTCAGTTCTCATCAAGCAATTTGGCGGTGATATTGATAAGGCCGTCATGGCATATAATGCTGGGCCTACAAATGTTGAAAATGGCAGAGCATATGGGTTTAAGGAGACAAAGGGTTACCTGTCTAATGTTAAATCTTATACTGCTGGAGTAAATGGATTTGTAGGAACTTCGAGTGACTTTGAGAAATCCCTTCAGTATGGATCAAAGGCTCTTGCTGATGCATTAGAGGAGCAAGACCGTATTCGAGAGCAGTATGCAACGAAATGGGAGCAGCTTGAAAAAACTCATACTGAAAATGTTGAAGATATTCGAAATGCTTTTGCTAATGACACGACTACACGCGACATGTTGCTTCAGCGTGAAAATGAAAGACATGCAGTAGCCATTGAGGATTGGGTCAAATACGAAGATCGTCGGGTAAAGGAAGAACAGGAGGCAAATCAGGAAATTATCCGCGCTCGTCAAGAAGCTTTCCAGGCAATGAATGGTCCAATGAGCCAATTGGCAGAAATTGGAATCAATGCTCAAGCTCAAGTAGGTATGTCACCAGCTGAATTATCACGTTGGAAACAGAATAATCAGCAGCAAGATGGATATTCTGAACTGGGTGATTATTTAGGGCAAGCAAACGAAGCCATTCGTAATAATGAGTTATTAACTCAGCAAGAACGATATGCGCAGCTTGAAGATGTTTATCGCCAGTACCTCGAAAGTAAACGTGCACTTGGTGAGCAATATGCACTTCAAGAGCAAGAGTTGGCCAAGTCTCAACATCAAGAGCAATTGAATCTTTGGGGCAGCTTGGTTTCGCAAGCGCAAAATACCTGGAGTCAAGTTACTCAAGCTGTTAAAGATAGCGCGGGTGAACAGTCAGTAGCATATAAGATTGCTTTCTTGGCACAACAGACTTTCTCTATTGCATCAACTTTGATTTCTGCACACTTGGCAGCAACTCAGGCAGCAGCAGATCCATCGAATATTACATTGCCAGGCAAAATTGCTGCTTCGGAAGCAATGTTGGCAATGGGTTATGCAAATGCGGGTTTAATTGCAGCTCAGACTATTGCAGGTGTTTTCCACGGTGGTACAGATTATGTGCCTAAAGAATCGAGTTATTTGCTGGATGAAGGTGAACGTGTTTTGTCACCACGACAAAACCAAGATTTAACCAGTTATTTGGCCAACCGTGAAAACGCTGGTTCGAGTGGATCTGTCCAAATTAGCCAGTCAATAACGTTCACCGATACAGGAGCGCAAGTTGATACTCAAGGGCAAAAAGAAGTTGCCCAAAGCCTTAACAATATGATGGATGCCTGGGCTAGACGAGAAAGCAGGCAAGGTGGTGTTTTGTATAATTTATCTAGAGGGAAATGATGAGCAACTTAATTTTCACTTGGGATAATGACTTATCTGGCAATTCAGGAACGCATCAATTTAATACTCTCAGTAGTAGTTTTGGTGATGGCTATGAACAAAATGTTTCGGTAGGTATAAATAACCGAAAAGGGACATGGCCAATTACCAAGACTGCTAAAAAAGAGGTTATTCAATCGATCAAGCAGTTTCTTGATTCACATAAAGGGGCTGATTCATTTTTGTGGGAATCTCCATTGGATGGCCAAGTTCGAGTAAAAGCGGGTGAGTATCAAATTGTTTATCGTGGTTCAGGTTTATATCGCCTGACCACCACCTTCACCCAAGTCTTTTACCCTTAAATCTTATTCAATTTCATGCCCTGCTTAGTCAGGGCTTTTTAGTGAGCAAATTATGACTAAGCAAACAGTTAGTTTGGGTACAGCACCAACTGGAGCAGGCGGGGATACATTCCGATCTGCTGCTTCAAAATTACAAGCAAATGATAATGAACTCTATGCAGCTTTAGGTGGTGCGTCTGGTACTTTGCCTGCGGCATTACCAATTGCAAATGGCGGTACAGGGGCGACTACAGCGCCAGCAGCGAGAACAGCACTAAATCTAGGAACTGCCGCAACAGCAACAATGACTGTATCAGGCAAAGACACTACATCAGGGCGCGTAATAAAAGTAGGTGATTTTGGACTCGGAATAAGTCTTTCTATTGATGACTTAGGCCTAGGCACAGCCATGCCGTCAGGATTTTACGCAGGAGGAAGTGTATCGGCGAATGATACGGCTAACTCGATTGGCACATTCTCTGCATTTATTCATACCACACGTCGTCAGGAGAGTACGCAACAAGAGCACTCATGGCAGTTCGGCAAAAATCAAACAGTCAACGATATGAAATATAGATTTAATACTACTGGTACGTGGAGTTCATGGTATACCTTCAATACCACAAGAAATACGACTATAGACGCGAATGGATTTATTAAGGCCGCTTCCCCAATTGTTCAGCTATTTGCTGACAGAATAGAGCTGAATGATGAAGCACAGCTTCAAGAAATTACCTTTGAAAAACTAGCGGTAGGCGATTATTTGATCGGTGGTACAAGTGGTTTTGCGCAAGAAGGCTGGTATGTAGAAACCCCAAAAGATGCCAATGGTAATGTCCTGTTTTCAGTGATTTATGACACATTGGAAAATGGTGATATTTCAGTAAAAACCTACAAGAAAAAATTCGATCTTGAGACAGCTTCAATTGTGGCTGATTTGAGTCAACCTGTAGATATTACACCAGGGCGCTGGATCGATTTACGACTGCAGGAAATACCAGTAGAAGAGCTGGAATTATTGGAATCAAGTACACCTCCTGATTTTCAACCTACCAATTTGAGTCAGGCAGTGGCTGAAGCAATGGTGACTTACGATGGCACTGAATAGTGATTTTCAAAAGCTCTATGTCGATGGATTAATTACACTGTATGAACTAGATGCCAGCCAATTAGGGGCTGGCATTTTACGTTTTCATGGTCATATTTCTTTTCAAGATTGGGAACGTATCTATACATCAATCGGATCAGCAGGATTAATTGGTGCGGATACGGTAGGGATCGGCAAAGTCTTTGATGTAGGTTCTGAAAAAGTTTGGAATCGGAATATTATTTGGCAAGGTCAGAGTTTTGAACCCTTACCGCTTGAAGTGACAGGGTTGGAAATGCGTTCCGATGGTAAAGCATCGGCTCCGTCCTTAACGATGGCCAACAATATTGCTGGGGTACAGAATGCCGTTTCTGCATATTGCCTGCAGTTCAATGATTTTGCAGGTGCCAGACTGAAGGTCATTCGAACTTTAGCGAAATACCTGGATGCGGAGAACTTTAGTGCGGGCAACAGCAGTGCCTCGAATGAAGCCAATGAGCAGCTTTGGTATATCGAACAAAAGACTTCAGAAAGTTCAGCACAAGTATCTTTTGAACTCTCCAATCCGATTGATTTTGAGGGGCAAAGAATCCCTGTCCGTCAAATTACCAATATATGCCATTGGTGTGTTATGGGGAATTATCGTGGCGAAGAATGTGGCTATACAGGGGCTGCAATGTTTACTGACAAAGATGAGCCAACAGATAATCCTGCATTAGATAAATGTAGCGGGCGTTTAAGTTCCTGCAAGTTACGCTTTGGCTCTAATCCATTACCGATTGGGGGTTATCCAGCAGCCAACTTAATTGGGTGAGTTATGCAATTATCAGCAACGATCAAGCATGCCGTGATAGAGCATGCTGCACAGGTGTATCCGCAAGAATGCTGCGGTGTCATCGTAAGTGGAATTTATCTCCCTTGTCGGAATGTCGCTGGTGAATTAAATCAATTTGAAATTCATCATGAAGACTTGGCAAATGCTGAAGACATGGGGGAAATACAAGCCTATGTCCATTCACACCCGAATGCCAGTGCTCGAGCATCTGAACTGGATTTAATCCAAATTGAGTTGCACCAAAAGCCTTGGGTGATCTGTGCATATCCAGAAGTTGAATTTCAGGTGTATGAACCCTTTGGCTATCAACCTGCTTTGGTCGGGCGTAATTATTACCATGGATGGCAAGACTGTTATGCCTTGATCCGTGATTACTATCAGCGCGAACACAATATCACGATCCCTGATTTCGAACGTATAGATCGTTGGTGGGAAGATCCAGCGCATGAATCACTGTATTTGGACAATTTTACAAAAGCAGGCTTTTATGAAGTGGATACTTTACAGCGCGGTGATGTGCTTATTTGCCGCGTGGGTCGTACTGAACACCCTAATCATGCTGCTGTGTATCTTGCTGATGATGGCAAGCTCCAGTCGGAACAAAACGAACCCTGCATCGGCTCTGCTCTAATTCTGCATCATCCTTATGGGCGCAAGTCTGTACGAGAAATCTACGGGGCACAGTGGCAGGAACGAGTGGTTAAGATTGTGAGGCATCAAGATGTTAAAAACCATTAAGTTGTACGGCATTCTAGGGAAGAAATTTGGCAAACAATTCAAGCTGGATGTGGCCAACACGCGCGAAGCAATGCGTGCATTATCGGCACAAGTTCCTGGCTTTGAAAAGTTCATGCTTCATGCCCATGAGCAAGGCTTGGGCTTTGCGGTATACCAGGACAAACATAATATTTCAGAACAAGAAATTGATATGTCGACAGAGGCAGCAGTCATCAAGATTGTGCCTAAAGTCATGGGCGCTGGTGGTGATAGTGGCGTATTACAGATCGTACTTGGAGTGGTCCTCGTTGTAGCGGGTTACTTTACATTCGGTGCAACCTCTGTCTATGGGATGGCCTTAATCGGTGCAGGTGCAGGGATGCTCGTTGGTGGTGTTGCACAGATGCTGATGCCGAAAGTGAGCGATACACAAGACAATAATCAGGATGGCAATAAATCCAATATGGGTTTTGGTGGTGCAGTCACAACAGTTGCCCAAGGGAATCCAGTACCCGTATTGCGAGGTCGTCGTGAAGTTGGTGGTTTTATTGTTTCAGCAGGGCAATATCCAGAAGATCAAATGTAAATCATCTTATTTTTATGGGCGCGTTAAGCGCCTTTTTTAATGCTTGGGTAGGCGTATGAATCGAGTGGTGCAAGGTGCAAAAGCGGGCAGCGGTGAAGCAAGAAAGTCTGTCATTGCTACAGACTCGGCACAATCCAAAACCTTTATTAAAATTCTCTATGGTTTATCCGAAGGACCAATCAAAGGCTTGGTTGATGGCATACGTTCTATTTATCTGGACGATACCCCTTTGCAAGATGCAAATGGAATTTGGAACTTTGAAAATGTAACGGTTGATTCGCGTCTAGGCACCAATGACCAAACCTATATCGAAGGCTTTCCAGATATCTCGTCAGAAACAGGTATTGGAGTCGAGCTTAAATCCAGTGCTGCATGGGTCAAGAGTTATACCAATCTTGAACTTGATGCACTCCGTATCCGATTACGCTGGGGACCATTGCGTGAACAGAATATGGAAAATGGGGATGTCAGTGGAATCACCATACTCTATGCAATCGATTTACAAACTGATGGCGGGACGTGGACCGAAGTTTTAAATACCAAAATTTCAGATAAAACCTCTGCAAATTATGAGCGTTCCCACCGAATTGATTTACCTAAAGCCAATTTTGGGTGGCAGGTGCGGGTTCGACGCATAACCCCGAATTCAAGTTCAGAGTCGGTCAGTGACAAGATGTATGTGCAGGCGATCACTGAAGTGATTGATGCCAAATTGCGTTATCCCAATACAGCCTTGTTGGGGTTGCAATACGATGCTGAAACCTTTTCCAATGTGGCGAAGATGGCAGTTGAATGCGAAGGCGTAGAGATTCTACTTCCGAGCAACTATAACCCCGTCAGCCGTGTTTACACGGGATTATGGGATGGTACATTCAAACGAGCTTACAGCAATAACCCTGCTTGGCATTTTTATGATGCATGTATCAGCAAACGCTATGCACTGGGTGAGCGTATTAATTCAAGCATGATTGATAAATGGTCAATCTATCGCTTGGGTCAATACTGTGATCAATTGGTTCCAGATGGAAAGGGTGGACAGGAACCTCGTTTCACTTTAAATGTCTACGAGCAATCTCAGGATGATGCCTGGTCTATTCTCTCAAAAATGGCAGGGGCGTTTCGTGCTTACATCTATTGGGATGGTCAGGCCATTGTTTGTGATGCGGATATTCCCCAAGATACCTATTTTACCTATACCGCAGCCAATGTCATTGATGGGCATTTTGAATATTCAGGCACACGTGCACGTGATCGCCACACAGTTGCAAAAGTCGCATGGGACAATCCGAATAATCGCTATAAAACTGAATATGTTTTTGTCCGGGATGAAGCAGCAATTGCCCGACTCGGTATTCGTATTGCTGATATTTCTGCTTATGGTTGTACCAGTGAAGCACAGGCACAACGTGCAGGACATTGGGCACTTAAATCCGAACAATATGAAACGCGCACAGTGACTTTCAAAGTCGGACTTGATGGATTTATTCCGCGCCCTGGTAAAGTCATTGAAGTTGCAGATGAGCTGTTTGCAGGTCGTGCCAATGGTGGTCGTATTGCTGCAGTCAGTGCAGACCTAAAACGAATTACTTTAGACCGTGATGGGGTGATCTGTCAGCCTGGTGATCGCTTGGTGGTTAATGGTGAAAACGGTACAGCGCAGGCACGTATTGTTCAATCCATGACAGGGCGAGTAATTACGGTTGTATCGGCATTTGAATCAGTCGCTGTGCAAAATGTTTGGGTTCTAGATGCACAAGATCTGGCCACAATGAAGTTCCGTGTAATTTCAATTACTCAGGATGATCGCCATCAATTTACGATTAATGCTCTTCAATACAATGCATCAAAATATGATGCCATTGATAACGGGGCTTTTATTGATGAACGGCCAATTTCGATAATCAATCCGAAATTGCAGAATCCTGTTGCTTTGGTTGAGATCAGTTCAGAGCAAATGGTGCAGCAAGGCTTAACTGTTGCAACCATGATCATTACTTGGCCACAAGTGGAAGGTGCGACCAAGTATCAAGTCGAATGGCGTAAGGATGATGGTTCATGGTTAAAGCTGCCGATCACTGGAAGCAATTCAGTAGAAGTTCAAGGGATTTATACGGGCAATTATCAGGCACGTGTGGTTGCAATCAATGCCTTTGATATAGCTTCACTGGCCACCTATTCAACACTGACAGCACTGAAAGGAAAACAAGGTAATCCACCTAAGCTGGCATTCATTTCAGCAACAGGCATTTTGTTTGGTATGCATTTGAAGTGGGGGTTTCCAACAGTAGGCGCTTTGGATACGGCCTATACGGAAATTCAGGTTTCACCTGATGGGATCAGTAATATTGCGCAGCTTGGCTTGTTCTCATATCCGACCACAACCCATACGATCCAAGGATTACAGCCAAACTTAACCCAGTTTTATCGGGGGCGTTTGATTGACCGTATTGGAAATATTGGGGATTGGTCGAACTGGACCAATGCAACAACCTCTGCAGATGCATCGGATGTCCTGGATATTCTGTCTGGAAAGATCACT
>NZ_JBSYVT010000033.1:0-34677 GCF_054112845.1 Acinetobacter sp. NigerLNRRAM0016
TCCTGCGCTTCTCACTCATTTTATGCTAAATCTGATGAATACAAAAATTATAAACTGAGGGTTAGCGTGCTGAATACCTTATTACAATTACTTGGCGGGATCGGCTTATTTCTGTTGGGCATGAATCTCATGACGGATAGTTTAAAAGCACTCGCAGGTGAGGCATTAAGACAATGGCTGGTTCGCTTTACAGATTCTCCGTTAAAAGCGATGTTCTCGGGGATCACCCTTACAATGGTGGTACAGTCATCGACTGCGACGACATTGGCAACCATTGGCTTTGTCAGTGCAGGGGTTTTAACATTTAGCAATGCGATAGGCGTCATTATTGGAGCCAATATTGGAACGACCAGTACAGGTTGGATGGTGGCTTTACTCGGTTTAAAATTTTCAATCGCAAAGCTAGCCTTACCCTTGATTGCAGTCGGGGCAATTCTAAAATTACTTGCACAAGATCGGCTGGCCTTATTTGGCATGACCATCGCTGGATTTGGGTTGCTTTTCTTTGGTATTGATGTATTACAGCAAGCGATGTCGGCTGTTGCAGATAGTGTAGATTTAAGTCGCTGGTCTGCAGACAGTCTTTTGGGAAGTCTACTGCTGGTCCTGATTGGTCTGGTGATGACAATCCTCTTGCAATCTTCAAGTGCAGCGATTACCGCGACTTTAGCAGCCTTAGCCAGTCAGGCGATTAATTTAGAACAGACCTTAACGCTTGTGATTGGGCAAAATGTTGGAACGGTATTAACTGCGATATTAGCCGCAATTGGTGCGACAGCCAGCGCTAAACGTACGGCAGCCGTACATGTTATTTTTAATGCAATTACCGCAATTTTTGCTTTCGTACTGCTATTACCTGCTTTTTTATGGACGTTTCAGCATGTGAGTTATGTTCATTCGATAGATCCTGTATTAATTGTGGCTGCTTTTCACACGTGCTTTAGTTTGTTGGGGGCTTTAATTTTTATGCCCTTTATTGGTAAATTTGAGCAGATCTTGGTTAAATTAATTCCAGAACATGAAGTCTCATTAACACGCTACTTGGATGATTCTTTATATAGTGTGCCTGCGTTAGCGATTGCGGCTACAGAGCGTGTGTTACTGCAATCAATTGTTGATATCTACCGATTATTGATTAAATTTATTCGTGGTGAAATTATCTCACCAATCATCAATACCAATGAGCTTGATGCGACCCTAAAAAAAGTAGAAGCCTATTTAGAACAAATGGAAGTTCCACAATCCTCAGCAGATCAACAGCGTTTGATTCTTTTGTTAAGATTGCTGGTGTATGTTCGTGTGTTAAGAAATGATTTAAATGAAGTGGCACAAGTCGATTTACTCAAAAAGCAGCAAATTTTACAAGAATTACCGAATGTACTTGCTGAGCACCTAGAGCGGCAGATTGTTTATTTACAAGCCGAACCTTTTGCTAAATTTCCAAGTGATTTTGTTGAAGAGTTAGTGCAACTTGAGCAGTTTAGTGCTGAACAACAAGGCTTTTTACGACAAAAAATCATGCACGCCTCAGTGAACCATCAGTTGACCGCTTCCCAAACGTTAGAATTGTTGGCAGCGCAACGCTGGATCGTACATTTGATTGCACATACGCAGCGTGTTGCTGTCCTGTTAAAACAGGAAGAGGCTACTGAATAGCATTTAATTGGCGCCGAGCATGTTTTAGAGCTGTTCTCAGCCCTTCTTCTACAGTCGGATGATAAAACGGTTTTTCAAGAAGTTGATCAAGCGTACAGTCTTCAGAAATCATCCAGCAGAGTAAGTGGGCAATATGCTCCGCTGAGGCCATGAGTAATTCTGCACCTAATATTTTATGCGTCTCGGCGTGGACATAGACTTCGAGTGCCCCATAATTTTTAGCTAGAACCTGTGCACGACCTTGACGTTCATAGGAGACATAGCCTGTCACAAAAGGCACGTCCTGATTTTTAAGTTGTTTGTAGTTTTGTCCTACGATCGCCATTTCTGGTTCACAAAATACAATCCCGATAGAGGTTAAATTGCGAATGCTTTGTCTCTGTTGTAGGTTTAAGCAGTTTAAAACGGTTCGGCGTCCTTCATGGGCTGCTTCATGCTGAATAGGTGTAGTCGTGTGCGCATCACCAACAATAAAGATTGGATATTCACCTAGTTGTTTCGTTTCAGGATGAACAGGCAAATTTTTTAGTTCGCTGAATTGGGAGTCTATATTTTCTAATTTTAAGCTATCTAATAAGGTCCGACGACCTGTTGCTACCAGTAAATAGTCGACTAGGAGGCTTTGATCTTGATTATCTTCTCGAAAGTTAATTTTTACACCAGCATCAGTATTTTTTACGTGTGTGGGTAAGACTTCGAACTTTAACTCAAGTTCTTGATTTAAAATTTCCTGTGCCAGTGTTTGTAAGGCTGGGCTGGTGAGTGTGCCGACTTTACGGCTGCGGGCAAAAATCGTAGTTTTTACTCCGAGTCGCTGCAAGGCTTGAGCAAGTTCCAGTGCAATCACACCACTTCCAATCACAGCAATTGATTGAGGTAATTGTTCAAGTTCAAAGATGTCATCGGAAGTGATGAGTTTAGATCCTAATTCCTTTTTCCACGCAAGATCAAAACTTGGTGTTGACCCCACGGCAAGAATAAAGCTTCGGGCTTGGTAACGTTCCTGATTGACTTCAATTGTGGAACCATCAATAAAGTGAGCGTGCCCAGATATTTTATGGCTTGCTTCCCAGCGAGCTACATCTTTTAAGGTTGATTGTGAAAAACGGTCTCTAAATTGACGAACATGCGACATGACGAATTTTGTGTCTGTTTCTAATTGGGCTGATATGCCAAATTTATCTAATGATTGAGCATCATGTAATTGGTTTGCTGCTGAAATGAGTACTTTGCTCGGCATACAACCTACACGTGCACAGGTAGTATCCCAAGGACCATGGTTAATAATCAGTATATTTGAAGTATGTTTAATCGCTTCTTTATACGCAGCCTGACCAGCTGTGCCTGCACCAATAATAATTATGTCGTACATAGTCGTTATTATTTAACAGATCTGTTCTAAGACTAACACAGTTGAACATTTGGTATGACTTTATTTACATAAAGCTACTTATATGATTACATACTGCCAATTAACAATTTTAATTACTACTTTTGAACAAAAATGTTCGGGGAATTTTGATGAATAATAAACAAATTGGTCTAAAACTGTCGACTATTGCGTTATGTGTTTTGTTAGCGAGTTGCGGGGGGGGAGGAAGTGATGGCTATTTTGAAAATAATAATTCAGGTGGAGTTTCTACTGGTGGAAGTACTTCTACTGCTGCCGTAAATATTGGTGTAATTTCACTTTATGATGTTAACGGTAAGGCTACAACAGCTGTCAATATTGCAGGAGCAACAGCGAAAGTTAAAGTGACTGACTCTTCTGGAAAGGGAATTAGTGGTGCTTTAGTAACGTTTACTGGTGGCGGAGTTGAGTTTGGAACAACCAATGGTGCCGTCTTAACAAATGCAGAGGGTATTGCGAGTATTGCAATTAAACCTGAAAGTATGACTGATACAGGAAGTTATCAACTTTCAGCAACTGCAGAATATGATGGTAAAACGGCTACTTCGAATCCATTTTATTTTACGCTTCAAGCAGCAAATATTCTGTTAGCGAATATGACAGCAGTTAATGCAAGTCTTGAGTCTGGGGCATCTACAAATATTAATTTGAAAACACAAGATGCAAGTAGTGGTGAAAATCAAAATAATGTGTCCGTCAACTTTACTACGAGTTGCGGAACTTTTGATAATTCTTCAGTTTTGTCTTCAAATCAAGGTGATGTGACAACTACTTATAAAGCTATAGATGCAAACGGTAAACTTTGTGAAGGTGCACAATCCATTACTGCAACTGCTAACAATGCGACAGTCTCTAAAACTATTAGTGTAAATATTGCTTCTATTGAAGCAAACTCACTCGTTTATACATCGGATGCAGTTAATTTAGGAATTCAAAGTAGTGGCTCAGCATCTAGTGGTCAAATAGAGTTTACAGTGTATGCAAATGGAGTTCCAGCTGCAAATAAAGATGTAAATATTGAACTTATACGTGGTCCAGAAGGACTAAGTTTTGTGACTTTCGGAAATACAGCAACGAAGACTGTAAAAAGTGATTCTACTGGAAAAATTCTTATCAACCTTTACCCTGGTAATAAACCTGGTCCTGTAGAGATTAAAGCGACATTAGTTTCAAATGCTAATGTATATGCTTTATCTAAAAATGTAGCGATTTCTACAGGACGCGTTACTCAGGATGGTTTAAGTATTTCAGTTTCTAAGAATTCACTACAAAATGATAAAGATGGAGATACTGCAACTGTAGTTGCGCGAATGGTAGATCGCGTGGGTAACCCTGTGCCTGATGGAACAGTGATTAGTTTCCTTGCTGAAGGTGGAAGCATTACGCCGAATTGTTCATCTTCGTCAGGTTCGTGTTCAGTGACATTAACTACGCAAAATCCACGCCCTGTTGATAACCGTGTAACGGTATTGGCTTATGTAGAAGGGGATAAGTCATTTATCGATATCGATGGTGATAATGTTTATACTGCGGCTGTTGATAAGCTACAAGATAAATATGGAAATAGTACGAATATTGGTGACTTTTTCCGCGATGATAATGAAGACAATGCTTATAATGCAAATTTAGGTGAGTTTATTTATAAACGTGGAGCTACAGGTGCATGTGGTACATCCACAATGTCACAACCGAATGTAAGTGGAACATGTGACACTAATTTGGATGCTGTAATTCGCCAACAGTTAATTTTTGCCTTTGCTAGTGATACTCCTACGTTTTATGGAATCACGGGGGTGAATTCCACAATGACTGATATTACGTCTAATATCTTTACGTTCCAAGTTTATGGGAATAGTGCAAAGACTGTACCTATGCCATCTGCAACAACAGTTGCCGTTACAGTAAAAGACAATACGGATAATGGCTTGGCATGCGAGGCAGATATTTTAGAGGGTGCTGTTACTGTGCCAAATGTGGTTGCTATGTTGTCACCTGCAACTTTCGCATTAGATACTAATGAGGGTGTCAAATACACTGCAAGATTACTAAAATGTGCGGCTGGTGATGATGTGAAAATTACGATTACCACCCCAAATAAAGTAACGACCAGAACGGTTACACTAGATTAATATTGATAAAAAAACAGCGCTACGGCGCTGTTTTTTTTTTTGAGCTAAAATTTAAATTGCTGTACCGACACTCACCCCAACAGTCGGGCGAACGTTCATGGAACTACAAGCAGATAAGAGTAACGTACATATTACGACAACCATTATTTTATTCATGCAATAAACCTTGCTTAAGTGCTTCATTAAATAATTCGCTGGAGCGATGACCGCTTTTACAAATCATTAAAATGGGTTTAGGAAGTTCGTTATAGTACTTTGAAAACTCGATGATATCTGTTTGTGTAATTTTACCGTTATCGATGGGTTGGTAAATGACGCTCACATGGGATTGCTCTGCAATATTCCGTAACTGGCTGACGGAAATATTGTTTCCCATTTCCTGATCGGGTCGATTGACAATCACCGACTTAAACCCTTGTTTTAACAAGAGTCGAAAGGTTTTATCATCCAACTGACCAGAGATGGTAAGGTTTTCGCTCAGTGCTTGTGGTGTTTGGGCTTTCTGAGCGAAAAGCGCTGTGCTATTCAGTAAGGTGCTACACAAAATGCATGTAGCAAAGAACCGCTTAATCATCCAGCAAATCCATTTGTTTTGCCAGTTGATATAGATTGTTAGAACGATTGCCTGTACGGCAGAACATTAAAACAGGTTTTGGAAGCTCATTGAAATGATTGGCAAAAGTGCGTACATCGAGCTCAGTAATTTGACCAGCAACGACAGGTTGATAAACATAATCGAGTCCTGCTGTGCGAGCGGCTTCTTCAATTTGGGCGCTGGTTGGTTGCTCAGGTCCACCTTCCATATCAGGGCGATTGTTGATAATGGATTTAAATCCTTTTTCGACAACTTGTTCAACATGCTCAGGGCCAATTTGACCTGCGAAGCCTACATTTTCGCTCATTGTGTCACTCCATCATCCAATTAAACAATATATGCTTTATGATAGCATTAAGCTGATTGCACTGTTGAATCAGTTGAAATTTTTATAAACGATTACAACCATAAAATAACGTACTGGAGCGCGTATGTACGCTTACACGGTCGAGCCTTTATATGTCAAAAGTGGTCAAGATGTTCTTGCAGCAGATTTTTATCGACCGAAAACAGAGCAAAAACCCGCGGTCATTTTGATGGCACATGGCTTGGCAGGTTTGCGTCAGTTTAAATTGGTGCAATATGCAAAACAATTTGCCCAAGCGGGTTATGCCGTGGTGTTGTTTGATTATCGGTATTGGGGTGGGAGCACAGGTCGACCACGTGAACTGGTGTCTATCAAATCACAATTAGAAGATTGGCGAACCATGATTGCACATCTTCTCGAGCGAAAATCGATTGATTCACGCCGGATTGTTTTGTGGGGGACGGCACTGAGTGGTGGCTATGTCTTAACTCTAGCCAGTGAATTGAAAAATATTCAGGCGGTGATGGTACAAGTCCCGATGGTGGATGGTAGTGAACTGGCAAAACTCTATCCGATTCCACAACTGCCGAAAGCCTTGAAAATTTCTAGCCAAGATTATATGGGTGGCAAAGTGGGGATGGCTGCGAAAACATTGCCTGTAGTGAGTTTAACCGAATTAAGTTTTATGCCGACCGTAGACAGTTATACGGGATACTCATCGATTGTACATCCTGACTATTTTTGGAGTGGTGAAATTCCAGCACGGGTTTTCTTTAATCTGATTCGTTATCGTCCCATTCAGGAGCTGCGAAAAATTAATATTCCTGTGCTGTTTATTGCGGCTAAAGAAGATAGTTTAATGCCGATTGCGTCGAGTCGTGAGGCGGCGACGAATATTGCTCCTTATGTGCAATACTATGAATGGGAGATGAAACATTTCGATATTTATCATCATCCATGGTTTGAAAAAGCCATTTCGACCCAATTAGAATTCTTACATCAACATATTGGAGTCAGCTCATGATTATTGTATGCCCATCTTGTTTGGCGAAGAATCGCGTGCCTGAAGAAAAAATCGAGTCACAACCCAGTTGCGGCCAATGCCATCAAGCTTTAATTCCTTTAGCCCCGATTGATTTAAATGAGCAGAATTTTAGCCAGTTCATCACGCACAGTGATTTACCCATTTTGATTGATTTATGGGCAGAGTGGTGCGGACCGTGTAAAATGATGGCTCCTCATTTCGCAGCCGTGGCAAAACAGAACCCTCGTGTGATTTTTGCCAAAATTAATACTGAAGAGTCTCCTCGTTTAAGCAGCGCTTTTCATGTGCGGAGTATTCCAACCCTCGTGTTGATGAATAAAACCACTGAAATTGCTAGAATAAGCGGTGCGCTTAGATCGAGTGAACTGCAACAGTGGCTGGATCAACATTCAAATGTCTAATGCCTAGTCAAAGCACAATAGGCTTGGAGAAATCGTGTCAGATATTCATGTGAAACCAGAAGGGACTTTATCTCTTCAAACCATCGCGATGCCAGCGGATACCAACTGGAGTGGTGATGTATTTGGTGGCTGGATTGTGTCACAAATGGACTTGGCTGGAGCAATCCATGCAGAACGCTTTAGTAAAGGGCGTTGTGCAACAATTTCGATTAATCAAATGACTTTTCTGGTGCCAGTAAAAGTTGGGGATGTGATTAGTTGTTATACCAAAATTTTAAAAGTGGGCAATACTTCAATTCAGATGCAAATTGAAGTTTGGGATAGCCATGACAGTTCGCGTGAAGCGAAACGCGTTACTGAAGGGGTGTTCACCTTTGTTGCCGTCGATGTAAAAGGCAATAAACGTCAAATTCCTGAAGAAGTGAAGCAGAAGTTTATGAGCACTCAATCTGCTTAAGCTTCAATAAAAAAAACCAGCAATGCGCTGGTTTTTTTATGCCTCTATCTATTTTAAGCCGACTTACGTTTCGGTAACCACGCCCACAGCATTTGGCATTGAATCGGTTCATTGCCTGCATCATCAATCACGGTTACAGGAATCAGCAATTCACCTTTTTCCTGCTCGGCAATTAACTTTTGCTGTTTTGGACTTAAACTGGCTGTCGCGGTGAGTCCACCTTGTGCAACTTTTAAATAATCGACATGTAAGGTTTTAATCAGCAAAATACGATGATCTGGAACATGTAAACCCGTTAAAAATCCAGTTGCAGTTTCAGCCAATAAAGCCATTGCCGCTGCATGTACGCCCTTAATGTGGTTTTGCATGTTGCGTTGATTTTCAATACGCACCACCACATGATGTTGATCGACTGCGAGGTAACGAATATTGGCTGTGCCGACCATCGGCACAATACGACCAAAAGCTTTGCTCCAAAGCGTACTTCGAATTCCTTGTGGAAACTTTGAAGTGGCTTTGACCAGTTTGGATAAACGATTGCCTTGTGTCATATCATGCCTCTAGATGCTGAATGACTTCACATTAGTCTTTAAAGTTATTAAATTGCAATGGAAGTCCAAATTGTTGTTCACGCAGAAAATTCATTACTTGCTGTAAAGTATCGCGTTTTTTATCGGTCACACGAATTTTGTCACCTTGAATAGATGATTGCACTTTAATACCGCTTTCTTTAATGGCTTTATTAATTTTTTTCGCAGTATCTGAGTCAAGACCATCTTTCAGTTTAATTACCTGAACCACGTTTTTGCCCGAAGCCGTCGCTTTTTGCGGGTCTAAAGCTTGTACATCGACTTTACGCTTATAGAAATGGTTTTCCAGCATGTTATAGACTTGCTCACACTGGAAATCACTTTCTGTGCTAATTTTAATTTCTTTTGATTTTTCATTGAGTTCAATTGAAACATCTTGCCCGCGGAAGTCAAAACGCGTTGCAATTTCTTTTTGAGTGTTCTGAACTGCATGATTTACTTCAAAAATCTCTAATTCTGAAACAATATCGAACGATGGCATAGAATAGACCTTTACAAATGGAAAGAATATCTGAGATGCTAGGGATGTTTTCTTCATTTGCCAAGTGTTGTTTACATCAAAGGAGTGCGCAATGATCCGTAAACAAGAAATTACAACATTTGAGTTCCCAGACGATGCCATCATCTGGGATGTCCGTGACGCTAGTGCATATGCTGAAGCCCATGTAAAGGGTGCAGTTAATCAGCCAATCACGGGCCTGTCAGCAGACTGCTTAACTCAGGTGTCTGCGGATCAGACCATTTACATTTTGTGTGGTGGTGGAAGTAAGGCTCCCCGTGCTGCTGAACTTCTTGATGGTTTAGATAATTCACGTGAGTATGTGGTCCTGATGGGCGGTACACGAGCTGCACGTGATGCAGGTTTACCTTTAGAACAAGGAACCTGATCAAAAAAAGCGCCTTTTGGCGCTTTTTTTGTAAATGAAGAAGAGAACAATAAATACCGCAATAAAAAGAAAGTTAATTTTCAGTCTGCGCATTCAGCTGAGCATTAAAATACGGTTTCTTCGGTTTAGTTTTTTTGACAAAACGCTGAATATCCAGTTTTTTCAAAAGTGAACTCGGAACAGGGCAGGCTTCTGAAAGAATTTTGGCAGCCAAAATTTCACTACACAGGGGCGCAAACAAAAAGCCCTTAGAACCTAAGCCAGCCAAACTATAAATTTCAGTAGCTTCATCCAAGCGACCTAAGACAGGGAAGTAGTCTTGGGTTTGTGCACGCACGGATGCACGACCTTGCCAAGTCGAGGTTGCTGGCAGGGATTGTGCATAATTTGGGAAGACACTGTGGATAAGATTGAAGTTATGTACATGGTCTTCGACCAGGACCTCACTATCCTCCCGATTCGGATAAAAGGATGCACCCAAAATCAATTGTTCAGGATTCAGCTGCATACAATAACCGCCATAGCTATACGCCTGATCGCTCGCTAAGGCATGTTCTGAATTTTCCACCCAACTGACCTGACCACGAATGGGTTTCAATACGGGATAGTGCTCAAAAAAGGCTTGGCTTTGACGCGCACAGCAGACAATCACATGATCAAAATCACCTAAATGCTGATCCTGTGAATCAAAGACTTGTAGTGTATCATCAGAGACAAAATTCTTGATCGTCGCTTGCTGAAATTGAATCAAAGGGTGTTGCAGCATTTGATCTCGTAAAGCATGCGGGGAGACCACTCCTGCTTGTAACAGTTTTAAGCTCGGGAATTCGGTGGCCATGCCACAGTCCTGAGCCGAGCTGGTACTCAGTACTTGCTGAGGATATTCATTGGCTAAACCCAGTAAATCCTCTGCATTTTTGAGCGCCATTTGATTGACTTGTATCGGGCGGAAGGCCTGAAAGTAGGCATAATGCCGTAGTGCATGTTGCCATGCCAAAGTCATCAAATGTTCATGGCTTTGTTCAATCGGACATAGTTTAGGATTAAGCAAAGCCAAAGGATTTCCTGAGCCGCCTGCGAGTGGCGCAGTTTGGTCATAGAGCGTCACTGCATGCCCGCGCTGTGCAAAGGCCCAAGCACAGCTTAAACCTGCGATTCCTGCGCCAATAATGGCAATTTGACGTTGCTTGGTGCTGATTGGCTTGGAGGCCTCAGTCGTCATTTGATGCGGTTCAGTGTCGCTTTTAGCATCAAGCGTTGGCTTTAACCAACAAGCTTTAAGCATTTCCCGTTTATGCCCAAAACCACGTGGGCGAGTAATCTGAATACCATGCTGCTTTAGCCCGCGTTTTAACACGCCAGCCACGCTGAATGAGGCAAACGTGGTGCCATAGTCAGAGAGCCGTACAATATGATTCAACACTTGCTCTTGCCACATGTCGGGATTACAAGACGGTGCGAAACCATCGAGGAACCAAGCATCTACAGGGTGGAATTTCTGCATCTGTGGAAAAACGTCATGTGCATCACCGAACCAAAGATCTAGGCTAAAGCGTTCTTCAGGAAAGCTTAGGCGATGGCAGCCTGCAAGCGGCAACGGATATTGTTGAATCAGTTGATCGGCTAAAGGCTTGAGTTCGGGCCACGCATTCAGTGCACGAATCAGATCGGGTTTGGAAAGTGGAAATTTTTCCACACTCATGGCATGCAGGTGACTATGGTTATCGGGACGACAGTATTGCCACATTTGCCACAATGCCAAAATATTTAAACCCGTACCAAAGCCTGTTTCACCAATCGAAAAATATTGGTAGTCCGTTAAATTGGCTAAACGTGTGGCGAGATCATTGCCATGCAGGAACACATGGCGGGTTTCGAGTAAACCATTGTCTTTGGAAAAATAGACATCGCCAAATTGTTTAGAAACAGGCACCTCGATGCCATCAACCTGATGCCAATCGAGTTCAGCGGTCTGTATTGCGTGAGACAAAAGTTTTAACCTTTAAATGAAAGCGTGGAAAATTACCATTGGCGACGACGTTTGGTTTGCGCATAACTGGCAATCAGGAAGCCTAGCAGCACACCCACTGCAAGTGTCACCGCGCCGTAAATAAACATTTGCGCGCTGCGTTCACTTTGCAGGACTTGCACCTGTACACCCAAATTATCATTCTTTAACTGTAATTCCTGATTTTGTGCCAATGCCTCTAAGTTGGCTTTTTCCAACTGTTGCAAGCGCATGGATTGGTCTTTGACCAAGGCTTTAATTTTTAAATCTTGTAAGGCTTTATTCTTGGCAAGTTGTTCTGCAGTAAGGGGCTGTGCCTCTTGCGGCTGACCATTTGGATTCACTGTGGCTACTGCGGGAATGACACGCGGTTTATCCGCAGGAAGTGTATGTGGCGCTGTTGGTGCTGGTGCAGCAGGTGCAGCAGGCGCTACAGCAGGAGCTGGAGTTGTTGCAGGTTCTACCGCCCAAGCCGTAGAACATAAAAGAGAAAGACCCAGTAAACTAGGAGCAACAGCGCGCATGAATGTTATCCTTTAGGAAACGCTTTGTTAAACGGTTTAACCTCGATTTTTGCATAGACGCCTTCTTTCAAGAACGGCTCATCTTGCAGCCAAGCATCGAGTGCTTCACGGCTATCGAAATCTACAATAATGGTACTTCCGTAAAAACCTGCCTGTGGATTACTTGGATCTTTTGGCATCGCACCTGCGACGATTAAGCGACCTTCAGCATCTAATTGTTCTAAACGTGCAAGATGTTGAGGGCGTACCGCAAGGCGTTTTTCTACAGTACCGTCTTGATCGGTACAGGTCACAACAAATAATGGCATGATGATTCTCAGCGCGCTAAACGAATATTAATCTTCAGAGGACTTAAAGTATTTACGCAATACAATAAACTGGATAATGATAAAGGAAAACATCACCAGCATGTCACCAAAAGCGGTAAATTCACCCCAATATTTTCCGTTCATAAATAAGAAAGCGAAAAATACATGCAAGCCAGACATCACCGCAAACATGGCTGCCCAAGCATAATTCAGTCTTTTCCAGCCTTGCTCACCCAAATTAAAAATGGGAGCAAATAATCGCTTAATTAAAGGGGTACGATCCTTACTAAAATAAGGCGATAACAGGAAAGCACCTGCAAAAACCATATTCAAAATGGCTGCTTTGAGGCGAATATAGAAATCATCACTGAGCATCAGGGTAATGCCACCAAAAATGACCGTCATAAACAGCACAATCCACTGCTGTTTATCCAAACGGAATTTCTGCATGATGAACAGAGCGCCATACACCACCAACATGGAAAGGATTAAACCTGTTGTTGCGACCAAGATATTATTATTGTCTACGCCACCAGCGGAACCAATCAATTGAAGGAGAGGGTGCTGAGTGTCTTTCGGATCTACCGTCTTATATAAATAAAAGAAAATAATGAGTGGCACAAAGTCTAAAAGTGCTTTCATGTTAGAGTATCTGAATCTGTTTAATAAAGTGGCTTAGTATAAGTGATGCTTGGCGTAGATTTACATACACATAGTAATATTTCTGATGGAACTTTGTCACCAGAACAACTGGTGCATGCCGCGCATGAAAAAGGCATCCATACGTTAGCCTTGACCGACCACGATACTATGGACGGTTTGGCTATGGCTGCACAGATTGCACATGGCTATGACATGAAGTTAATTTCTGGGGTCGAGATTTCCAGTCAATGGTCACGTCTAGCCACAAAGAAAAGCTATAGCGTACATATTGTTGCGTTGAATATGCAGCAGCCTGAACCCTTATTGGCGGTGTTGGAACAACAAAAGCAGATCCGTGCCGAACGTGCAGCGCAGATTTGTAGTTTGCTAACCCCACTGATTGGTCAGGATATTTATGCCGATGTGCTGGCGAAAGTTGATGGCGAGGCTGACAGAATTACACGGACCCATATCGCCAAAACTTTGGTAGAAAAAGGCATCGTAAGTCGTGTGCAGCAAGCCTTTGATAAATATATCAAGGAAGGTAAAAAGGCCTATGTGAAGTTTGATGGTTTGGGACTAGAAGAAACCATTCAGGCCATTCATGCCAGCCGTGGCTTTGCTGTTTTGGCGCATCCGACCCGCTATGATTTATCTGCCACCAATGTACGTTACCTCATTGAGTTATTTGCACAATCGGGTGGAGATGCCGTGGAATTACCGCCACAGATTGACCCGCCTGCAACACGGCAGATGGTGGATCGCATGATTGCGGAATATGGCTTAAAGGTTTCGGTAGGCAGTGACTTTCATGGTGAAAATATGCCGTGGATTAAATTGGGACATATTCCTGTCGTCAAAGCGGGGCAAGTAGGGATTTGGGAAAGCTTTGTCTAGGATGTAAAGCGCTGACTCACGGGAGTTTGAACAGGAACTTCGTGAGTCAGGTTAAAGATTGGCTTAAAGCAGATTATGATCTCGTGCTTGAATCGGCGGTGGTGTTGGTTTGCCTAAAGTACCGAGCAATTCAATTTCAATGGTACGCACCATGGCATCTAAAGGTAAGTCATTACTTTGCGTGCCAAACGGTTCTTCAATCTCTGAACTTAAGGCATCTAAACCTAAAAAGGTATAGGCTAAAATGCCCACCAATAAAGGCGTCGCCAAGCCTAAGGTTGCACCCAGACTAAAGGGCAACATGAAACAAAAGAAATATACGGTACGGTTTAGGAGTACCGAATAAGCAAAGGGTAAAGGCGTCGTCGCAATACGGTCACAGCCTGTTTGCACCAAACTCATTTCCGCCACATGTTCATTCATTTGCGCATAAATAATGTCGGAGATTTCACCTTCTTTTAGGGCTTGCATTAGCTCCCACTGAATCAGACTCAGGGTGTATTGCGGGGCGTTCACTTGTTGATAAAGTTGAGTGAGTGCTTGTTGGCTTAAGCCTGTGGTTTCGGTTAATTCGGTAGGGTTTTCGGTTTGATGGCGTAGCCGATCACGCAACACATTGGCAAACACAATTACATGCTGAATAATCCTTTCACGTCTAGCCTGACTGAGAATACGACAGTTACGGTCAAAATGTCGGGCATTTGCAATGAGCATGCCCCACAGTTTGCGTGCTTCCCACCAGCGGTCATAACAGGCGGTATTTTTAAAACCAAGGAAAATAGACAGCACCACGCCAATCAGGGTAAAGCCGACCAATGGCAGTTCTGGAAAGTGGAAATAACCTAAGTGTGATACACCACCGACGATGGTGGAAATCAGCATGACCACGCCTAAAGGAGGCAGCACTTTCGGGAGGATAGTACCGCGCCATGAAAATAATATTTTAAAGACGTCGGGTTGTTCTCGCACAATCATGTGGGGATATTCATCATTTATTTTTGCTTGATCTTCATCTGTCACTGGGCATTTGTCAATATTTGCTGAAAGGCTTTAAGTGGACTTGATTAAGCCCTGTTCAGCAAAAGAAAAACTGCCTGTCGCGGCAATCACGCAATGATCCAATAATTGTATTTCAAGCAGTTGACAGGCCTGTGCAATTTGCTGGGTCAGGGCAATATCGGCAGCCGAAGGCAGGGCATGTCCCAAGGGATGATTATGCGCAATTACAATGGAACTGGCCTGTTGTTGCAAAGCATGGCGGAGCAATTGATTCAGGGATACAGTACAGCTATTCAGTGAGCCAAAGAACAGCTTTTTAAAGTTGAGTTTACGCAATTGGCTGTCGAGACATAACACCGCAAAGACTTCCTGTGTTTCACCCAATAATTCAAAACGCAGATAATCTAACAGTTGGCTGGAATTTTGAATTTCGAGGCTGTGCTGTTGCAGTTGTTGCGCGACATAGCGCCGTCCCAGTTCTTTGACTGCCATTAGTTGAGAGTATTTGGTCGCGCCAATACCATGAAACTGACTGAGTTGTTCTAGCTGCGCATTGAGAATCGGGGCGAGTCCGCCAAAATGACCAATTAGCAGTCTGGCTAATTCAACGGCTGAATGTTGTTTAGAGCCAGAACGCAGGAAAATTGCCAAGAGTTCGGCATCGGACAGGCTATTTGCCCCTTGTTGCAATAAGCGTTCGCGTGGACGCTCTTGTTCAGGCCAATGTTTGATCGATAGATTCATTTTTGTTTAACTTTTTAGTGTTTATTATCAAGTTACGCCCCAGTCAATGTCTTGGGGATGCGGTTATTTAATGCTATTGTGAGCGCCACTGCAACAGAAAGGTATACTGTTTGTGAGCTTTGACTTAAGTGTAATTCCAAATAAAAACATCATTTTGGCTGTTACTGGCGGAATTGCAGCCTATAAAAGTGCCATCTTGGTTCGTCGACTCAAAGATCAGGGATTTAATGTGCGGGTGGTCATGACCCATGGGGCACAGGCATTTATTACTCCGCTGACTTTTCAAGCCTTGTCAGGCAATCCAGTGCATACCGAATTACTCGATCCTGAAGCTGAAGCAGGTATGGGGCATATCGAACTGGCGCGTTGGGCAGACTTGTTATTGGTTGCTCCAGCCAGCTGCGATACCTTAGCCAAATTTGCCGCAGGTTTGGCGGATGATTTACTCAGTACCCTATATCTGGCGACCAAAGCACCGGTTTGGGTTGCACCTGCAATGAATCAGCAAATGTGGGCCGCCAAAGCTACGCAACGTAATCTCAACACTTTAATTGAAGATGGCGTGCATGTGATTATGCCTGAAGCTGGTTCTCAAGCTTGTGGTGATGTCGGTTTAGGCCGTATGCCTGAGCCTGAAGATTTGGCCTATCAGGTCACTGAATATTTCCATAAAGCACAGCGTGCCATTGCCGAAAAATTCGGTCTGTTGGCGAGTAAGCATGTTGTGATTACTGCAGGTCCAACCCGAGAAGCGATTGACCCTGTGCGTTATATTTCCAATCACAGCACAGGCAAAATGGGCTTTGCTCTGGCGGCGGCTTGTTATGCTGCGGGTGCGAAAGTGACTTTAATTGCAGGTCCTGTCAGTTTGGACACACCCAATGGCGTGCGCCGTATCAATGTCTCTTCCGCGATTCAGATGTTGAATACCAGTATGCAAATGCTGGAAGAAGGCTGTGATATTTTCATTGCGACCGCGGCTGTAGCGGATTATCGTGTGGCAGAAGTCGCAGAACATAAAATTAAAAAATCAGGTGATGAGCTGAATGTCGCTTTGGTGAAAAACCCCGATATTGTTGCGACCATTGCCCAACAGCAAAAACGTCCATTTATGGTGGGTTTTGCCGCAGAAACCCGTAACGTGGAAGAATATGCAGCAGGCAAGTTGGTGGCGAAAAAGTTGGATATGATTGCCTGCAATGATGTATCCCGTGCGGATATTGGTTTTGCTTCCGATGAAAATGCCATGACCGTGTTTTTTGCCAATCAATATCACATGGACAAACGTGATTTAGAAAAAGCCTCAAAACAAGAAATTGCACAACAATTGGTAGAAGCCATGCACGATGCTTTGCAGCATCCTGAAGCCAAATAACGCTGTGAAATTTTTATGAAAATGCAACGAATCCGTTGCATTTTTTATGTATGCTACATGAGAAGAATAAAGCTGAGTGTTTGTATAAACATTCCGTATACTTTCCCTGATAAATAAACCATAGCCACAGTTTTTGATAGGACATCTCATGATTAAAAAAACTTTAGCCACCGTTGTAATGTTGTCATCTTTGGTCCTTAGCCATAGCGTTATGGCGGCAGGTTTAGAAGATGATATGAAAACCCTTGGGAAAAATTATAAAGCTTTTAATCAAGCTTCAACTCCACAAGTGGCAACCAGTGCCTTGAACAATATGCGTGGTGCAGCGGTGCATGCCAAGCAGTATAAATTGACGGCGCATACGGCTGAGAAAGTGCCAAGTTCGACGGCTTTATTCGACCAGATTATTGTCGAAATTGATAAAACCAAAACGCTGGCACAAGCAGGTAAGTTAGACGAAGCGAAAAAACAAGGGAAGAAAATTGGCGAATTACGCGACCAAGGGCACAAATACTACGCGCACTAATTGATGGTTGTGAAGCACGTTGTAGTATCCAAAACTGTACCCTGAAAAGGTACAGTTTTTTTATGGCTGATGGATAAGATCTTGGTTGCAATTGAGCATGATTCAGATTTCCAGCCTTGTGTAGAGTTGCTACATTAATAACAGAAATCTTGAAGGATTAATGGGCATGTCTTCGCAGCAACATTATCAACGGATTGCTCAAGCCATTGAGTATATCCAGCAGCATTTTCAGCATCAGCCGACTTTGGATGAAGTCGCTGCGCAGATTCATTTAAGTCCCGCTCATTTTCAGCGTCTGTTTAGTGAATGGGCAGGTACCAGCCCCAAGAAATTTTTGCAATATATCAGTTTGGAACATGCCAAATCGATTTTAAGATCGGAGCAATCGGCCTCTTTATTAGAGACGACTTTGCAAACGGGGTTGTCGAGCAGCAGTCGCTTACATGACTTATTTATTCAGATTGAAGGCATGACGCCCGCAGAGTATAAGCAGGGTGGTGCAGGACTAAAGATTCATTATCAATTTGCGGAGACTTTATTTGGTCGGGTGTTGGTGGCTTCCACCATAAAAGGCGTATGTGCCTTGTCTTTTATTGAGCAAGATGAACCTGCTTTACAAGAGTTGCGCGCCAAATTTCCCAATGCAGAATATCTACAACAAGACGATGCCATGCAGCAACGAGCCTTGGCATTGTTGACTGCACAGCCCAATTCGATTGAGCAAGTGAAATTGCATTTAAAGGGTTCAGCTTTTCAATTAAAGGTCTGGGAAAGTTTGCTTAAAATTCCTGCTGGGCAACTGGCGAGTTATGCGGATGTTGCGGCACTGATTGATCAACCGAAAGCGGCACGTGCGGTGGGAACGGCTGTCGCCCATAATCCTGTGGCATTTTTGATTCCCTGCCATCGGGTGATTCAGGCCTCAGGCGTATTGGGCAATTATCATTGGGGTACAACCCGCAAGGCTGCCATGATTGGCTGGGAAAGTGCGCAAAGCGACGCAAAGGAGCAAGAGGCTTAAGATGTCTTTATTTCCAGTTGAATTTGATTCAACACAGAATTTACTGCCTTATGAAGGTTGTGTGCATTATTACGGTCAAATTATGGAGGTTGCTGAGGCAGATCATTATTTACAACGACTGTTAGAAAGCATCGCTTGGCAAAATGATTTGGCGGTAATTTTTGGCAAGATTATTGTGACCAAACGCAAAGTGGCATGGTATGCCGATCAGGCCTTTTCCTATACCTACTCGAAAACCACCAAACAGGCTTTGCTGTGGACGCCCGAACTGTTGGCTTTAAAAGCCTTGGTCGAAGCGAAAACGGGAGAAACCTTTAATGCCTGTTTACTCAATCTATATCATTCAGGGGAAGAGGGAATGGCATGGCATAGTGATGCCGAACGTGAATTAAAACAACATGCAGCAATTGCTTCATTAAGTTTGGGTGCAGAACGCAAGTTTGCTTTTAAGCATAAGCAAACCCATGAAAAAGTGGAGCTGTTACTGGCACATGGTAGTTTATTGGTGATGAAAGATCAGACACAAACCTATTGGCTACATCGTTTGCCACCGAGTAAAAAAGTACAAGGTATCAGGGTAAATTTGACTTTTAGAAGGATGAATGAAGCGCAATAAAAAAGGCTGAATCGATGATTCAGCCTTTTTTCATCCATCATAAAAGATGAGGATTTAAGCTTGACCTTCAGCCATTGCAGCTTGAGCACGTTGCATATTCGCTTCGAACTCAGCATCAAAGTTGATTGGCGTTAACAATAACTGTGGGAAGCTGCCTTTAGTGACCATATCATTCACCGCTTCACGTAAGAATGGGAACAAAATGTTCGGGCAGTATGCGCCTAAAATGTATGGAAGACGTTCTTCTTCAACACCATCAACTAGGAAAATACCTGCTTGCGTTACATCAACGATAAATGCCGTATCGCCAGCATTGTTTGCTTGAACAACAACTTTTAAAGACACTTCGAAATGGGTTGGATCAACTTTTTCCGCAGAAGAAGAAAGGTTGATATTCAGTTCTGGCTGCCATTCTTTGGTGAACACGTGCGCGCCAGGAACTTCAAAAGAAATGTCTTTGGTATAAATACGTTCGAGTGCCAATTGTGGTTGAACTTGTTGTTCTTCGCTCATTCTTAAATCCTTAATATAAATTTGAACTATGCTTTATGGTTAAGCCAATAATCCGTCGAGTTTACCCTCACGCTCTAAAGCATAAAGCTGGTCAAACCCACCAATAAATTGTTCGCCAATAAAAATCTGTGGAACAGTACGGTGGTTGGTACGTTGCATGAGTTCTACACGAACTTCAGGCGCTTCGTTGGATAAATTAATTTCTTTGTATTCAACGCCTTTACGCTCAAGAAGCTGTTTTGCGCGAACGCAGTAAGGACATACAGTTGTAGAATAGATCGTTACTTCAGTCATTAGAGTCTCCTTAAGCAATTATTTGGCTTTTACCAAAGGTAAGCCTTGCGCTTTCCAGTTGCTGATCCCGCCATCTAAACGGTAGCTATCAGCATGACTGACTTGTTGCAAAGCTGAACCTGCGACTTGACCAAGGTTGCAAATAAACACCAATGGACGATCCGCAGCTTTTAACTCTTCGACATGGCTTGCAATTTGGCTGTAGGGAATGTTACGGCTGCCACTGATATGACCTTCACGGAAGTCTTTTGCATCACGTAAATCAATCAACATGGCATTTTTTGCTTTCACTAAAATACCCAAAGATTGTGGAGAGATTTTGCGACCATTGCGCTGTCCTTCAAGAACGAAGAACAACACCACTAATGCCCCAAGTGTTCCAAATAAAAAGGGGTGATTCCCCATAAATTCCAACCAACGTTCCACAAATCACCTAATTACAATTCAAAATTGCCTAGAGTATAGCTCATAAATATGGTGATCAAAATCACCGCTTCAAGGGGAGGACAGACAGAAAGTCTAATTTTTTTGCTGTGCTTCAGCAATTTCATCCATTAAACGTAAAAAACTGTCTAAACGACGAGGCAAAATTTCACCATCACTGGCAGCCAAACGCAGTGCGCACTGTTTTTCATGTTTATGGGTACAGTTACGGAACTGGCAGTAGCCCAAGTGATTCTGAATTTCAGGAAAACCCTGTTGCACTTTTTCAGTGGTCAGATGCCATAAACCAAATTCACGAATCCCTGGTGAGTCAATCAGTGATGCGCCCTGACCAAAGGGAATCAGACGGGTGGACGTCGTGGTATGTTGTCCCAATGCCGAGTTTTCAGAAATGATGTTGGTTTTCTGTGCCGCATCAGGAACAATGGTATTGATCAGCGAGCTTTTACCCACCCCAGACTGACCCACAAAAGCCACCGTTTCACCTTCGAGACGTTGGGCGATTGCACTGACATCGCCATCACCCAGAGATTGGCACTGCATCACTTCATACCCCAAATCTTGATATTCCTTGAGCATATCCAGAATCGGGTCATTTTCTTTGAGTAAATCGGTCTTGTTCAGTACCAATAACGCAGGAATGTCAGCATCGGCACACGCCACCAAATAGCGGTCAATCAAGGTCGGTGCAGGCTCGGGCAAGGGTGCAAATACAATCACAATCAGGCTGATATTGGCTGCCACTGGTTTGACTTTGTGGTAACGGTCAGGACGGGTCAGCAAGGAGCGACGCGGATGAATGGCGGTAATAATGCCGAGGCCTGTATTCGGGTCAGCTTGCCATTTCACTCGATCGCCCGTGACCAGTAATTCCAGATTGGTACGGGTATGGCAGCGCCAAATACTGCCCAATTCAATCGGTTTCCAAAATGGTTCAGGCTCACCATCTTGCACATTCGGTTTTTCAGGATGCGTGTCTGGCACAGACAAGGCTTGCACCTCAAGTTGACGTCCGTAGTGTTGAACCACCAACCCTTCTAGATCATTTGAGGTGTCAATTTCTTCTTGACGTGTTTTCTGCTGTTTCTGAATACGACGCTGCTGTTGTTCAGTTAAGCGACGTTTACGAATTAAAGCCATTCATATCCTAAAAAACCATGAATTGAAGATGGCAAAAATAGCATGAAGCGGGGGATGAGTTACAGCATTGAGGACATTAATTTGCTACTATAAATGTTTTTATAGCCAATAAGATTGCACATTTATGAGCAGCACGCCTGATACTCGCCTCATCTGGATTGACCTTGAAATGACAGGTCTAGATACCGACAACGACCAAATTATTGAAGTTGCAACGATTGTGACAGATGACCATTTAAATATTTTGGCGGAAGGTCCTGTGCTGGCTGTGCATCAGTCTGATTTAATCCTAAATGCAATGGATGAATGGAACACGCGCCAACATGGTCAGTCAGGTCTGATTGAACGTGTACGTCGCAGTAAATTGACAGCCAAAGATGCGGAACAGCAAACCATTGAATTCCTGAAAAAGTGGGTCAATCCAAAAAGCTCACCAATGTGCGGCAATTCGATTTGTCAGGACCGCCGTTTCTTGCATCGTTTAATGCCTGAACTTGAGCAATATTTCCATTACCGTAACTTGGATGTATCTTCAGTAAAAGAGTTGGCAAAACGCTGGCGTCCAGAAATCATGAGTGGTCTGAAGAAAAATGCCTCACATTTGGCGATGGATGACATTCGTGATTCGATTGCGGAACTGAAATACTACCGTGAATACTTCTTTATTATGAATAAAGACTAAAATCAAATGGGCGAGAAATGGGGTGTAAGGCCCCATTTTTATTTTTGTTTGTCATATTTATCGGTTATATTTTCGACACTCAACTGCGAGGGTGTACAGCTTTAAGTTATTGGTTTAAAGCAAAGTACAATTTTATATTTTTTATTCATTTTAAATTATAACAAAGGGTTTAATCATGCAAAGTAATAATCCCATACTCAATCGTGTAGAGGTCTATGCTGACTACAGCCAGCCAATGACCATTCAAGGTGCGATTCAAAAGTCGGTGTTACTGACTGTCATTGCTGCGGTGGTCGGGTTAGGCATTTTCTTTTACAGTTTTATCAGCCTAAATATTTCAATTGCCTATAGTGCCGCAATTGTCGGGGCGATCGGTGGCTTTATTTTGGCACTGATTACCACCTTTAAGCCGAATACCGCGAAAACGCTCGCCATTCCTTATGCACTGTTTGAAGGAGCATTTCTGGGTGGGGTATCGGTTATTTTCCAACTAAAATTTCCAGGTGTACCGTTACAGGCATTATTGGCAACTTTTGTCACCACCTTGGTCATGTTTACCTTATATCGCTTGCAAATTGTGCGTGCTACTGAAAAGTTTAAGTCAGTGGTACTCTCTGCCACTATCGCGATTGCAATTGTATTTGTGGTGCAATTGGTGATGCGTTTGGCTTTTGGTTCGAGCGTCCCGTATATTTTTGAAAGCAACTGGTTAGGCATTGGTTTTGCGGCTTTTGTTGCAGTCATTGCCTCGTTAAACCTGATTCTTGATTTTGACCTGATTGAAAGCAGTGCTGCGCAACATGCACCGAAGTCCATGGAATGGCTCTCTGCCATTGCCTTATTGGCAACTTTAGTGTGGATGTACTACTCATTCATGCGTTTATTAAGCCTGATTCAAGGCGATGATTGATGGCGGCTTGATGCGATTTATCCAGCCATATCCAACTTCACCCTGCTTTTGCAGGGTGAATTGTTATGAATCTGTGATTTGCTGAAAAAAAGGCGCATTTTGCAATTTTGTTCTGATGCCAGACTTGGCATTATTCATCTAAATTATTTTAAGTGAGAGTCACATGTCACAAGGACTACTAGCGGGAAAACGCTTTCTGATTGCGGGTATTGCAAGTAAGTTGTCGATTGCATTTGGTATTGCTCAAGCTTTGCATCGTGAAGGTGCGGAATTGGCCTTTACTTATCCGAATGAGAAACTCAAAAAACGTGTTGATGAATTTGCTGCGCAATTTGGTTCAACATTGGTGTTTCCTTGTGATGTTGCTGTGGATGCAGAAATTGACCAAGCTTTCGTAGAATTGGCGAAACACTGGGATGGTCTAGATGGGGTGGTTCACTCGATCGGTTTTGCACCTGCGCATACTTTAGATGGCGACTTTACCGATGTTACAGATCGCGAAGGCTTCCGCATTGCACATGACATCAGTGCTTACAGCTTTGTTGCGATGGCACGTGCTGCGAAACCATTGTTGTTGGCGCGTCAAGGCTGTTTATTGACCTTGACTTACCAAGGTTCTGAGCGTGTTATGCCGAACTACAACGTGATGGGGATGGCAAAAGCCTCTTTGGAAGCAGGCGTACGCTACTTGGCGTCTAGCTTGGGTGCAGATGGTATTCGTGTGAATGCAATTTCAGCAGGTCCAATCCGTACTTTGGCGGCTTCAGGTATTAAATCATTCCGTAAAATGTTAGACGCGAATGAAAAAATTGCACCGTTAAAACGTAATGTAACCATTGAAGATGTGGGTAATGCGGCGTTGTTCCTTTGCTCACCATGGGCAAACGGGATTACCGGTGAAATCATGTATGTTGATGCAGGCTTCAATACCGTAGGTATGAGCCCTGACTTGATGGGCGATGACTGATCACTGTTGTGATAAACAAAAACGGCACTTCAAGTGCCGTTTTTTTATGACTTAAATTTCAGATTTATTCAGGCAATTGCTGAATAGGGCTGCCGCCCAAAGCTTGCATCAGGGTGACATAGGCGTTGTATTGACTTTGTTTGGTGTTGACTAGCGTCAAACGTGCGCTACGCGTAGTTTCCTGTTGATCCAGTAAATTCTTTAAGGCCACGGCACCATAACGATAACGTACATCGGTCAGGCGCTCGGCTTTCTCTGCCAGTTCTAAATTACGCTGTTGTAATTTGACCTGCTGATCCAGTTCACTGCGTGAAGACAAGGCATTTTCCACATCGGCAAAAGCCTGGTACAGACTTTGACGATATTGCACAATAGCTTTTTCATAGTCTAACTGGCTAATCGCAATATCCTTCTTCATGTCGTTATATTGCAAAAAGGGCAGGCTTAAACTGGCACCCAAGGTTAAGGCGGGATTACGAAGCAGTTGAGTCAACGAGGTACTGCTACTGCCTAAATTCCCCGTCAAACTAATCGATGGATAATAGCTTGCTGTGGTTGCATCCTTGGTGGCTAGGCTTTCACGCAGGCGCAATTCCGCAGCTTGCAAATCGGGACGACGCGATAAGATATCCGCGGGTAAACCTGCGGCAATGCTTGGTAACGCCAGTTGTGGCAAGCGCTGTGGTTCCTGAATATTCAGTTGCTGCACTGGCATATGCAACAGGACGGCAATCGCGGTACGGGTTTCGACCAGACTTTGCTGAATTTGACTCAGACTCGCCTTTTGACTTTGTACCGATTGTTCGGCTTGGGTCAATTCCAAACCTGAAACTGAGCCTGCCTGATATTGTGCTTTGACTAGATCATAGAGTTTTTGTGAAGTGGCAAGGCTTTGCTGTGCGGTGCTACGACTTTCATTATAATAGGCCAATTGCCAATACAGTTTCGCCGTGGTGCCAATCAAGCTTTGCGCAGTGGCTTGCAAATCTTGTTCAGTCGCCAGTGCTTCCCATTTCTTGGCTTCGGTTTGACGTGCCAATTTACCAAATAAATCGATTTCATAACTGAGTCCAGCACCCAAAGATAAGCCGCTAGAATTGTCCTCGCCAGAATTCAGGTCAAAATCATGTCCTGCAGAAACCGTAGAGCTCACACGTGGTTTCTGCTGATTTGCGGTTAATTCGGCCTGTAAACGTGCTTGTTTCAGGGTCATGCCTGCCACAGCCAAATCACTATTTTTGGCCAGTACAGCATCAATCAGTTGATTGAGTTGAGCATCCCCAAATAAAGTCCACCATTGATCTGCATAGATGGCTTGTTGGCGTTGTTGTGCCGTTGCACGATCATATTGAAACTGGGCTGGCGTTTGTACCACGGGTGCTTGATAAGGGGTTTTAACCACCGCGGCACAACCTACCAAAGTACTACCAAGTAGCATTGCCGTACACAGACGCGTCAATGAAAAATACATAATTTGTCCTTATTCTCTGGCAAGTGCTGCAACAGGGTCGAGCTTGGCTGCATTCTTTGCAGGTAAAAATCCAAACACGACACCAATTAAGGTCGAGCAGACAAATGCGGCAATAATTGAAGTGGTGGAGTAGGCGATGCCAAAATTGCCACCCGCAAATTTCTGAATGATTTGACCTAAACCGAGCGAGAGTAGGACACCCAAGATCCCACCAATTAGGCAAACTAAAATGGCTTCAATCAGAAATTGTTGCAGAATGTCACTTTGACGCGCGCCAACCGCCATACGTACTCCAATCTCTTGAGTTCGTTCGGTGACTGATACCAGCATGATATTCATCACCCCGATACCGCCAACGACCAATGAAATCACCGCAATAGCAGAAACCAACAGGGTCATGGTGCTGGTGGTCTTTTCGATGGTTTGACGAATACTGTCACTGTTCATGGTAAACACATCTTGCTGACCATGACGTAGGGTCAGCAAATTGACAATTGCATTCTCAGCCGCACTGGTCGAGTATTGGTCATTAATCTGTACGATGATATTCCGCACATTGCTTTGCCCCAACATGCGGCTCATGACCGTGGTATAAGGCATATACACATTCAGCGTATCATCCGAACCCATGGCACTGTTTTGTGGTTCCACAATCCCGATGATGCGTCCAGGCACACTGCCAAGTAAGATCACTTGTCCAATCGGATTAGAACCATCACTAAAAAATTGCTTTTGGGTGTTGGTATCAATCACTACATCCTGAGTGCGGTCACGGACACTGCGTTGGTCAAAGGTTTGTCCATTTTTAAAGGTCAGACCTTTGACTGTGAAATAGTCATTCCCGACACCATTGATGGTGGCACTGGCTTCATTTTGTTGATAGCGAATGGTTTTCGATGAACTCACCATCGGGCTGACGGCACTGACATAAGGTTGCGTGGCAAGCGCCTCCGCATCACTCGGGACCAAGGTTTTAAAATTGGCCGTTTTGGAGTTATCACCAAAACCACGACCTTGGAAGACGGTAATGGTATTGGTGCCCAAGCTGCTAATATTACTCAAAATCTGCTTTTGTGAGCCATTGCCTAAAGCAACCACAGTCACCACCGATGCAATCCCGATAATGATCCCGAGCATGGTCAAAAAGGTTCGCATACGATGGGCATTCATCGACAGTAGTGCCATCCGGAAGGCTTCACCAAGGCGATCCAGAAGGGAACGCCATGCAGACACACTTTTATTTTTTTCTTGCTGCGCTGAAATCGCCGTTTCAGCATCAGGGTCATTGTGCAGTTCAGTGTCATGTTCTGGCTGATTGACCCGATCGGCAATAATCTGTCCATCACTGATTTCGATAATACGGCTGGCATTCTTCGCCACCTGCATATCATGCGTCACCAAAATGATGGTATGTCCTGCGGCATTGAGTTCCCGCAGAATCCGCATCACTTCAACCCCGCTATGCGAGTCCAATGCCCCTGTGGGTTCATCGGCAAGAATTACGTCACCGCCATTCATCAATGCACGTGCAATCGATACCCGCTGTTGCTGACCACCTGAGAGCTGGCTCGGACGGTTCTGGGTTTTATTGCCTAGACCTAATTCGGTCAATAAGGCAGTGGCGCGTTGCTTGCGTGCATAAGGCGTGGTGCCTGCATAAATGGCAGGGACTTCCACATTGCCTTCAGCGGTTAAATCCCCCAGCAAATGATAGCGCTGGAAAATAAAGCCAAAATATTCGCGGCGTAGTTCTGCCAGTTGATCAGGTTCTAACTGTCCTGTTTCTCTGCCATTAACCAGATAGCTGCCTGAAGTTGGACGATCCAGACATCCCAGAATATTCATTAAGGTGGATTTACCCGAACCTGATTGCCCGACAATGGCCACCAGTTCACCTTCATAAATGGTCAGATCAATGCCTTTGAGAATTTGAACAGTGCTTTCACCAGCAGGGAACTCTCGCACCAAATTGCTGACTTCAAGCAAGGCTTTTTTTGTCATGCTTACATTCCCATTGGTGGACCATTACGACGTTTATTTCCGCTATTGGCTGTCGCTGCAGCAGTATCCGAGCTGTCTGCAATCACCACTTGATCGCCTTCTTTCAAACCTGCCAAAACCTGTGCATTGACGCGGTTATTAATGCCGATCAAGACTTGTTTGGGTTGTGCGGTACCGTCTGCTTGTAGAACACGAACCATGCTCAAGGTTGCTTTGCCATCTTTTAGCAATTGTTGTTGACTGGCATTCAAGTTCAAGCGTTCAGGTTTAGGTCCTTGCGGTTGATCTGCATCAGGTTTGTTTTCCGCTGAAGACGCCGCTTTTGCCTGAGTAGAGTTGGTTTTTTTGCTATTCGCTGGACGTGTTGAAATTGCTGAAGATGGCAGTAATAGCGCATTTTCTACAGAATCCAGCACGATATACACTTGCGCGGTCATATCAATGCGGAGTTTGCCATCATGGTTTGGAACATCAAATAAGGCATTGTAGTAAATCGCTGTACTTGAATCGGTACTCGAGTCATCGTCGGTAATCGAATCTGGTGCAGGTTCAATTTGGCGCAGGCTGGCATAACGCTTATTGTCATCCCCCAACGTGGTGAAATAGACTTGTTGTCCTTTTTCCACTTTCATGATGTCGGCTTCACTGACCTGTGCTTTGATGGTCATGTTTTGTAGTTTGGCAATTTTGACAATGGTTGGGGTACTTTGATTGGCGTTCACCGTTTGACCTTCTTCAGTCACAATTGCCACCACAGTACCATCGGTTGGTGCCACAATGCGGGTGTAGCCGATATTGGTTTGCGCGGTCGATTTAGTTACTTTTGCAGATTCAATCTGTGCATCAATGGCTTTCACTTGTGCTTGAGCCGTTTTAAACGTGGCTTCGGCAGACTCAAGTTCGGCTTTAGAGGTGGCATCTTGGGCAAACATTTGTTGCTGACGTTTATACGCCAATTGTGCTTCATTTAAGCTGGCTTCTTGTTGTAAGCGCTGTGCCTCTAAGTTCTTAATATTGGCTTCAGCAGTTTTGAGGCTGTTTTCCTGCGTGGTGGAATCAATTTGCGCAATCAGTTGCCCTTGTTTGACTTCATCACCCAGTTGCACATACATTTTTTGTACCTGACCTGACACCTGTGCACCGACACTAATCAGCTTAGTCGCATCCAAAGTCCCTGTCGCCAAAACGGTATTTTCCAGATCACCACGCGTCACGCTTTCCGTGATGTATTGGGGCTGTTCTTGTTTCGGTTTTAAATAATGCCAAGCTAAAAAAGCAAGCAGCGCAATACACAGCAGGGCGATAATAATTTTAAAGGATTTTATTTTTTGCATAGGAGTCAGGGAGTAAAAAATAATCATGGCTAGTATAGAAGTGAAATACGGATAAATCGTGAATTTTTTACATAAATAGAAATGATTATTATTTGTTTCGATGATTCTGATGCAAGATTCTGCAAAGGCGGTTGAAAACATCAGATGAGTCACATCACGATTTTTAAAAAGAGAGTTTTTGTTCGTTCTTTATAGGCATCAATAGATGCTCAAAACTGGGTAATTTCCCCTTTATTTTTCTCTAGATTTAAATTTTAAAAGCAGCTAGTATTTAATTCCATAAAAAAAGTATGGGTTTATTTGTTTAAAATAAAACCCACATGGGTTGCTGTAATAAAAAATAACTTAATGAAAATAATGTGAGGGAAATCATGGAGTGGAGTGAAAAATTTAATATTGGGATTGAGGTGATTGACAATCAACATCGACAAATTTTGGAATATATCAATACGCTGGATCAGATCCGAATGAGTGGGCAGCGCAATCAAATTAAAGAGGTGTTAGATGACTTGATTGACTACACCCAATCGCATTTTAGTTTTGAGGAAAACTTGCTGGAACAAGTGAATTATCAATATTTACCCTCGCACCGAGGCATTCATGAATTGTTTGTGAAACGATTGAATGATTGTCGCCAGCGCTTTGCCCAAGGGGAAGCGGTTGAACATGATTTACATCGTTTATTGTCGAAGTGGTTAGTGAACCATATTCAGCATGACGATCAGGATTATGTCGATGCTGTACGAGACAATATGTTGCACTATTTACGTGCTCAGGAGCAGAAAAAAGGCAAAAGCTGGTTTGCACGCTTCTTTCGTTAGATGTGTAGGCTGGGCTGTTAATTTAAAAACAAATTTTTACTACAGAGCATGCCAATCGCTTGCAGAATCAAGTGTTCAGGGTTTTCTTCACTTAAGCCTTTAATCGATGCATCGATTCGGAGCAAAAGTGCAGGCCAGCTTAGAAATTGCTTGGGGTGAAGGCGGCGTAAAGCCTGTTGATATAGACTGACTTTGGTTTTCCAAATACCCAGCTGCAAGGCATTTTGCGGCTGCTCAAACAGTTGCATCAACAGACGCATTTCCTTGCTGATACTCCACAGCAACAAGCTCATCGGTTCACCTGACGCCAGTAAATATTGGTAAATCTTGACCGCTTGGGCAAAGTTCCCTTCGAGCAAGGCATCGCTTAAATCAAAGGTGCTGTAACGCGACTGATCTTGTAAACAGGCAAGCAGTTGCTCGATGCCAATCTGGGCTAAATCGGGGAAGGTATCCCGCACCCGCATCAAGCTATTTTTTGCTGCAAGCAAGTTGTGTTCGTGATGCTGCTCCAACCATTGCCATGCATTATTCGCCAGTTGAATGCCCAGCTTTTCCGCTTCAACTGCTAGAATCCGTTGTCGATCTTGCGGGTAATTCGCAGTCAGGGAGACATTGACGCCATTGGCATCAATCACTTTAAAGAAGCCTGACTTTAAGCTGCTGCTGTCCTGCTTCGGCATCACAATCAACAACAAGTTATGTTCATTGTGTTGCAGATATTGGGTCAGTAATTTAATGCCATTCGCATCGGGCTTAATGTTGCCATGCACTTCAATCGCAAGTTGCGTAGAAAATAACGACAAGCTGTTGAGGGCATTGAACACGGTTTTCCAGTCGTTGACATTCGACATGTCAAAGCGCTGGCGTTCAATGTTTTGTTCTTGCCAGCTTTTGCGAAAGGCATCCAGCAGATTTTGTTCGAGTAGGGGTTCTTGACCATGCAGTACCCATGCACCACGTGCTTCAGGAATGCGTTTCAGGGCCTGCAAATAGTCGAGTTTCATAACAATTACGGTTGAGTGGTGCTGTTCGTGACTTTAGGTAAACGATTCGATGAAATCTGACGCACAATTTGTTGCGCCACATCATCAATCAGGACTTCTTTTAAGAATTTTTCTTCTTGATCATCGGTGTTCACCGTTGCCAAGTTGTATTGATAGCTGCGCGAAGCGGTCACGGTACGCATTTCAGTCACAGGATTACCTTGGGCATCTTCAATACGGAAAGTGACGTTCAAGCGGAGTAAAGTTTCAATCAACTTGCCGCGTAATTCTTGACGTACAGGGGTGTAACTATAGACATGTAAACGGTAGGCATTCGGGCTATTACTGAGTTGTACGCCTGCTGCACCTAAATAAATCGATAATTTTTCTTCTAACTCTTCAGTATCTTTGGGCAAAGACAAACTCATTTGTGCATATGCTACAGGAGTGGCAGAAGGTTGTGTGCCTTTGAGATGGAAGCCACAGCCCACTAAACCTGCACCTAGACCGCAAGTTAAAATAATAGTTGCGAAACGCTTGCCTAAATGCATGTATTTTCCTCTGTAAATGCTGACTTTGCAGTGTGATACAAAATAATTTCAAACGTATATGAGTTTAGTAGCAAAGCCCGTTAAATGAAAACGGGCTTTGCGTGGGTTTTTGTTTATTGCATTGAGTCCCCTCCCTTTGAAAAGGGAGACTGATAAAGCTTTTAAACCACCAAGTTAACCAATTTATTTGGTACTACAATTTCTTTCTTGGTTGGACCCGTCAAGAATTGTTGAACTTCTGGTAAGGCTTTCGCCAGCGCCAGTAATTCATCTTTTGATGTATCCACTGACACTTCTAACTTGCCACGCAATTTACCATTGATTTGCACCACGATGGTTTGGGTATTACGCGTTAATGCCGACTCATCCACTACAGGGAACAAAGTTTGTGTCAGTTCAATGCCGAATTGAGTCAATAAAGTCTGACTCAAGTGCGGTGCGAATGGAGCAAGTAAGGTCAACAACGTCGTAATTGCTTCACGTGCAACAGCGACATCATTATCATCTTTCGCTTCAAACTTGTTGCTGGCATTCAGCAATTCCATCAATGCTGCGATTGCCGTGTTGAATGCATGACGACGTTCAATGTCATCACCCACTTTTTGAATGGTTTCATGGGTTTTACGACGTAAGTCTTGCGCATCTTTAGACAGGTTTGCGGTATCAATTGCAGTTGCTGCATTACCTTTTTCAAGGAAACCAGTCGCTAAACGCCAAACACGTTTCAAGAAGCGGTTTGCACCTTCAACACCAGCATCAGACCATTCTAATGATTGATCTGGTGGTGCAGCAAACATCATGAAGACACGTGCAGTATCTGCGCCGTATTGATCAATAATGGCTTGTGGGTCGATACCGTTGTTTTTCGACTTGGACATTTTTTCTTGTCCGCCAATCACCACTTCTTGACCGTCGCCTGAATATTTCGCAGAAAGAATACGACCTTTTTCGTCACGTTCTAATTCGATATCTGCTGGATTAAACCAAGTTTTCTTGCCGTTTTCCGCTTCACGATAGAAGGTATCCGCTAAGACCATGCCTTGAGTCAACAAGTTGGTAAATGGTTCGTTACCTTGAACGACACCTTCATCACGCATCAATTTATGGAAGAAACGTGCATATAATAAATGCAGAATTGCGTGTTCAACACCACCAATGTACTGGTTCACTGGCAACCAAGATTGTGCTGCTTCAGGTTTAACCATGCCACCAGTAAAGTCTGGAGAGGCATAACGCGCATAGTACCAAGAAGATTCTACGAAGGTATCTAAAGTATCTGTTTCACGACGCGCATCGCCACCACAGCAAGGACACTTAGTTTCATAGAACTCTGGCATCTTGTTCAATGGGTTGCCTGAACCATCTGGAACTACATCAGTTGGTAACACCACTGGCAATTGATCTTCTGGAACAGTCACTTGACCACAAGTGTCACAGTTGATCATTGGAATTGGACAACCCCAATAACGCTGACGAGAAACACCCCAGTCACGCAAACGGAATTGAACTTTGGAATTGGCTAATGTTTGTGGTTCTAATTTTGCAAGGAAAGCATCAAAAGCGGCTTGGAAGTCTAAACCGTCAAACTCACCAGAGTTCACCAATTTACCTTCTTTAGAGCCGTACCATTCTTGCCATTCAGTCGCAGAGTAATCTGCATCTTCAGCGCCTTTGGCATCAATGACTTGCTTGATTGGTAAATTGAATTTATTCGCAAATTCGAAATCACGTTCATCATGTGCAGGAACTGCCATGACTGCGCCAGAACCGTACGACATCAACACATAGTTGGCAATCCACACTGGCACTGCTTCGCCAGTCACAGGATGCTTCACAGACAAGCCAGTTGCCATACCTTTCTTTTCGGCAGTCGCAAGGTCAGCTTCTGCCACTGAACCCATACGGCATTCTTCAATAAATGCAGCAAGTTCAGGATTGTTCTCCGCAGCTTTCAGTGCCATTGGATGTTCTGCTGCCACAGCAACATAAGTCACACCCATCAAGGTATCAGCACGCGTGGTATAAACGGTTAAACCATCTGCATAGATTTCAGTGTTCACAGAAGGGAAGGTAATTTCCATGCCCGTCGAGCGACCAATCCAGTTGCGTTGCATGGTCAAGACTTGTTGTGGCCAGCCGTCTTTGAGTGAATCAAGATCATCCAACAATTCTTGCGCATAATCGGTAATGCGGAAGTAGTACATTGGAATATCTCGTTTTTCGACCAATGCACCTGAACGCCAGCCACGACCATTTTCTACTTGTTCATTGGCTAAAACGGTTTGATCCACAGGATCCCAATTCACGGTAGAAAGTTTACGGTAAATCAGACCTTTTTTATAAAGCTGTACAAATAGCCATTGTTCCCAGTGGTAATACTCAGGCGTACAGGTTGCAAATTCACGATCCCAGTCAATAGACAGACCAAGTTTTTTCAACTGGTCACGCATATAAGCGATGTTTTCAAAGGTCCATTTTGCTGGAGCAACTTGGTGTGCAATTGCCGCGTTTTCCGCAGGTAAGCCAAACGCATCCCAACCCATTGGTTGTAATACAGTTTCACCTTTTAAACGGTGGAAACGGCTGATTACGTCGCCAATCGTATAGTTACGCACATGACCCATATGCAGCTTGCCACTTGGGTAAGGGAACATCGACAGAATGTAACGACGAGGACCTTCTACAGTGTCGGCAACTTTAAAGACTTTACGATTTTCCCAGTCTTGTTGGACGGTGGGTTCAATCGCACTAGCTTGATATTCAGGGTCAATATGAGTAGTCATAAACGTATTAAGGAACAACGGTTAAAAGTTTGCTGCACAGCATAGCGCAAAATGCACCTAAATGTGAATTTTGCAGCTGCTGAAGCGTAAGAAAAATTAAACTATTTCAGTTTAAAGAGCAGGAAAATGAGGGTTTCATTTTTTCTGGCTTTTATTGTGCTTTTTTCAGGTCTGTTGGTCATTGGGCTGTAGCTGAATCTACTGGCGATTTTGCAACAGGCTTTGTCGTATCTGCTGGCATGGCTTGAACTGATCTTGATGCTGTATCTGGAGCTGAGGTGTTGACTGTCGTATTGGTTTGGTTTTCAGCAGGTGTTTGAGGACTACGACTTGTAGTCGATGCAGAATTGTTCCAACCATAGGTCTGCACTTTGCCCTTTTTTTGTACACTTTTTGGGGGCGGTGTGGTGGTGTAATGGGTCGAGCCATTGGCATCCACCCATTTGTAATAATCTTTGGCCCAAAGTGTTGCACTAGAGCCGATTAAGGCACAAGCAAGCGTGATACGACTAATCAGATGAAATGGAAGAGACATGTGTGTTGTCCTATTTTTATTTCTAAGATTAAAAGGGGGGGGGCTATAAATTGGTCAAATTGTCAATTTAGAGATTTTTGAATGGAATAGGGATTGTTCAAAATAGT
>NZ_JBSYVT010000034.1:0-32441 GCF_054112845.1 Acinetobacter sp. NigerLNRRAM0016
GGTAACTGTCAGATCGGGTTTGAGCTAGTACACATAATCAACTAATAATTTATTTTCTAATAAAGTCATACCCTTTTTATGTAATTCAGCATTTTTAATCCACTCTTCTATGGGGGCTGATGAGTTATCTTCTGAAGTTAAGTCTGTCTGATTATAAAGATCTCTAAATTTTGGCTCAAAGTAAGTAATCCAAATATCGCATATTTCTAAGACATCACAATCACTTAAAAAAACTAAATTTTTCTTTAAACCAATTTTATGGCTTAGTTCATAGTTGTTTTTTATTTGATCAATAACTCTGCTAAAGTCATTGTTAGAAAGGTTGTAATTAGCTTTTAATTTGTTTTTTAGTTCTATAAAAGTACTTTTATTCCATTGATCGATAGGAGGGAGTTCTTTAACAAATTGAAAAATTTGTGTTCTAGAAAACTTTGTAGTGAATGTTCCTAATTTATATTCATCAATTAATGATTCGGTTAATTGTATTAAGTCATCTAAATTTTTCTCTAACTCATTAAATTTAATTTTTAAAATTGCACAATTTATGACTTTTTGATCAACTAAATGCTTTTTGTTCTCATTATTAAAGGGGTATCTAAAAGTTTGGCCAGTAGAATCTATTTCTGCAATGTCTAAAATAGTCGGATCAAGTTTGTCGTTCACCATTTTAAAACGAATATCTAAAATTTTTGAATTTTCTTTGAAATACCTCCATATATTGCCGATATCATGCGAGGCAACTAAATCAAAAGATGGTAGTTTTTTGTTTTTAGTTTTTGCTAATTCATTAATTTCCTGAATAGCTCCTTTAATTCTCAGCTCAATAGAGTGACGCATATTGAAGCATATAGGGTAAATGTATAAGTCGACTTCCTTACCACGAGTATTCAAAACATTGTTCAAGAGAAAATTTGCAGCTTTGGAATAACCTTTTGAGTATTGGATGTAATTGGGTGAGCCATTTTCACCAACGCATGCATTGGCCCAAGTTGGTTCACTTCCAGTAAATGTCTGATTTTTCATAAGTCTTTATTAATGATATTTACGACTTATATTAATACAAATATCGCTAAATTAATCCCTCCCAACCTCCCTTTGAAAAAGGGAGGAGCAGTCATGTAATTTATTTACGCACATGACATCCCCCTCTTTTTTAAAGAGGGGTTAGGGGAGATTAAAACCAAAAAAATCCCCTCACTTTGAGGGGATTTTTTTATTTGATACGAATTGATTTTCTTCCCCCTTTATTAAAGGGGGATTTAAACAATCGAATCATCTAAATTCGGTGCTAACCAACGCTTCGCAACATCTAGTGACCAACCTTTACGTTTAGCATAATCCTCAAGCTGGTCTTGAGAAATTTTGCCCACGTTAAAGTATTCACTTTCAGGGTGTGAGTAATAGAAACCACTGACAGAAGAAGGTGGCATCATGGCAAAGTGTTCAGTCAACTTGGTACCAATTTTCGCTTCAGAACCTAACCAGTCGAACAATGCCGCTTTTTCAGAATGTTCAGGGCAAGCAGGGTAGCCTGGTGCAGGACGGATACCGACATACTTCTCTTTAATCAGCTCTTCATTGTTCAAGGTTTCATCGGCTTTATAGCCCCAGAACTCTTTACGAATACGCTCGTGTAAGTGCTCGGCAAAAGCTTCAGCAAAACGATCCGCTAAAGACTGAACTAAGATCGCAGAATAGTCATCACCTTTGGTTTTATATTCATTTGCCAATTCTTCCGCACCAAAAATCGACACGGTAAAGCCGCCCAAATAATCTTGCTCAGTCGTTGTCGGTTTAATGTAGTCCGCCAAAGACAAGTTTGGTTTGCCTGTTACTTTGTCCGATTGTTGACGTAAATGTTCAAAGGTGTGCGTTACAGTTTGACCTGCTTCATCAAACACGCTAACCGTATCTGCGCCTGTACGCTGAGCAGGGTATAGACCAAACACTGCACGAGCATCGAAACGATTATTCTCGATAATGTCTTTCAACATGATTTGCGCTTGATTGTACAAATCTGTCGCTGCTTCACCGACCACTTCATCTTCTAGGATTTTCGGGAATTTACCCGCCAAGCTCCAAGAAATGAAGAATGGGGTCCAGTCAAAATATTCAACCAGCGTTGCCAATGGGTAGTTGGTGATGACTTGCGTACCCAAAGCATTTGGCTTTGGCGGCACATAGTTGTCATCAATCTTAAAGCCATTTTCAATCGATTCGGCATAGCTGAGCTTCGCCGCTTTTGGTTGCTTGTTGGCTAAACGCTCACGAATTTTGGCATATTCAGCACGATGCTCGGCAATAAAGTTGCCACGCATTTCTTTAGAGAGCAGGGTGGTTGCCACACCCACGGCACGTGAAGCATCGGCAACATAAATCACGGCATCATTTGAATATTGCGGGTCAATTTTGACTGCGGTATGTGCTTTAGAGGTGGTTGCACCACCAATCAACAATGGAATGTTGAAGCCTTTACGCTGCATTTCTTTGGCAACAAATACCATTTCATCTAAAGATGGGGTAATCAAACCTGACAAACCAATGATGTCACATTTTTCATCAATCGCAGTTTGTAGGATTTTTTCACACGGTACCATCACGCCAAGGTCAACAATGTCATAACCATTACAGCCGAGTACTACGCCCACGATGTTTTTACCAATATCGTGTACGTCGCCTTTTACGGTTGCCATCAACACTTTACCTTTAGACTGGCTACCCGTTTTTTCCGCTTCGATGTACGGGTTGAGCCAAGCCACGGCTTGCTTCATCACACGTGCAGATTTCACCACTTGCGGTAAGAACATTTTGCCCGAACCGAACAAGTCACCCACCACATTCATACCATCCATCAGTGCGCCTTCAATCACATCTAGTGGACGTTTGGCTTTGAGACGTGCTTCTTCGGTATCTTCATCAATATACGTGGTGATGCCTTTAACCAGGGCATATTCTAGACGCTTTTCAACCGATTCATTACGCCATTCAAGGTTCTCCGCTTCACGCTGCGCACCACTGTGCCCACGGAATTTTTCCGCAACTTCAAGTAATTTCTCTGTTGCATTTTGACCAGATTCGCCTTGGTTCTGGTTCAGAATAACGTCTTCAACGGCATCTTTGAGTTCTTGCGGAATGTCATCATAAATCGCCATTTGACCAGCGTTCACAATCCCCATGGTCATGCCTTGTTTGATGGCATAGTAAAGGAATACCGAGTGAATCGCTTCACGCACAGGTTCGTTACCACGGAAAGAGAACGAAACGTTAGAGACACCGCCCGAAATCATGGCATGCGGTAAGTTTTGTTTGATCCAACCCGTCGCTTCAATAAAGTCGACGCCGTAGTTATTGTGTTCTTCAATCCCCGTAGCAACTGCAAACACGTTCGGGTCAAAAATAATATCTTCAGCAGGGAAGCCAACGTCATTGACCAATACATCATAAGAACGTTTACAGATTTCACGTTTACGTGCAGCCGTATCCGCCTGACCTGTTTCATCAAAGGCCATGACGATGATCGCAGCACCGTACTGACGGCATAAACGCGCTTTTTCGACAAACTCGTCATAACCTTCTTTTAAGGAAATCGAGTTCACCACAGGTTTACCTTGTACGCACTTCAACCCCGCTTCAATGATTTCCCATTTTGATGAGTCAATCATGATTGGCACACGTGAAATATCAGGCTCAGATGCAACTAGGTTGAGGAAATGCACCATCGCATTTTGCGAATCGAGCATGCCTTCATCCATGTTAATGTCGATGATCTGTGCGCCTGCTTCAACCTGTTGCTGGGCAACTTCTAAAGCTTCAGCAAAGTTTTCTTCACGAATTAAACGTAGGAACTTTTTTGAACCTGTGACGTTGGTACGCTCACCGACGTTCACAAACAGTGAGTCTTTAGTAATATTAAATGGTTCTAAACCACTTAAACGGCACGCAGGAACCGTTTCAGGCACTTGACGTGGTTTAATGTCTTTTACTGCATTGTAAATCGCACGAATATGGTCTGGCGTGGTACCACAGCAACCACCCGTGATGTTAATCAAACCACTTTCTGCAAATTCTTTTAAGAAGGCTGCGGTTTGCTCAGGGGTTTCGTCATATTCACCAAAGGCATTGGGTAAGCCGGCGTTTGGATGCGCTGAAACAAAAGTATCGGCTACATCGGCAATGGTTTTAATGTGAGGACGCATCGCGTCTGCACCGAGCGCACAGTTAAAACCAATCGAAAGCAAGTCGCCATGACGCACCGAGTTCCAGAACGCTTCTGCGGTTTGACCCGTTAAAGTACGACCAGAGGCATCAGTAATGGTGCCCGAAATCATGATTGGCAGTTCCCGACCAATTTGCTTGAACACTTCTTTCACCGCAAAGATTGCCGCTTTACAGTTCAAGGTATCAAACACGGTTTCAATCAGGATGATATCTGCACCACCTTCAATCAAGGCGTGCGTCGCTTCAATGTAGTTTTCTTTCAGTTCATCAAAAGTAATGTTACGGAACGCAGGGTCATTTACATTGGGTGAAATTGAACAGGTACGCGATGTGGGGCCTAATACACCTGCCACAAAACGTGGTTTGTCTGGGGTCGAGTATTTTTCACAAGCGGCTTTGGCTAAACGTGCCGCTTCACGGTTAATCTCAGGAACCAAATCTTCCATGTGGTAATCTGACATGGAAACGCGTGTGCCGTTAAAGCTGTTGGTTTCAATAATGTCTGCGCCAGCATTTAAATAGGCTTCATGAATGCCTTGGATAATTTGCGGCTGGGTCAGCACAAGTAGGTCATTGTTGCCCTTCAGGTCATGTGCCCAATCGGCAAAACGCTCACCACGATAATCTTCTTCTTCAAGCTTATGGCGTTGAATCATGGTGCCCATTGCACCATCAATAATCAATATACGCTCGGCGAGAAGCTGTTTAAGGGTGGTAAGCGTCGACATAAATAACCCCAATACACGACAAATCTTGAAATGGCGCATATTTTAGCAGAACTCAGGCATATTTTGAGTTTAATTCAGCTTTTTGACTGGCGGGTTAGCAGTATTCATGCATAAAAATGCTGTTTTTATCTCATTTCATAGAAATGAAATATTACACAGGCAAGATGAATCCGTTTCTTTTTCAAGGTGAAAGCTCATCGACGGTCGATAATTTTTTTTACAATTCAGAAAATCAACTACTATTTTTAATGAAATATTTTTTTGTTATAAGTATTTGAAAAAAACTGATTTACAGCAAAAAATCATCCCCATGATAGGGCAGAATGATTTAAAACAGGTCAATTGTTAAAAATTTGGCTTTATATGACACCTGTTTGTCATATAATTGTCATAATTTAATTTAACAATAAGGGGATTTTATTATCCTCTTAACCGTCTGCATGAATTCAAAAATTCCTCCCGTCCAAGATCGTATGCACTCTGCATCGAACAAATCGACGAACGTGCATGTTCCGACACCGAAATTTTTTATGCCGGTGTTTTTTACGGTCATCATTTCGACCCTAATTTACATTGGGTTTCAAGTCTCTGCTGACTTGTCGCATGTACCCCCGTTAAGTTTGTATTCAGTTATTCTTTTAGCGACGGCATTACTCATTGCTTTGGGCTTCGAGTTTGTGAATGGTTTCCATGACACTGCCAACGCAGTTGCAACCGTGATTTATACCAATGCCTTGTCTGCACCTGTTGCGGTCATGTGGGCTGGTTTTTGTAATTTCCTTGGGGTAATGGTTGCCAGCGGTGCGGTTGCTTATGGCATTATCGCCTTGCTACCTGTTGAACTGATTATGAACGTGAGTTCGGGTGCAGGTTTTGCCATGGTGTTCGCCATGCTGATTGCGGCCATTCTATGGAACTTGGGTACGTGGTTTTTGGGTATTCCAGCATCAAGTTCGCACACTTTGATTGGTTCTATTTTGGGTGTGGGCATCATGAACTACCTGTTGCATTCAGGTAGTGGTGCCAGTGGCGTAGACATGGACCAAGTGATTAAAGTAGGTAAAGCACTGTTGTTTTCTCCTTTAATTGGTTTTGCATTTGCGGCAGTCGTGTTCTTGTTGGTGAAAATGGTCTTTAAACGCCAGTTGGAATTGTTTCAGCCACCTGAAGGCAACAAGCCACCACCACCTTTAATTCGTGCCATTCTGATCTTCACCTGTACAGGCGTAAGCTTTGCACATGGTTCAAACGACGGTCAAAAAGGCATGGGCTTAATCATGTTGATCTTGATTGGTTTGGTACCGTTGGCGTACTCACTCAATAAGAATCTTGATCAGGCGCACATTCAATCATTTGAACAGTTGTCTTCTCAAGCGGCTGTGGCAATGTATCCTGCGCATGCCGACATTCCAGATGAACAAGCACGTCAAACCATTACCACGTACATTCAAACCAAAGAAATTACACCTGAAGTGGTGCCTGCTTTGGCAAGTTTGACCGATCATTTGGGTGACCGTGTTGCACAATATGGCGACTTGAAAAACATCCCTGAAGATGCTGTTTCCTCTATTCGTAATGACATGTACTTAAGCACGACAGCATTCAAACGTTTAGATAAAGCACACCAATTGCCTGCAATGCCAGAAGCAGATCAGAAAGTGGTGAAAGAGTACCGTAGCAGTTTAGATGGTTTCTTACAGTACATTCCGACTTGGGTAAAAGTGGCTGTTGCACTGGCTCTAGGGCTGGGTACGATGGTGGGCTGGAAACGTATTGTGGTGACTGTAGGTGAGCGTATTGGTAAGCATCACATGACATATGGTCAGGGGATGTCTGCTGAACTTGTCGCGATGTCGACCATTGCTGCGGCAGATGGTTTTGGTATGCCCGTGTCGACGACTCACGTGCTGAACAGTGCGGTAGCAGGTACCATGGTTGCCAATAAATCAGGTCTCAATTTTGCCACAGTGAAGACCATTCTTTCGGCATGGATTTTTACACTTCCGGCCACCATCTGTTTGTCAGGTGGTTTATACTGGTTATTCCTCCAGTTCGTTGCTTAAGTTGTTTTAAGTAACGAAATAAAAGCGCTGCATAGTCAGCGCTTTTTTTGTGCCTGTGCAATCTGTGTAATCAACGAATAGCGAGCTGATTGCTTTACTATTGCTGGTTTAAGCGCTGTTATTTACAAGGATTGAACAGTTCAAGCACAACCTAAAACACTCAGAATCTAGAATGATTAAAGCAGAACAAATGAACGAAGTTATGCGGGATGCAACAAGATAAGCTTGGTTGCTGAGGGGCTACTAGGTACACAGGAAGTCTCTCAAATGACTGATCATGGCTTCTAAATAGCAATAAAAAAGACCTCAAGCAGGACTTGAGGTCAGAGGTGTTTACAATGGGTGGTTATTTTTGAATTGATTATTCGAGATCGATAATTTGCCCATGGGCATTGTGATGCACCACAGTAATTTTATGCTGTCGTGATTGCTCAATTTTTTGCTGGCTCAGCTCAAAATAATCAGCATATTGCTGGGTTGCCATCGGCTGCTCATGTTTGTCAACTTTGACACTCGCAGAGGGCATAAATCGGCTCCAGAGCAATAAGCCCACACTACACAGTACAAGTTCCAAGCCACCATATTCAAGGCTGATGCTTAGAGCATTCAACAGGTGATGTACGGCTGCACTTTTCTGTAATTGGATAAGAATCCAGACCAGCAAGAAGGGGCGCCAAAGCATCAGCCAAGCACCCCACATCAAGGCTGTGGTGGTGTTCGATACATAGCGTTTATGCCAAGGTAATAAATGACGCAAATCAATCACTAAGTCATGTTGTGATTTCATTCTAAGATACTCAAAAAGTAAGGAGTGTTATAAACGAATGCCACGGTCTGGGCTGACCCAGCGCGCACGTTTATCTTCGCCACGTAATAGCACTTTTGGAAACGCCATAATGGTGGCACTGATGGTGATCAGCCAGAACACAAACGGATACCAAATCATCCAAAAGTAGTTTTTACCTAAGTTGGGTTCATAACGACTATCCATCCATTTGCTTAAAGCAAACTGAATCAGACAGGTGGCACCAAGCAAGACACCGCTGCCATAAGGTAAAAATGGCGAGCTAATTCCACTGAGTGCAGCAGTTGGTAAGATTAAATGAATGATCCATAGAATGGCCAATAGCAACATTAAGTATGACCAGACCAAGGTCAGGCAAAGCTCTAACATCAGTGGCCAGAGGAAGTTGAGTTTGGGTTGAACGAAGACATCTAGATTCTTAATGAGTACTTGTGCGCCTCCCATTGCCCAGCGCAGACGTTGTTTCCATAAGCCCGAAAAGGTTTCAGGCATCAGAATCCACACCAATGCATTCGGTTCAAACTGAATATCCCAACCCGCGCGCTGCAATTTCCATGTAATGTCGATGTCTTCAGTCAGCATGTTGGGTGACCAGTAGCCGACTTGATGTACCGCACTTTTACGGAATGCCGTAATCACCCCAGACACGGTAATCAAACGTCCAAAGGTACGTTGTGCACGTTTAATCATGCCCACAATAGATGAGAATTCACCCACCTGAATGCGACCCAAGAGTGTCGAGCGAGTGCGAATACGAGGATTACCTGTTACCGCAGCAATTTTAGGATTAGCAATGAAATGTCGCATCATCCATGTCGCAGCATGCGGGTCGAGTAGGGCATCGCCATCAATGCCCAAGAGGAATTCTGCATCGGTCACAAGGCTGCCCGCTTGTAATGCCATGGCTTTGCCTTGGTTTTGCGCAAGATGCACCACACGCAAACGCTCATGCTGATGCGCCAAGCGATTCAGGACTTCCGCAGTATTGTCCGAGCTGCCATCATTAATCGCAATCACTTCAAAATTTGGATAGTCGAGTTTTAAAGCGTGACTAATGGTTTCTTCTGCATTGTCCCCCTCATTAAAACAAGGGATTAATACCGCAACCAAAGGCGAGTGGCTCAGTGCTTCTGGTTGATGATAGGCGGGTTGCTTGCGCTCTTTGGCATAGAAAATCAATGCCCCCAACATCCATAGATAAGACATAAACAAGGGGTAATAAAATACAAAGTTGAGTGCGTGGCGCAACCACAGATTGAAATGAGGAAACATGCTCAACTCCGGTTATGGAACTAATTGAGAAGATTTGGTTGCAAAGACATCATGCATGACTTTCGGATCGGGATGTCCTTGAATTGGATCATCTGGATAGTAGCCAACGTGCATAACACCTTGTGAATAAAGAGATTGAATGGTGGATGCCAATTCCTGTGACGAGACCTTTTGACTGGTTCGCCAATTGGTCGCCTGCAATTCAAACACAGTCTTTTTCATGCCATTGGGAAAGCTTTTCACCCGTTGTATCAGGTCACGATAAAACTGGTCTGCATCAGGTGCTTGTTCCATATATGGCATGGCCATAATCGCAGTAAAGTCATAACGTTTTAAGGATTCTTCAAGGGACTGTGAATACCAGTTCTCTGCATAAGGCTTAAGTGCAACTTGTGCATAGAGGTTGCGTGCAGTCAGTAAAAAGGGTTCGTATTGGCGTACTTCACCCGCTAACTGCATGGCAAAATCATCGATGGTTTTGGTTTTGTAGGCAGTCCATTTCTGCAACAGGGCATCATCCGCACGGATTTGAGCTAAATCCGTCGGCAAGCCTTGAGCAGAATAGGCCTTTAATGCATTTGGGCTGGCATCTTCATAGTCGGACAGGGTGGTGTCATCATGGAATAGAATTCCGTTAAAAGGGGTGGACTTTGCCAAGTCTTGGTAAATTTCACGAATGGTTTGGCGTGCTTGAGCCGAATAAGGCGACAAACGTAAATAGCCCATATTTAGGTGATCCTGACTGACTTGTTGGGTTTCGACTACGTCTTTGCTGACAGGATCAGTTTTCGGTAAATCCCAAGCCAATAATGGCATCCACGCGTAGATCCGACTGACTTGCGTCCGCGTCTGAATCTGCCAAGCGGCATGATTAAACAAATCAGCGCGCATAGGTAAATGCCGATTTGGGAAATACACCATATTGGCTGAGCCATCCCCATCAGAATCGGAAAATGCCTGTAAATAAACGGTATTTACCCCCATGGCACGAATGCGGTCGAGCAAAATGCCGAGATTACGTTCTTGCTGTTTAGGATCGGGGTCATACACATAGTCCAAATCGATATGCATGATTTTTTGCGGGCGGTTGTTATCACCCAGATTCATTTCACGATTTTTAATTTCCTGTGCCAGATCCGCCGTGCTCATATTGCCTTCAATCAAAATGCGGTTCAGGGTTTGCAAAGAACCGCGCACATGATCAGGACCATCATCCAGCGTGATGGTGATTGGCATGCCCAATTGTTTGGCAATCTTCACATCCTGCATGTTATAGCGACCATAAGGCCAGACCATGACACGCGGGGCTTTTAAACCGTGAGCTTGCAGTAAGGCATTGTTTTGTTTTAGATCTTGGGTAATACGACGGGTAAATTGCTGATCGGTTTCATAACGCTGGTGTTGTGCATCACATTCACGGGTGATGGCCGCGGGTTCAGAATTGCCTTGCGGATTGGCATTAATACCGCGATGTAAATTAAAACTATGATTGCCAATTTCGACCCATCCGCTGTCTTGCATTTCTTTTAATTCTGACCATGTCAGAATCTTGTCACGTGAAATAACATCATCACCAAAATGTACAGGTTGATTGGTTTTTGGGGTGAGCCAAGAACCAACCACAGCCAGTACCACAGGAATATGTTTGGCTTTTAGAATGGGGTAGGCATGGGTGTAGAAAGATTGATAGCCATCGTCTACCGTCAGTAATACAGGTTTGCTTGGCAAGCGATACTTACCTTGATGTGCCTGAATAATTTGATCGACATTCACAAAGTGAAAGCCATTGTTTTGTAGCCAATCCAAGTGCTGGCTAAATTGCTGTGGCGTCACCGCATAGTCAGGAATTAAGGCATTCTTTTGATCGGTAATCTCATGATAGCCAATGATAGTTAGGGTCGATGGATCAACTTTTGGTGGCTCTGCTGCTAGAGTAACGGTTGCAGCCAGTGTGCTGAACAAGCCGAAAGAGAGGGACAGTAAAGGAGATGCGAAGCGAGCAAGCATAGCAATATCTTCTTAAAAACGATGTAATTTTTACGGGAGATTAGTGATCACAAAAACTCAAAATTGTTTTTATTTCTGAGAGTCGACTAAGGTCTTTTGTTCATCGCGCATTTATAAATTCTGAACCTGAACGTTTTCTTAAAAAATATTATTTTTAAATGATGGATACACAACAATAACAATAGGATGCAATTGTGATATGCAGTTGTTGGAAATGAGGAAATTGGGATTGTTATTGGTTTACTCTAGATTGAATAGCAAAAAGCCCAGTGATTGCACTGGGCTTTTTCAAGATTGTATAAAATGAATCAATCTTGGGTGATTTTTTGCAGAATTTGTACCAGCACATCAAATTCACTTTGCAGTGGTGTGCTCTTACGAGTAATTAATGCCAAGGTACGGCTCGGTGCATCTTGAATGGGTTTAACTACCAAATCAGGATTGGCTTTAATCATATTGGTGTGTAGCGCAATTTCAGGCAATAAGGTAAAGCCCAAGTTTGCCGAGACCATCTCAATTAATGTAGGTAATGAACTTGCTTTTAAGCGGTGATCATTCTTGCGCTCACCAATTGGGCAGGCACTTAAAGCATGGTCACGTAAGCAATGTCCTTCTTCAAGCAACATCAAACGCGATAAATCCAAATCTTCCAGTGTGGCCGCTTGTGCTGAACGTTGGTCAGATTTGTGGCACACCAAGAACAAGTCTTCTTTGGCAATTTCGGAAACTTTTAGTCCACGCGTATCAAATGGCAAGGCCAGTAACACCATGTCTAAGTTGCCATGTTCCAGCTTCTCAACAATTTTTTCGCTTTGCGCTTCATGCAAATGCAACTGAATTTTAGGCAGTTGTTTATGCACTTCATCCAGCAATTGCGACAAAATAAACGGTGCAATGGTTGGAATCACGCCTAAATGCAAGTCACCAGTCAAAGGCTCACTCATTTCACGACTTAAACGCATTAAGTCTTGAGCATCAGCAAGTAGAACACGGGCTCGGGCGACCACTTGCTCGCCAAGTGGAGTTAAACGTACATTTTGGCGATCACGTTCAACGAGTACGCCACCCAGTAAACGTTCAAGTTCCATGATCCCACCCGAAAGGGTAGATTGGGTCACGAATGAACGACGCGCCGCTTCAGTGAAGTGCAGCGTTTCAGACAGCGTTACGAGATATGACAGCTGTCTCAGGGATGGTAATGCAGCCATAGTGTCCTAATCATTAAGATTTAAAGTGATGAGCAAATAATCCGCTAAGATGAGGAATGAAATGCGGTGGGATATCATGCCCCATTCCATCAATTAATTCAAACTTAGCGCCTGTAATTGCTTTTGCAACAGCTTTACCATGGCTAGGTGGGAGCAAGCGATCACGCGAACCATGCACCACAAGGGTTGGTTGTTGTATCTGCTTATCCAGATGTAGCAAGGAGCCTGTACATAATATTGCTAAAAACTGTTGAAGTACACCCGCTGGGTAATAACTTCGTTGATATAATTTGCGTGCGGTTTGCATGGTTTCAAGTTGATTGATATAACCAGGCGAACCAATAATATTAAAGACTTTTAAACTGTGATTGATAATACCTTCTTCGTCATTCGATTCAGGTCTGCCAATCAGGCTAAACAGTTGTTTTGGAAATGGTGGAGGGAGCAACGGTTGATTGTTACTGGTGAACACCAATCCCAGTTTGCTGACTTTATCTGGATTTTTAGCCGCCAAAATTTGTGCGATCATGCCACCCATTGATGCACCAAGCACAAAGACATTTTCCAGTCCCATGCGCTCAATCAACAGCGCAGCATCATCTGCCATATCATGTAAATTATAGGGTGCGCCTTGGTTTTCTAAACCCAGAGCAAAACGCCCCATCAGTTTAATTGTATTTAGGCGTGGGCCTTGGTGGCGTATTTTAGAAGATAATCCAATATCACGATTATCATATCGCACTACGCGATAACCATGGTCGATCAGGGTTTTACAAAAGAAATCGGGCCAAAATAATAGCTGAGCGCCTAAGCCCATAATCAATAAGATGGTCGGGTGATCTGCTTCTCCACCGACTTCGACGTGTAATTCAATACCATTCCCCAAGTCTACCTTGGTTTCATGCATAAACGGGGTGTAAGGTGAATTTTTGAATTGTAATGCGCTATTCATTCTTCTTTCTCCCCTTAAGAGGACATTCAAAAATGTGAACGTCCTCTATATATTGAACTTAAACTGATACAGGAATCAAGTCTGGAACCAACTTTGTCAACGCTAAACGTTGTTTCCCGGCAGTAGCACCCAAAAGGACAAAACCACGCAGTGTTCCAGTACTGTCTAATGCTTTAGCCAACATGCCATCTTCAAACTCTTCAGTTTCCCAATTTACCTCTGCATCAATTGGTGCAGGCAGTACGGTAAGCGGTGCCGCAGGTGTTTTTACTGCAACAGGCATGGCAGGGTAATGCACAGCGGTATGTTCACCATTTAAGGTTTTGGCTAATGCACGCGCTTGTTGCATGATCGGCATGACATAAGGCAGCAGTGTACCATTCACTTCCGCACAGTCGCCCACGGCATAAATGTCTGCTTGATTGGTTTCCAAGTGGCTATTGGTCAGTACACCACGGCTGGTGTGAATATTGCCTGTTTTAGCCAAGCTGATATTCGGCTGTAAACCAATTGCAGAAAGCACTATATCAGCAATGACGGTTTGTCCATTGGCTAAAGTGACAAGGTAATCGCCATTTTCGACTTTAGAGACTTTCTCTACGGTTGTGCCCAATACAAAATGAATCCCTGTTTCTTCCAGATTCTCTTGGAATGCAGCCGCAATATGGGCTGGAAGTAAACGTCCTAAAGGCTGGGCAGCCAAATCAATCACTGTGGCGAAATGACCTGTATGTTGCAAATCATTGGCAAACTCACAACCAATTAATCCTGCACCTAAAATCACGACCCGTTTATCTTGACGTTTATCAAGATTTTCACGGAACAGTTTATAGTCACTTAGTGAGTTCACGACATGAATATCATCACTACCATCACCCGCAATCGCAAGGCGAATTGGGTTTGCACCTACGGCAAGAATCAGTTTGGCGTAGTCTAAGGTGCTGGTTTGACCCTCTTTTTCTAAAAGAAGTTGATGTTGTTCGCTACGAATTTCTTTGACCCATGTATGCGTTTCAATACGCATATTCAGTTGGGCACTCATTTTTTCAGCATCACCAAGCGCAATTTGTTCAGGAGATTTCTTGCCTGTTAATGCATTCGATAAGGTTGGCTTTGCATAATTACTGGCATCATCCGCAGTAATCATAACCAGTTCTTGTTCTGCATTGAGTTTGCGGAATTCGCGTGCCACAGTGTAGCCAGCCATGCCTGAACCAATGATAACGATAGGCTGCATTTCTTTCTCCCAAAATAAGCTGTAAAAAAAGACCGCTAGGTGGGTCTTTTAGTTATTATTAAATTTCAATCATTTCAAAGTCGGCTTTGGAAACGCCACAATCCGGGCAAGTCCAATCATCAGGAATATCTTCCCATTTGGTGCCCGCAACGATACCGTCTTGTGGCCAGCCTTCTGCTTCGTCGTAAATCCATCCACAAACGATGCATTGATACTTTTTCATCTGATTCTCCAATTCTGATCGGGTCAATTTAGATCAGCAATAACTCATATACCGCATGGCTCTAATGATCTAATTGCTAGCGTTATTTTCGCCTAAATTTTTACGCAGTTCTAGGACGAATGTAAAGCAAATATCGGATTTTAATTGGAGAATCCTGAATCTGAATGGCGGAGGAGGACAAAACGTATCAATTTAAACATGGCGTTGTATTTTTGTTAGACAATCTTCAATTGCACGATAAAAAGCGATGGTTTGTATCTTTATCCGACTAAAGTCGAGCAGATAGAAAAGCTATAAATTGCTATATTAAAATCATACAAGTCTATAGTTAACATTTTATATAAAAATTATTAATAAAATTCAGTTGGTTATAAATTTACTCGAAAAATATCCTCCCTGAAAAGCTGGCTATTAACTATCCTGAAAGTTGAATAAGCGTTAAAATTCACCTATTCCTTTGGTACTTAATTCTCTCCCATGAAAAATTTGTCTGCTGTATTGTGGTCGCACATTCGTACTGTCCAAAATTTCCCAAAACCTGGGATTTGTTTCTATGATTTAACGCCGTTGTTCATGAGCAATATCGGTCCATTAGCCGATGCATTGATTGCCAGCATTCCTGAAGAACAATTGGCTGAAGTGGAAAGTTTTGTGGCTGTAGAAGCACGAGGCTTTGTGCTTGCGAGCTTGCTGGCACAGCGTTTAAACAAAGGGTTATTGTTGGTGCGTAAAGCAGGTAAATTACCACCACCAGTGATTGGTGTGGGCTATAGTCTAGAATATGGCGTAGATCGTTTAGAAATCGCTGCCAATATTCAGCCGCAAAAAGTCATTATTGTGGATGATGTGCTGGCGACAGGTGGAACGCTGAAAGCTGTGAAGCAATTGATGGATAAATGTCATCACCAGGTATTGGGCGCGAGCATCTTTTTAGATCTTCCGACATTACATAAAGATTTAGGCTTTAAGGTATGGACAGTGCTAGAAGAAAGCTCGAAGCCTGTAGAAGCTGCTGTCGCTTAACGCAGTGATATTTTTAAAAAGCCAATCGGTGAGAACGGATTGGCTTTTTTTATGTTCATTAAAAAATAAAGGTCTGTTCCATATAATGAATCAGTTGATTGAGATGTTCAGGTGCTGCCAGTCGATGGTGTCCACCTTCAACAGCATCGACTTGCATATACGGTTCTAAAAAAGCGGTGGTGGCGTACATGTCCAATACTTCATCACCCAGTTCAATATATGCAATTTGCGGAATATCGTGTTCTAAATCTTGTTCAGTGATTGCTGGATAATCTGCTCTAAAATCAGGCATTAAACTCGGATTGGCGATGATGCAGGGAATACGGTGTTGCAAAGACATTTTGAGTGCCCAATAGCCACCTAAACTATGACCTATCAGTAAGTCAGGTTTAATGGTAGATAATGCATTTTCATAAAACTCGGCAACAGTTGCATAGTTTAAATTTCTATAATCCACATCAATACAGTATTTTTTAGCAGAATCGATGGCATGGAACTTGGTTGATTCTTTAGATGAGTCTAAGCCATGCAAAAAAAGAATTTTTGATTGATCTATATTCATTGTTATCGCGTTCATACGGTCTCTTTTCACAAAGATAGAACGAATTAAAAACGTTCACTTTCAACTATTTCAAACTTTTATAATTGTACGAATCTTCAGGCGGCTTTGATCTTAGCATTTGGTCTAAGATTTTTTTGAGCGGTAAAAAGGATGGTTTTACTGAACAATAAATAAAACAACAACATGTATGGAAATGGATGAATTGAGAATGAATTTTTTTAAATAATTTCTAACGATTTATTTTACTGCGACTGCAAAATATTCAGTAGTTTGGAAGAAGGAATTTATAAGGAGAATAATAAAATGGTAGAGCATCTACGTTATCACATCACTATTGATGCAAGTCCTGAAAAAATATGGAATATTCTTTGGTCACCAGACACTTATACAGAATGGACAATTTATTTTGCAGAGGGATCGAAAATTGAGTCCGATTGGACGGTAGGCGGCAGAGCTTTATTTTTAGATCATAGTGGCGATGGACTGATTACCTCGATTCTGGTGTATATCCCGAATCATTCGGTGATTTTTCAATATCAAGGATTGTTGCAAGGTGGAGTGGAAGATGTCAGTAGTCCAGAAGTACTCGAATGGCAGGGGGCATTAGAACAATATACATTGGAAGAAGTGGATGGAAAAACCGTGCTGACAGTAGAGCTGGAAACGACTGAGGCTTATCAAGATATGATGGAGCAAGCCTTTGAGCATGGATTAAAACGAGTGAAAGAATTGGCAGAACAATAGCGCTCAGTGATCGCCTGTATAAAAGCAAAATTGTGGGGCATATATTTGTTTGTGAGAAATCATACGAATTTATGAAGGAATCTGCTATGCTAGTGCACTTCATTTTTTAGTAAATTTTTCGAGGCAGAGATGACGCAAAACAACGCTCAATCGACTTCAGAACAACCTATTTCCGAAAACGATTTAATTGCACAGCGTCATGCCAAATTGAAGCAAATTGAAGAACAAGCCAAACAAACGGGTGTTAGCCCGTGGCCGAATGCATTCAAGCGCGAACATTATGCGCAAGATTTACAAGAACAATTCCAAGATCAATCGAAAGAACAGATTGAAGCGGCTGAACATGTTTATGTAAAGGTTGCAGGTCGTGTCATGTTAAACCGTGGATCATTCATTGTGATTCAAGATATGACAGGTCGTATTCAGCTTTATGTTGCACGTAAAGAATTAGACGAAGCTACTTTGGCGACGATTAAAGGTTTAGACCTTGGCGATATTATTGCCGTTGAAGGTTACATTGGTCGTTCTGGTAAGGGTGACTTATATGTGCATATTCAACATTTTGAATTATTGACCAAATCTTTACGTCCATTGCCAGATAAATTCCATGGTCTAAATGATACGGAAGTGAAATACCGTAAGCGTTATCTTGATTTGATTGTGAATGAAGAAACACGTAAAACTTTTGAGATTCGTGCCAAAGTGGTTGCGGGTATTCGTGCATTTTTAAACAATGAACGTTTCATGGAAGTTGAAACGCCAATGATGCATGTGATTCCTGGTGGTGCTTCAGCGCGACCATTTGAAACACATCATAATGCTTTAGATATGCCATTGTTCTTGCGTATTGCGCCAGAACTTTATTTGAAGCGTTTAGTGGTAGGTGGTTTTGAACGTGTGTTTGAAATTAACCGTAACTTCCGTAATGAAGGGGTTTCAACACGTCATAACCCAGAATTCACCATGATTGAATTCTACCAAGCCTATGCAGATTACAAAGACTTGATGGCTTTGACTGAAAATATGTTGGAAAAATTGGCTTTGGATATTTTGGGTACCACAGATGTACCTTACCAAGGTGAAGTGTTCAGCTTTAAAGGTCCGTTCAAGAAAATTTCAATGTTTGATGCGATTTTGGAAAACAACCCTGAGTTTACGCCTGAAAATGTCAATGATCGTGAGTTCTTGGCGAAGTTCACCAAAGAAGTGCTGAAAGAAGAAGTCAAACCAGGTTTCGGCTTAGGTAAATTGCAAACTATCGTGTTTGAAGAAACGGTTGAGACGAAATTACGTCAACCGACGTTCATTACCGAATATCCTGCTGAAACTTCACCTTTAGCGCGTCGTAATGATCATAATCCACATATTACAGATCGTTTCGAGTTCTTCATTGGTGGTCGTGAATTGGCAAATGGCTTCTCGGAGTTGAATGACCCGATTGACCAAGCAGAACGCTTCCAAGCACAAGTTGCAGAGAAAGATGCGGGTGATGATGAAGCCATGCATTATGATGCCGAGTTTGTTGAAGCTTTAGAATATGGTTTACCTCCAACTGCGGGTGAAGGGATTGGTATTGACCGTTTGGTGATGCTGTTTGCTGATGCGCCAAGTATCCGTGATGTAATTTTATTCCCACACATGCGTCGTAAAGACTAAGTCGAAATACGATTTCAAAAAAACCCGCTTTATGCGGGTTTTTCTTTGCAATTTACAACAAAAATCATTACTCATGTTGCAATCTTGTATCAAAGAAAATATGGTAGTCGGCAGAATTAAGTAACGAGAAAGTCACGATAATGTATTTAAAAAAATCTTTAGTTTCGGCGTTGTTTATGTTGTCGGCGTCATCGGGTTTTGCGCAAGGGATTGTCGTGAATAATGAAGATTTACGTTCAGATTTGAACTGGTTAAATCAACAGGGTGTTATTCAAATTAGTACCTCTACATGGCCAATGAGTGGCGATGAGATTCAACGTGCTTTATCTCAGGCTCGTATTAGCCAACCTGCACAGCAAAAGGTGGTGGATTCAGTTCTGGCCAGCTTGAAAGCAGACAATCATATGGCTAAAGTGAGTTTATATGCTGCAACGGATGAAAAGCAGTTTCCACAAGCCTATGCTGAAAGTAATAAAGCACAGTATGTTGGTGCCTTAGAGCTCAATGCGGGTGGTGTAAACTGGGATGCCAAATTAAAGATAAATGTAGAACAAGATCCGTTAATTGATAACGGGCAGGATCGTGATATCAATGTCGAGGGATCATACCTAGCAGGCAAACTTTGGAATCAATGGTTGATTGCAGGTCAAATGCCAACCTATTGGGGACCTGGTCATGATGGTAGCCTCATTCGTGGTGATGCAAGTCGTCCCGTATATGGCTTAACCATGCAGCGAGCAGATCAAAGTGCCTTTGAAAGTAAATGGTTGTCTTGGATTGGACCATGGCAATATCAAGCCTTTGCTGGACAACTTGATGATTATGATGCGGTTCCAGATGCAAAACTGATTGGCTTGCGTGTAACAACACAACCTTTACCTTATTTGGAATTGGGTGCATCGCGTGTGATTCAGTGGGGTGGTGAAGGACGCTCAGAAAGCTGGGATTCTTTCTGGAATGCCATTAAAGGCAATGATAATTTCTACAATGCTGATGATGATAAGTCCAATCAATTGGCTGGATTCGATGCACGTTTGAATTTGAACCAGTGGTTGAATACCCCAATAAGCCTATATGGCCAATATATTGGGGAAGATGAAGCGGGATTATTACCTTCGAAAAAAATGTATTTGGCAGGTGTCGATTATTCTTCAAATTATAAGAATATGCCATTTCAACTGTATACAGAATGGGCAGATACCCGTACCAATGGCGATGTAAAAGGTATTTCTTATAATCATTACGTGTATAAAGATGGTTATTACCAGCATGGTTTCCCATTAGGCCACGCGATGGGCGGGGATGGAGAAATGTATTCTGTCGGTGGTAATCTTCGTTTTGATGCTAAAAATAGAGTTTCAGGACGCATGTTATTGGCTAAAGTGAATCAATCGAATTTAGATATTAATCAAGCATTTCCAGAGAAGGATGAAGTAAAAGCACTCGACTTAACTTGGTCATATTATCTTCGTCCAGATATTCCTTTGAAACTCAATGGTTGGGTAAGCGATTCTGATGTACATGGGAATGATACAGGGCTTTCAGTTGCTGTAGATTTACCATTAGATCCACAAGCTTGGGGTTATTAATTTTCAAAGATAAAAAAACCTCACTATGGTGAGGTTTTTTTATGCCTGAATGGCTTGTAGGATTCTGACTTTCATCGACAAGAGCTGTTTATAAATAAACTGTTCAATCCATTTCACTGGTTTCCCCATAGGCGTGATTTTGATTGCAGTTTGAATAAATGCCAATGGTTCTATTCTGTTTAGTTCATCGTGTAGGTGTTCTTCAAGTTTAGTGGAAGGTGAATGTAGCGGAAACTCCAGCAGATAGAATCCTTTGGCATAATTATAAAAGCTATACACTAGATTAAAGGCACGTTGTTCACCTTTCAGATTTTGTATTGCAATTTCATATTCTCGGTTAGGATTACTGTGGGTCATTCCAACAAGTAGGCTTAGCGAGTCAGTATTGACGCGGATTGCAAATTGTAGCCCAATTTGATTGCCACTTAATTCATGTTGAGCAAATACATTAAAAGCGCTTCCGTCTTCCATGAAGGGTTCTTGTAATACCAGTAATGAATTGTGTTGATGGATATGTCCAGCCAGATGATGGGAGATAATTCGGGATTTTATGTTCTCGATGTCCAAAATGGAGACTCTGAAGCTTAGAGTTCTAAAGTTTAGTTATTTTGTGAATCGGTGCGAATCTTTGGATAAGATCAATAATGTCTAATTTAATAAAAAGCAGTTGTTGGATTTAGACATCATGTGGAAATCTATCCCGCGTCGAAACACGGGATAGAGGCGAATTAAATGGGTAAATCAAACCAGATAAATTGACTGTCATTCAAGGCTTTAAGCTCAGCTTCTTCTGCAAATGCAAGGGCATCGCCTGCATGTAATTTTTGACCTAAGATTTCGATTTCACCTGAAATCACATGAATGTAATTCAATTTCTGCGCCGTTTTTACCACTAAGGTATGAGACATTTGTAGGAAGGCAGTTTTAACTTCTGCTTGCTGTCGAATGTGCATGGCGGCATGCTCCTCTGGACCTGCAATCACATGCCATTGATTTGGTTGTGACTTCGGATCACACTGGATTTGCTGGTAGTTAGGTTCAGCATTGCGTTCATTTGGGTGGATCCAGATTTGCAACATGTGTACAGGGGTATCTCCCTGATTGATTTCACTATGTTGTACGCCTGTACCTGCACTCATCAACTGCCATTCACCTGCAGAAATATGACGCTCATTGCCCATACTGTCTTTATGGGAAATTGTGCCTGCTAGTACGCAGGTCAAAATTTCCATATTGTCGTGCGGATGAGTACCAAAACCATTGTGGGCTGCAATCCAGTCATCGTTAATGACACGTAATACACTTACACCCATGTATTTAGGGTCGTACCAACTCCCGAATGAAAAACTGTGTTTGGATTCTAGCCATCCCGCTTTGACATGACCGCGATCTTTACTACGATGTAAATAACTTTGCATGACCGTTATCCCGTTTAAATTTATGCTTGAGTTCATCATAGTGTTTCATTGTTAAGGGTTAAATATTATTAAGGCGACAAATCATTCTATATTTGCAACAAAAGGCTGAATAAAATTGTTGGCATAAAAAAGCCTGCAGAAGCAGGCTTTTTGATTTGAGGATAAATAAAATCACTCAAGGAATTTAACTGTTACGCCAGAACGTACTTTTTTACCTAAATCATTGGCATCCCAGTTGGTCAAGCGGATACAACCGTGTGATGCAGTTTTAGAAATCGCAGACGGGTTTGGTGTACCGTGAATACCAAAAGATTTTTTGCTTAAACCAATCCAGATGTTACCCACTGGACCATTCGGACCTGGTGGTAAAGACAGCGGTTTTAAGTTTTTGCCTTGAACGAAGTTGCTTGGTGAATAGCTGTACCAAGGATTTGGTGCTACACCCGTCACTTTATAAGTTCCCGTTGGTGATGGGGTGTCAGAGCTGCCAATCGTCGCAGGGAAAGATGCGATCATTTGATTGCGGCTATTAAAGAGGTACAGTTGTTTTGCACCTTTATGCGCTACGATCAAATGAATGTCTTCAGGTAGTTCATTGCGAATATTGGTCACAATGATTTTTTCGCCCGCTTTTTTAAAGGTTGCTTTTGGATTGAGTTTCTTTAAGAAATCTTCATCCATATGGAATTTTTCACCCAACATTTCCGTGACACGGGTGTAGTACAAACCTTTCATTTTGGCTTGTAATGCATAGTCGTGCGGAATTGAAGGAGCATATGGACCTTGAAGGTCAGCATCGGTAATGGTGTATTCTACAAATGCAGGACGATTACCTTGTTTAGCAATCAAGGCATCCCAAGTTTCTTGGGTTAATGTTCCAGTTGGTTTTAAACCATTCATTTGCTGGAATGTCGCCAATGCTTTTAAGGTATTTTTACCACTGGTACCGTCAATTGCACCCGGTGAAGCATGTGCATTGTTCAACATGACCTGAGTACGTGCATAGACAGGAAATTGACCTTTGCCAATATTGTCATACCAAGCTGCATTGTTTAAGCCATCAAGTGTCCAAGATGCTTTAGCCGCTGGCGACGTTGCAGTCGTGGTTGTAGAACTTGCAGTTGTTGAGCTGGTTGCAACAGGCGCACTTGCAGGGGCTGCACCAATATCTGCTGTGTTGTCTTCAGTTTGTTGAAGATTTTGCAGGGTTTGAGAAGCTTTGTTTAAATCCTGTTGTTCTTGAGGCGTAATTTGCGCATCAGCATTGACATCTTGAGCTGAAGAAGCAGAGCCTATCGCAAGAGGATTAATTGGATCTTCTACGGCAGTATTGGCAACGACTTTGGGATTTAATGGTTGTTCAGCAGTAGTAGCTGTGGCGAAAGCTGTGCCAGCAAAAATGCAACTTAAACTCATTGCGAGTATTGTGCGAACGAACATGTAATTCAACCTTAAGAATTATTGATTTACTAAGTGACAAACGACGCAAGTATTGCAGAAAAATCGGGGAGATGCAGTATTTGTTTTGTGTAAATGTACGCTTTTAAGTGCAGAACATTGCATTTTAATCGTGCGAGAAGTTATTAAAATTTAGTCCTTTTTGTTATGATGCTGCAAAGATTAAATTAAGTTAGGAAAGTCAATGGCGACCTTAAAAAATGATCGTTTTCTGCGTGCCTTATTGCGTGAGCCTGTTGATATTACACCTGTTTGGATGATGCGTCAGGCAGGGCGCTATTTACCTGAGTATCGTGAAACACGTGCCAAAGCGGGCGACTTCCTTTCTTTATGTAAAAATACTGAATTTGCCTGCGAAGTTACTTTGCAACCATTACGTCGTTATGACTTGGATGCAGCAATTCTATTTTCAGATATTTTGACTGTTCCAGATGCTTTGGGTTTGGGGCTTTATTTTGAAGCGGGCGAAGGTCCAAAATTTCACAAAACTATACGTACTGAACAAGATGTCATGAATTTGCCAGCATTCAATGCAAAATCCGATTTAGATTATGTCATGAATGCCGTTTCGACAATTCGTTCCGCTTTAGGCGGGCAAGTGCCATTAATTGGCTTTTCGGGCAGTCCTTGGACCTTAGCTACTTATATGGTTGAAGGTGGTTCGAGCAAAGATTTCCGTTTCACCAAACAGATGATGTATGCGCAGCCTGAAGTGTTACATGCCTTGCTTGATCGTCTCGCGATTGCTGTAATTGATTATTTAAATGCACAAATTGATGCGGGTGCACAGGCTGTTCAGATTTTTGATAGCTGGGGCGGTGCATTGGCGCATCGTGAATATATCGAGTTTTCTTTAAACTACATGCACAAAATTGTGTGTGGATTAAAACGTGAAAAAGATGGTCGTAAAATTCCCGTCATTTTATTTACCAAAGGTGGCGGTCAGTGGTTAGAGCCGATGGTTGCTACGGGTGCGGATGCGTTTGGTTTAGACTGGACCACACCACTTTCAACTGCTCGACGTGTTGTGAATGGACGTGCAGCCTTGCAAGGTAACTTAGACCCTGCAACTTTATATGGCTCATCAAAAACCATTCAAAAAGCGACCCAAGCGATGTTGGATGAAGCGTATGCCAATGGTGAGAAAACAGGTTATGTTGCGAATTTGGGACATGGCATTACCCAATGGGTGAACCCAGATCAGCCAAAAGTGTTTATTGACACGGTACATGAATATAGCGCTAAGTATCTATAACAAGGCTGAGTTGTATCGTGTTACGCATCGCTCAATCTTGTTTTGAATTTTCCTCTAAGGCAGCTTCGGCTGCCTTATTTGGAATTTTATTGCTCATCGCTTTTGTAGTGACAGCCCCTTTAGGCTATGAACAGCATTACGGTTTTTATCGCTATGACTATTTATTGTTTTATGCGCTGATTATTCAATGTTGTTTGTTATATTTAAAATTAGAGTCATGGGCTGAAGCCAGAGTCATTGCACTGTTCCATATTCTGGCGATGGGGATGGAAATTTTCCTGACTCATCCTGCAATTGCGTCTTGGCAATATCCTCAACCAGCAATCTTTAAATTGTGGACCGTACCTTTATTTGCTGGCTTTATGTACTCTGCTGTAGGCAGTTTTTTTGCACGTTCCTTACGCCTGTATAATGTGGCATTTGAGGCTCTACCCAAATTTAGCCACATGCTGATCTTGGCGGTATTGTCTTATATTAACTTCATGAGCAAGTTCTTTATTCCAGATATTCGCTATGTATTGTTTGGCTGGAGTGTGCAGATGTTCTGGAAAACCAACATTCGTTTTGAGTTGCAGCATCACAGCATACAACTGCCAATGTTGCCGATTTTATGGCTATTGGCTTTTATTATCTGGATTGCTGAGAATGTCAGTACCTTTTATAAAATCTGGCTGTATCCCAGTCAGGTAGATGCTTGGCACATGGTCGGATGGGGCAAGCTCGGTTCATGGTACTTGTTGTTATTGCTCAGTTTAGTTCTGGTGTTGAAAATACTTGGAACACGGGATTTACAAGGCTACTGGAAGCTAAATAATGATTGATTTCAGATGGTTAAAATGAATTTTATAACTTTGGTATAAATTGTTTTGCGTTATTAGAGATATACGGATAATCTAAGTTTGTGTAATCCATCATTACATGTAAATAATTAGAACACTCAGAGAATAATTCTGGAGAAGTGCGATGTTAAAAAAAGTAGCGTTAGCAGCAGTATTAGCAATAGGTTCTACAGCAGCATTTGCAGATAGCGATGCAGGTTGTGGTATTGGTTCTGAGATTTGGGCGGGTCAATCAGGTAAAGTGCCGAAATTACTTGCCGCTACAACAAATACTATCTTCCTTAACCAATTATTTGGTATCACTTTTGGTACTCTCGGTTGTAGTGGTTCGGGCACAGTCACTGCACAAGCTGTCACTTTTACTAATGAAAATGCAGAAGCACTGGCACGTGATATGGCGGTTGGTCAGGGTGAAAGTTTGAATGTCTTGGCTGAATTACTCAATATTAAAGCAGAAGATAAAGCTCGTTTCTTCGCAGTATCTAAGCAAAACTTTGCTGAAATTTACTCTACAGAGAATAAAGATTCCTACAAAGTTTTGACATCGTTACAGTCTGTCATGGCTAAAGATGAAGTTCTCAAAGCTTACGTCTAATTGATTCTTATAAAACCCTGTCAACAAGACAGGGTTTTTTATATCTAAAAAAATTAAATTTGAATGAAAAAGATTGCTTTATTTACGGCTTTATTCGGTTCTAGTCTGGCGTATGCCGTTGAACCGACATCATCTATCCACTATGTTGAAATGGCGACCCAGAAACATCTGGCGCAAGAGACAACTTGGCAAAGATTAATGTATGCCAATGCCAAAGGGCAAAGTGAAGTTCACTATGCAGGTTACTTTCTTAGCCCAGAAAGAGGCGGACATTTACAAAATGAATTAAATGCCAATATCGAAGCATTGTTCTTATCCGCAGCGCCGAATCAATCTGTACGTTGTAAATTTCCAGCACGCAGTCAATGGTTAATCAAGCAACTGAATATTCCAGCGACAGATTTACCAAAAGTTGAATGTCCTGAATTAGACAAATGGCTTGGTGAAATTAAACCTTATAAAGCGACTTTAATTTATGCAACGGACTTTATGGGTAATCCGAGTTCGATGTTTGGACATACTTTACTGCGCCTCGATCCCAAAGACCAAAAGCAGTTAAATCTTGTATCTTATGCTGTAAATTATGCAGCGACTGTGGTGGGTTCAGATGGCTGGTCTTTTGCTTGGAAAGGCTTAACGGGACAGTATCCAGGTGAATATTCCTTAATGCCTTATTACCGCAAGGTAAAAGAATACGGGGATTTGGAAAGCCGTGATTTATGGGAGTATGAACTCAATTTAAGCCCTGAAGAAACTCGGTTTTTGGTGCAACATATTTGGGAAATGCAGCATGTGAGTTTCCCGTATTATTTCGTCAGTGATAATTGTGCTTACCGTTTATTGGGCTTGATTGATTTGGTTCGACCAGAACTCAACCTTAAACAGCAGTTTAAAGTGGCTGCAATTCCGATGCAGACCATTAAAGCCATAGATCAACAAGGCATAGTCAGTGAAACGGTTTATCGTCCAGCATTGGAAACGCAATTATTGGCGCAAGCCCGACAGCATGGACAGCGCCTTGCACAAACAGCACATCAGGTGGCCTTTGCAGAGCAAAAGCAACGCGTGGATATTCTGACACCTTATTCAGCAGTGGATCGTGCCAAAATTTTAGAAATGGCCTATGACGATTTGTATCTCCAATTCGTGGCGCAAAAAGTTGATGTGGCTTTTGCCCAACCTAACTTACGTGAATTATTAACCTTACGTAGTGAGATTGATCTAGATAAACAGCGCCAAGCACCTGAGCGACCACGCATTGATCCGACGCAATCACATGATGCACGTTATTTCTCGTTCAAAGCGGGTACTGTGCAGGGTGATGAATTTATTGAACTGGGACATCGACAGGCTTATCACGATTTAATTGATCCGCAAGGTGGTTATCGTGTGGGCACGCAACTCTTATTTTGGGATGGCTCGATTCAATACCGTCGGGATGAGTTGAAACTGGAGCATTTTGACTTTCTCACCGTGAATTCTTATAACCCGATTACGGCATTTAAAACACCGCTCACGTGGGGATTTAATTTTGGCTGGCAGCAAGAAGCATTGACTTCATCAGGCAAGTTTAGCGAGCAGGATCAACACGGTGTGGTGAGTTTAAAAACCCAAATGGGCTATAGCTATGCCGATGCCAAACGAGAGAATTTATGCTATGCCCAAATGCAAACTTATCTGCAAGGCGGAAAATCTTTAGATAAAGGCTGGCGTCTGGGGATGGGACCAACCGTGGGGTGTCAGAATATTTGGACCGATCGGATCAACTCGATTGTGCAAGCTGAATTACCTTACTGGGAAGATTCACATCAATGGCAAGTTCGATTGAACTCACAAGTGCAATATGCCTTGAATGCGCAAAATGCATTAAGAGTGGGTTGGGAATACCAAGTGCAAGATCATCAGGACTGGAATAAACTGAGTTTTGGTTATGTGCGGTTTTTCTAAATAAGAAAATAAAAGAAGGCACTTTTTAAGTGCCTTCTTTTTTACAGTCTATTTTATTTTTTGATCAGTTGACCTTGTTCATCGATGAGTAATTCACCATCTTCTTTGCTAAAACTACCACGTTGTGGGGCAGACAGAAGATCTAAAACAACTTCTGAAGGACGGCATAATTTTACGCCAAGCTCTGTTACGACGAAAGGACGATTGATTAAAATTGGATATTGCAGCATAAAATCAATGAGTTGCTCATCAGTATGGGCAGACTGTTCGAGCTGTAACTCTTCATAAGGCGCTACATTTTTTCGTAAAACTTCACGAACTGAGAGGCCTGAACGCTTGATTAAATCGATCAATTCCTGTTTAGTAGGCGGGGTTTTAAGATATTCGATAATTTCTGGTTCTTGGCCTGTATTTTTTATCAGACCAAGGGTATTTCTGGACGTACCACAAGCAGGATTATGATAGATCTTAATCATTTCGACATCTTTTTTTCGTTAAAATAAACTCTGTTGCATTTATATATGGATATCCGTATATTTGCAATCATTAATTTTGGGCTGCAAAATGGATCAAACTGATTTCTTTAAATGTCTCTCTGACCCAACTCGCTTGGATATTATGAAGTGGGTAATGGCAAGAGAAAATGTCTGTGTGTGTGAGTTGACTGAACTATTACAACTGAGTCAGCCAAAAATTTCACGGCATTTGGCTTTATTAAGAAATTTGTCGGTTTTATTGGATCAGCGTCAAGGGCAGTGGGTGTATTACCGAGTGAATCCAGACTTACCAGAATGGGCAAATGACGTGTTATCCATTATCGCCAAGACAGCAGAAGCCAATCCTCAGGATTCTTATTTGAATTCGACCGTCAGTGTTCATTGTGAATAAGCATCTCAAATTAATGATTTAGACTTTGATTATTGGTCAAGATTTGGCGATCTGATCGCCTATCTTTCTGAGAACAGTCTAAAAGGGTTTAAGCCATTCGAGTCTTATCAGCTCGAATTTAATAACACCATCATTAAAATCTCCCAGATTGAGAATACACATGTCGACGTCCAGACTTTCTTTTTTAGACCGCAATTTGACCTTGTGGATTTTTATTGCCATGGCACTTGGGGTAGCAATCGGGGTATTTTTTCCTCAAGCGTCAGTTGCTTTAGATCAAATGCATGTGGGTTCAGTCAATATTCCGATTGCGATTGGCTTGATTGTCATGATGTATCCACCGTTGGCGAAGGTGGACTATGCTGCCTTGCCTGAGGTGTTTAAAGATAAACGCACCTTGACACTGTCACTGGTACAAAACTGGTTGATTGCACCATGCTTGATGTTTGTCTTGGCGATCGTGTTTCTACAGTCTTATCCTGAATACATGACTGGACTGATCTTAATTGGTCTGGCACGTTGTATTGCCATGGTTTTGGTCTGGAATGATCTGGCCTGTGGAGATAATCAATATGTTGCAGCTTTAGTCGCATTCAATAGTATTTTCCAGATTTTATTCTTCAGCAGTTATGCATGGTTGTTCTTGAGTTTCTTGCCACCGTATTTTGGTGTTGAGGCACAAGTCATTCAGGTCAGTTTTTGGATGATTACTCAAGCAGTATTGATCTATTTGGGCATTCCATTTTTATTGGGTTTTTTAACCCGTCTGATTTTAGTCAAACAAAAAGGATTGGTCTGGTATCAAAGCCATTTCCTGCCAAAAATTGGACCACTCAGTTTAATGGCTTTACTGTTCACGATTGTGGCAATGTTCAGCCTCAAGGGTGGTGAAGTGGTCAGCTTACCGATGGATGTATTGCGGATCGCGATTCCATTGACCATTTATTTCATAGTGATGTTCTTTATCAGTTTCTTTATGAGCAAATGGATGGGCAACAACTACGCACGTACCACTGCAATTTCCTTTACGGCTGCAGGCAATAACTTTGAATTGGCATTGGCTGTTGCGATTGCAACCTTTGGATTGGCATCTCCTGTGGCATTTACCACAGTGATTGGTCCTTTGGTGGAAGTGCCTGTGCTGATTGCATTAGTCAGTGTGTCGTTGTGGTTGCGAAAAAAATATTTTAAAACAGAGGTTTTGGGATGAGTTTAGCCAATATTGATTTAGCGTTATTACCAAAGCCAACCCTAGAACAGGTACAAGCAAAAACCATTGAGCATCCACCACGCATTTTGCTGTTGTATGGTTCAAACCGTGAGCGTTCGTATAGCCGTTTGGCAGTGCAAGAAGCAGGTCGAATTCTGGAATACTTCGGTGCTGAAGTCAGAATTTTCCATCCTAAAGGTTTACCCTTGCCAGAAGATGCGGATCTGGAGCATGTAAAAGTCAAAGAATTGCATGAGCTGTTGGCTTGGTCAGAAGGCATGGTTTGGTGTTCACCAGAGCGTCATGGCTCTATGAGTTCGATTTTTAAAGCGCAGATTGACTGGATTCCGCTGGCCGCAGGAGCGATTCGTGCTACACAAGGTAAAACACTGGCTTTGATGCAAGTATGTGGTGGTTCGCAATCGTTTAATGCGGTTAATCAAATGCGTATTCTAGGACGTTGGATGCGTATGATCACCATCCCAAACCAGTCTTCTATTCCCAAAGCATTCTTGGAATTTGAAGAAGATGGTTCCATGAAAGCTTCCTCTTTCTACACGCGCATTGTGGACGTGATGGAAGAGTTGTATAAATTTACGTTAATGACCCGTGGACAATCCGCCTATCTGACTGATCGTTATTCAGAACGTGTTGAAACCGCAGAGCAGTTGTCGAAACGTGTGAATCAGCGTTCGCTATAACATAAAAATAAACCCCGAAAGATTCGGGGTTTATTTTTGCAATTCTTTTGAGTGAATTAATAACTTTCTGGCACAGCACTGAGGAATTCACGACGTGATTCTTTATCAGTTTTGAACTCACCGACAAAGGAAACAGTACGCGTCGTCGATTCTTGTTTACCGACACCACGCATCATCATGCACATATGCGCAGAATCAATCACCACGGCAACACCACGGGCTTGCGTAACTTCGGCAACCGCTTCGGCAATTTGCTGAGTCAAGTTTTCTTGAATTTGCAAACGACGTGCGAACATTTCAGTAATACGGGCGAATTTCGATAAGCCAAGCACATGACCTTCAGGTAAATAGGCAATATGTACACGACCATAGAATGGAAGGAGATGGTGTTCGCAAAGCGAATAAAATTCAATATTTTTCACCAAGACCATTTCACGGTTGTCCGAAGGGAACACCGCTTTATTGGTGACTTCTTCTAGCGTCTTACTATAACCAGACGTTAAATACGAAAACGCTTTAGCAGCACGCACAGGTGTATCAACCAAACCTGGACGATTTAGGTCTTCACCAACGGCAGTTAAAATATTTGCGTAGGATTGCTGCATAGACATAAGACGTTTTCACTTACTCTTATATTGAACAAGGACGGCATTGTACCAGAAAACCGTAACAATGCCGTGTTTAATATCAAAATCCGATTACTGATTGTACTTCGGATTTTTCTCTGAGCGTTTTAGGAGAACTAAAACTGCACCCGTGCCACCCTGATTATCAGGTGCACTGACGAAGGCAAGTACGTCACGATGTTGACGTAACCAGCCATTCACATAGGTTTTTAAAATCGCTTCTGGTCCTTTGCCATGCACAATTTTAATGACATTCTGATTTTCATCTTTTGCCATTTGAATAATTTGCAGGACTGCTGCACGCGCTTGTTCGATGGTACAGCCATGTAAATCCACGGCTTCAAACCAGCGTAATTTCCCTGCTTTTAAATCTTCAAAAACCTTATGTTGCAAGGTTGCTATGCGATAACTCAAATTGGCTTGACTTGCCACAGGGTTGAGCATGGCTTGCGTGTCTGAAAGTTCGGTCATTTCAGACTCAGTTGGACCTACCGCTGCTGCACGCTTTGCCAGCACTTGCGCATCCAATTTCTTTTTCGGAGTTTTAGCAATAGGCGCAGCATTGCCTGCATCCATTTTTTGCACGCCTTGCATGGATTTTAGAAAGAGTTCGGCATCATCGGGTTCAGCTGCTGCAGTCTGCTTTTGAGATTCAGCCTGCTGTGCAACCGAAGTTGATTGGGGATGATTGATTTGCTTTTTAAAGGCTTTCAGTAAGTTGTACTGATCTTTAGAAAGCGATGAATCATGTTTGCTCATAATGTCCGAAATAACTGCAAGATAAGGTTTAAGCAGCAATTATAGTCGGATTTTACTGCAATTTGAACTGCATTGCATTTAAGGGGTTGCTAGATCTAAAACAATCAGAGGTATATGGAGTCCAAAGTGCGTGTGAATGGACTTGGGTTCACTCAGCTGAAAAAATTATCTAAAGATGTGCTACTAGCAAAATTATTTTGATGGTCTGATAAAAAATTAGCTGCTGATTTATTGATATTTTTTTAGAAGAAGATTTAGAGCAAAAGGGAGAATCATTTATCTAGGCAAATTCAGAGATGAAAAAACATGAAAGATATATTAAGATATATCTTATTAAATCTTACCAATACAGTTGATGCATGAAAATTTGCATTCTCTGTTTGCGTTTAAAGATTATGGGAGAGGTGCTGCTTAATAATAAATTGATTCCTTATTGAAAGCATTTTTACCGCAGTTAA
>NZ_JBSYVT010000035.1:0-31765 GCF_054112845.1 Acinetobacter sp. NigerLNRRAM0016
AAAAAAGCCTTTACAGATAGGTTTGTGCAACAAAGCCCTTCTTTTACATGATCTTTGAAGTATTGATACCAACAATTATTTTTCAATTCATATTGAAATTTTACAATTATTTCTATTGATAGCTCCACAGATGAAATGTCATAGATATCTTTCGTTTTATCAATAAATTTCTTATCTCTACAATTCAGAAACAGACTGTTAAAATTCATCTTGTATGTTTTTTCATCTGTGGCATGTTTGATTTCCAGTCCCTTTAAAATCAAATCAGATAGAGTATTAACAGGGTTACTAAGAACATTCTGAATAGGTTTTCCTAAATCTTTTTTTTCTATCGCTCCCATCACATCCATAAAATGATCATACTTAGTCGGCAAATAATGCGACAAATCAAAACCATTCCCCACAATTAAAATATTCATTTTTATAAAGTCTCAAATAAAAAAAGCGCATCAATTGATACGCTTTTTATGCAGTAAAATACTCAAACTTTCAAGCTCATTCCTATATCAAGAACACACCGCTGTCTGGAAAGTCTTGGTATTTTTACCACGCATACATTGATACGATTTTTCGGTCTCAACCAATTTCCAGTCATTATCTACATGCTTAAAACTATAAATAGTACGAATTGAACGCACTGAATCATCCATTAACCCAGTTTCTGTCACTTTGACTTGTGCAGCCGTTGGTGATTCTACACTGTTGAAAAATTGACGAATTTCAACGGTAGATAATTCTTTGACCAAATCAGGACGTTGTTTTAATACTTGTGCCAAAGGTGTGTCCGAACTGCTGACTTTATTGACTAAATTCTGAGTGGTGGCACAGCCTGCCAATAAACCCAAACACAAGGCTGAAACCGCGGCTAAACGCAACATGACAAATTCCCCATAGATATCATTACTTACCCGTAATGATGCAATGCTTAAGCACATAACTCTATGGCAACAATGTAGCGATTGTTTTTCTGAGTTGAGTTTTTTATCTTTTTTATTACTGCAATAAAAAACACCGCAATGTTGCCATCACGGTGTTCAGTACGTCATTCGGAATAAATTTATAAATCGAATAATTTACCCGGGTTCATAATGCCGTTTGGATCGAAGACTTTTTTCAAGGCTTTCATGTATTCAATTTCTTCGGCACTACGTGAATATTCTAAATATGGCTTTTTGGTCATGCCCACGCCATGCTCGGCAGAGATTGAACCGTCATATTTTTTCACAGTTTCGAACACGTATTTATTCACCACCTGACATTTGGCAAAGAATTCATCTTTGCTTAAATCCGCAGGTTTCAAAATATTTAAGTGCAAGTTACCGTCACCAATATGACCAAACCAGCAAATTTCAAAGTCTGGATAGTTGCTTGCCACAATTGCATCAATTTCTTGAATAAATGCAGGCACATGCGTAATTAAAACTGAAATGTCATTTTTGTATGGGGTAAATGGTGCAATGGATTCAGAAATATCTTCACGTAAACGCCATAAGCTTTCCACTTGCTCAAGGCTTTGGCTCAATACGCCATCTAATACCCAACCTTGCTCCATGCAGTGCTCAAAAATTTCCATCGCCTTGTCCATAATTGGCTCAAACGGCGCTTCAAATTCAAGTAACACGTAGAATGGGCATTGTGTTTCAAATGGACGTTGCACTAGACCGTGATCCAGCACTTTCTGCATGGCCAATTCACCAAAGAATTCAAATGCAGTTAAGTCAATTTTAGCTTGGAAGGCATGCAATACAGGCATCACTGCTTCAAAATCAGGTACACCCAAAACCATCACTTGCAGGTCTTGCGGTTGACGCTCTAATTTAATTTCCGCTTCAGTGACTAAACCTAAAGTACCTTCACCACCAATAAACAAATGCTGAAGTGCATAACCTGTGGCATTTTTAATCATGCCTTTGTTTAAACGCAAGATGTCGCCTTTGCCTGTCACCACAGTTAAGCCCAACACCCAGTTACGCGTCATGCCGTATTTAATGACTTTAATACCGCCCGCATTGGTGCCAATGTTGCCACCAATTTGTGAAGAACCCGCAGAAGCAAAATCCACAGGGTAATACATGCCTTGTTCTAGTGCATAACTCTGTAATTGTTCAGTGACCACACCTGCTTGTACGCGCACCATACGGTCGGCAGGGAAAAATTCTAGAATCTGGTTCATTTTGTCCATGCTCACCACGATTTCACCATTGGCTGCCACGGCACCCGCAGATAAACCCGTACGACCACCCGATGGCGTCACAGCAACATTGTATTGGTTGGCAAGCTTAACAATGGCTTGAACTTGTTCAGTCGTTGCAGGGAAAACGATCACAGATGGGTTTGGATCAAAGTGTTTGGTATAATCCCGACCCCAATTTTGCAGGCTATCGGTATCCGTTTTAATACGGTTTTCGCCAACAATTTCGGTCAATTGGGTCAACAACTCTGGGGTTAAAGCGACTGGAGCATTCATCGTTTTCAGACCTTGCAATGAAGTAAACAAGTGGTGTCGAATCTAATGCATTATTCAGCTGAAACTGCGTAACAAAGGAACAATAACTAGACAGCACGTGAAGTAACGGACAGTCCATCTGCACCGTATTTTTTCACGGAGCATTATTATAAGCCATTTTTAGCCAAAACCCGCAGAAAATCGCGTTTTAACAAGGTTACCTTGTAAATTACAGGCTTAGTTAGACCAATCACGACAGGTTGTGACGCATATTTCGCCAAAATACCTGATCGCTGGGTCATAAAGGAAATGTATATCCCCCTACGTCCTATGCTATGATACTGCGACCAAATTTGGCCTTTGTAGCGGAGCCGTAATGAGCCAACATCTTTCCCTGCCTAAAGATAAAATTCGTTTCTTGTTGTTAGAAGGCGTTCACCAAAACGCAGTCGACACTTTAAATGCAGCTGGATACACCAACATCGACTATCGTAAAACTGCGCTTGAGGGTGAAGCGTTGAAAGAAGCGATCAAAGATGCGCATTTCATTGGTATTCGTTCCCGTACTCAATTGACTGAAGAAGTTTTTGAAGCGGCAAACAAACTCATCGCGGTGGGTTGTTTCTGTATCGGGACCAACCAAGTGAACTTAAATGCTGCGATGGTTCGCGGTATTCCAGTCTTTAACGCACCATACTCAAATACTCGTTCAGTGGCTGAACTGGTATTAGCAGAAGCAATCCTTCTTCTTCGCCGTGTACCTGAAAAATCGACAGATACACATGCGGGTGGCTGGAACAAATCTGCTGTAGGTTCGTTTGAAACACGCGGTAAAACTTTAGGTATCGTGGGTTATGGTTCAATCGGTTCGCAACTTTCAGTTTTAGCTGAAAGCATGGGTATGAAAGTCATCTATTTCGACACAGTAACGAAATTACCTTTAGGTAATGCACGTCAAGTCGGCAGCATGGGTGAACTTCTTGCCAATGCAGACGTGGTGTCTTTACACGTACCTGACGTTCCTTCTACGCGCAACTTCATGACCAAAGATCAATTTGCGCAAATGAAACAAGGTTCAATCTTCATCAATGCGGCACGTGGTACATGTGTAGTCATTGAAGATTTGGCTGATGCGCTTAAATCAGGTCATCTTGCAGGTGCTGCGGTTGACGTATTCCCGAAAGAGCCTAAAGCGAACGGTGAAGAATTTGTTTCTCCACTCCGCAACATACCAAACGTGATCTTAACCCCGCACGTGGGTGGTTCGACCATGGAAGCGCAAGCGAACATCGGTTTAGAAGTGGCTGAAAAATTTGTGGCTTACTCAGACAAAGGTATGACTTTATCTGCAGTGAACTTCCCAGAAATTGCGTTGCCGTTGACTGAAGGTAAACACCGCTTATTGCATATTCACAAAAACGTGCCTGGCGTACTTTCAAAAATCAACAACTTGTTTGCTGAACACGGCATCAACATCTCTGGTCAGTCTTTAATGACCAAAGGTGATGTCGGCTACTTGGTGATGGATGTTGACGCAACTGCATCTCAAGAAGCACTGGATACTTTACAACACGTTGAAGGTACAATCCGCGTTCGCGTATTGTTCTAAGTTATTCGATGTGAAAAACCACAGACTTGTGTCTGTGGTTTTTTATTGACCCCTCCTCCGCTTAAGGGGGTCAATAAAAACCGATTCACAGCGCTAAACCGATCTATTGCCGATGGGGAATAGATCGGTTTTGTTTCAGTACAACTTGCCCGTACCTGCTGACTTTTTATCTGTCTGCATAACTTGCTGAATCTAGCTCATCCGCTACGAGCTATTTCCACGGCACAATGTTATGATTGAAAAAAATACACAAATTGACCATCCGATATAAAACATAATGCCCTAGATTATGCTGAACTTAAAAAACTCCTCCTATTTCCAAGCCGTGTTCCTGTTGTTCATTGCCATGCTCTGTGTGCAAAGTAGTGGTTCATTGGCAAAAATTCTGTTTCAGCAATTTCCTGTCTTAACGGTTTCCGCCATGCGTATGCTGTTGGGTGCGCTCATTCTGGCGATTATTTTTCAAATCTGGAAAATCAATTTTAAAAGCGTACGCTGGTCATCCATTCTCAGTTATGGCATTGCACTGGCAGGCATGAATGGACTGTTTTATTTATCGATTGAACGCCTGCCTTTGGGCATTGCGGTTTCATTTGAGTTTATTGGTCCCCTCAGTGTCGCCTTGTACTATGCGCGGCAAAAATATGACTTGCTCTGGGTCTGCATGGCAATTTTAGGCTTAATCTTGCTGTTTCCGTTTGACCAAGCCACACAATCACTGGATCTAACGGGCATTGCCTTTGCCATTGGTGCGGGTGCCTGTTGGGCAGTTTATATTATTGCGGGGCAACGCCCTTCGGGAATTTCAGGCAACCATACCGTGTGTTTGGGCATGTTTGTCGGCATGTTGTGTTTAATGCCGATAGCCTTGTTTTCAGGCATGACCAGCAATGTTTTCCAGCCCCCTAATTTATTCTATTTTGTCGGCCTGGCCATTCTCGCCAGTGCCTTACCATTTACCTTGGAAATGATTGCCTTACGCAATCTGACCGCCTTGAGTTTTGGCACCTTAATGAGTCTGGAACCCGCGATTGCGGCACTTTCTGGTTTTGTGTTTTTAAATGAGCAATTGCTTTGGACACAGTGGCTGGCACTCGGCACCATTATTACTGCATCAATCGGGTGTACCTATACCACCCAGCAAGCCAGACGTCGCAATGAAGCAGCCTTAAAATCTACGAGTGAATCGGTCTGATTCATTCCAGTCCTAAGCCTCAGGAGGTTTAGGGCAGCATCCTATATTTTCCTTCACCTGACATGGAGACCACTACGGATATGCCAAACAGTCAATTGAGTGCCGTTTTTCTCATGGTGTTATCCATGTTGGCCTATCAAGTCAGTGCCTCCTTTGCCAAGCAACTGATGCAAGCGTTAGATCCATTTACCGTGGTGACCTTACGCCTCAGTTTCGCCTCAATCTTGGTGGTGTTGATGTTCCGTTCATGGAAAATCATTCAACGCTTACCTTATTTAAAATGGCGTGACTTGCTGTTTTACAGCGCCGCAGTTTGTGTCATGAACGTCCTGTTCTATGCCTCTTTGGGCAAACTACCACAAGGCATTGCCGTGGGATTAGAGTTTTTAGGACCGCTTACCTTGGCGCTACTTTCCATCAAACAAAAAAGTGATTATCTCTGGGTCGGACTTGCCATTACAGGCATTGCCCTGATGGTGCCTTGGCAGGATGCGCAAGCCCACAACTTCTCTTATATCGGTGCGGCCTGTGCTTTGGGCGCAGGGATTTGCTGGGCATTTTATATTTATTTTGGTCAGCGCGTGGCTCGGCAAAACATCGGCATGCATGCCCTAAGTATTGCCATCGTACTGTCTACACTGGTTCTCTTACCCATCAACAGTGTCCGCAATCCTGAAGCGATGTTGCAATTTCAATATTGGCCACAAGCCCTGATGATTGCCTTGTTAGCCACAGCCATTCCTTATGCTTTGGATCTTATGGCACTCAAACGCCTGAGTAAACTCAGCTACGGGACGCTCTCCAGTTTATCCCCAGCTCTCGCGGCTATTGCAGGCATGTTACTGCTCAAAGAGCATATTAGCCTGTGGCAAACTTTAGCGCTGATTTGCATCATGACCGCATCGGTCGGGGTCACTTATCGTGCCAGTCGTTCTGCACCTGATAACGAAAACTAAGCTTTCATCACTGCATTCTAAAACCCATCCATTCGTGACTGTTGTATGCGACTGACTGCATCAACAGTCCCTTTTATTTCTCTACGTTGTTTCATCCTACATATGCTTTCGCCTGAAGAATGGCTTGAATTCGCTGACCTGAAAATCTACTATGAGGAAAAGAGCAAAAGGAAATATAAGAATAACAATGCAGCCACATATCCGCCTGAATATGATCGTCAAAAATGAAACCGCGGTGATTTTACGTTGCCTAAAATCAGTCAAACCGTGGATTCACTCATGGGCCATTGTTGATACAGGATCAACAGATGGTACACAACAACTGATTCAAGACTTTATGCAAGATTTGCCTGGCAAGCTGTTTGAACGTCCTTGGCAGAATTTTGGTTTCAATCGTACCGAAGCATTACAACTGGCACAGGATCCGTCCCTACCTCATGCTGACTACCTGATGTTTATCGATGCCGACCAGACCCTCATGGTAGATCCTGATTTTGAATGGGGGACTTTAACTGGCTTAGCGTACTATTTTGAATATATTTACGGCAATATTCGCTATCAATTAAATTCGCTTGTATCAACGCAAATTCCATGGAAATGGGAAGGTGTTTTACACGAATATTTAAACTCGCCTGAACCTCACCAATGGCAGCTCTTAAAAGGTCCTCATGTTTTTGTGCAGCATGATGGGGCCAGAGGGCGTGATCCCACCACCTATCTCAAAGATATCGAAATTTTAAAGCAAGCCATCATCGATGAGCCTGATAACCTGCGATATAAGTTTTATCTCGCACAAAGTTATCAAGATGCCAATTTACCCGAACCTGCCCTCGAAGCCTATCAAGTACGCGCCAATGCAGGTGGATGGGAAGAAGAACGCTGGACAGCACAATTTCGTGCAGCAAAATTTACAGAAAAATTAAAGCAACCCGCAGCAGCAATTCGTACTGCATATTTGCAAGCGTGGGTGAGTCGCCCGCAACGGGCTGAGCCGCTCTATGAGCTGGCTCGCTTTTATCGAGAGAACCACTTATTTGAGTCCGCCTGCCAATTTGCCTTACAAGCCTGCCAAATCAAACGCCCGAGTGATACTTTATTTGTCGATGAAAGTGTCTATTCATGGCGGGCTTTAGATGAGTTCAGTGTCGCTGCATCGTATTGCCCGTCCTATAAGGAACAAGGTAAACAAGCCATCCTGAAATTATTGATGGAGCAAAAATACCCAGCCTCTGAAGAAGCACGGCTAATTGCCAATCTGCGTTTCTATAAATAGCAAACCCTTGGCATAGCAAGGGTCAACTTAGAAACTGAATGTAACCGCTGATGTAAAATTGCATCAGCTTGGCACTTAAGCTGGGAAAAAGATTTGATAACTTAAACGCACAATTAAAATAGACACTAAAACCAAAAAGATAATACGGATAAAACCACTACCGTATTTGAGTGCCATTCGGACACCGACCAATGAACCTGCAATATTGGCGACAGCCATGGTCAACCCGATTCCAAACAGGACATGACCAGCAGGCACGAAAAAGCTCAGTGCGGCAAAATTGGTCATAAAATTGGCAATTTTGGAAAGCGCCGAGGCATGAATAAAGTCGACTTTCAAATAACGAATAAAATAGAAAATAAAGAAACTGCCCGTTCCTGGACCAAAAATACCGTCATAAAAACCAATCAACACACTGCCGATTGCAGCGAGTACCAGTATTTTCGTGGTGACTTCCTGTTGAAAATGCACCTGCCCAAACTGTTTTTTCATGAAGGTATAGATCGCAATAATGATCAACATACACAACACAAAAGGCTTCAACACTTGGGTGGGAATCATCGAGACACAAGCAGCACCTAAATAGGAGCTAATAAAGGCACCGACGCCTATCACCAGCAACAACTTCCACGACAATGACACACGGCGAAAAAAAGAAAACGCCGCTGAAGCCGTCCCAAAAATAGAAGAGAGTTTATTGGTCCCAAATACGGTCGCGGGAGCCAATTGTGGCATTGCACCCATGATGGCAGGAATCTGAATTAAGCCTCCGCCTCCAACAGCAGCATCAATGGCGCCTGCACAAAAAGCAAAGAAGACCAGACTCAGAATCAGATCGAGTTCCATCATTGTCAGCCACCTACAGATTCAAAACACGTTTAGGAATCAAACGCTTTCGCTCATTAATTTCGGCTAATCCGAGGCACTTTTCACCATCAAACACCAACACTTGGGCTTCCGCGGCATGATCAATATTACTTTCCATACCCCGACTAAAATATTCTGCTCGACCTTCAGGCACTTGAATCTGGGTAAAATGCTGAACAGGCGCATAGACAGGCAACAGCAGCGCTTCACGCTCCTGTTCGGTTAAACCTTCTAAATATTCAATGGTATAACTTGGAATCAGTTCAAAATGACCTGTTTGAATGCGATGTAAATAAGTCAAATGTCCATACGTACCTAGAGCTTTGGCAATATCCTCACCCAATACACGAATATAGGTACCCTTAGAGCAAGTCACATCTAGAGTTATGCTGTTTTCCGTAAAAGAAAGCAGCTGAATGGCTTCAATAGTAATTGGGCGTGCGTCACGCTCAACCTCAATACCTTTACGCGCCAACTCATATAGCGGACGACCCTGTTTTTTCAATGCAGAATACATCGGAGGAATTTGTTGAATCTCCCCCACAAACTGTTGCAAGACCTGTTGAATACGCTCTTCCGTCAGTTCTGGTACGGCTTGTTCCAGTAAAACTTCACCTTCAACATCACCTGTAGTGGTACTGTGCCCAAGCTGTACCGTAGTTTGATAACGTTTGGTCGAATCCAATAAGAAATGCGAAAACTTGGTGGCTTCACCAAAACAAATTGGCAATAAGCCCGAAGCCAACGGATCTAAAGCACCTGTATGCCCTGCTTTCTCTGCTCGCAATAACCAGCGTACTTTTTGTAATGCTGCATTTGAACTAATACCCAAGGGTTTATTTAACAAAAATACCCCATGAACCGGGCGGCGCTGGATTTTTGCAGCAGATGATTTCATAACTCAGAACACGTATTTCAACTGTCGCCATACTAACAACCGCTTATCTAGTTTTACAACTTTTCTGTTGTTTATTTGCATTCACATTGCACAATAAAACAAGTTCAAGATGAACCCAATAAAAATTAAAAATGGATGTTAGGCATAGGATATGCAAAAAAAGAAATTATGGCTGATACTCGCCATCGTGGTTATTGTTCTGCTGGGCTTTTTAGTCTGGTTGGCGCCGAGTGCCACCACAGGCTCGAACGCCACATCAAATCCCATTCCATCAACGCAGGACTCTAATTCAGTTGGCGCAGTCCAAGCAGACTTATCCTCCAATTTAGCCCAAGCTTTTGTCAGTCCAAGTCAGCAAGATACTGAAGTGAATTGTCAAATCAGTTTAGATCAAAGCCAGCATTTAATCATCAATGAACAAACCCGAAATTGCTTTGAATATTTCATCACGCAATATGGTGAAAAACAGCTGGAGCAAATCAAGCAAGACTTCGCACTGTATCTGCAAAAAGGCTATCAAGAGCCTGCTTTAAGCCAAATTCTGGATCTCTGGAATCGCTATCTCGATTACCGTGTGCAATTAGGCAACTTGCAAGAACCGAATTTAAACAAGCAAGATCCCGAATACTATCGCAAGGTTTTTGGTCTGATTAAGAATCTACGCAATCAATTCTTCTCAAATTATGAAATAGAGGGGCTCTTTGGTGCAGAGAATATTTACCATGAATATACCTTGAACCGCATGTCGATTATGGCGGATCAGTCCCTCAGTGAAATGGAAAAAGCACAGAAATTAAAAGAACTGTTTGCTCAATTGCCTGAAGATTGGCGTGAAAATCTAGAACAATTATCCAAATTGGAAGATCTGCGCAAGCTAACCAGCGATATTAAAGCGCGTGGCGGTTCTGCAGCCGAACTTCGCCAAATGCGCATGAATCTGGTTGGTGCAGAAGCGACTCAACGTCTGGAGCAACTGGATCAGGAACGTGGGCAATGGAAATCGCGAGTGAATAATTATTTAGCGCAACGTGATCAAATTCTGAATAGCCACATGAGTGAATCAGCACAACAACAAGCGATTGCACAATTACGTCAGCAACAATTTAAAAATCCACAAGAACAATTACGACTTGGCACTTTTGAAACCACGCACGACGCAGGAGGAAAATTACCTTTCGCAGAATAACTCTGCATCTTATGACCTTTTTTCAGGATGAAAATATGTATAAAACGAAAAAAATAGCACATAGCCTTTCACTACTTGGTTTAGCCACCTGTATTGGACTCAGCAGCAGCTCACTCACCGCAGGCGTGCTTAGCGTCAATGCTTCTGCACAAAGTAGCTACGCCAAAACCAAATATCCCTTATTGTTTACCCATGGTATGTTTGGCTTTAGCCGCGTTGGGGTTGCTGAATTTGGTTTAGATTACTGGTATCAAATTCTGCCCGATTTAGCGCGTAACGGGGCAACCACTTTTGCTGCGCAGATCTCGCCTTTAGAATCGACCGAAGTCCGTGGGGAGCAACTGTTACAGCAAGTCGAAGAGGTCCTTGCCATTACTGGTAAGCCTAAAGTCAACCTGATTGGACATAGCCATGGAGGACCGACGATTCGCTATGTCGAGGCCGTCAAACCACAATATGTCGCATCCTTAACTGGGGTCGGTGCGACCTTTAGAGGTTCCAAAGTCGCAGATGATCTACTTTCAAACCAAGCGGGTTCACAGCTCCTGAGTATCGCTACGGATTATATTATTGGGCCATTAATTACCTTTGCCGAAGGTAATCCTGCGTTGAAGAGTGATTTGCATGCCTCGCTCACCTCAATCAGTGAACAGGGTTCGCAAGTCTTCAACCAGAAATATCCGACAACAGCATTGGCTGCAGACTGTAGCAAAAGTGGGGCTACCTCCAATAATGGCATCTACTATTACTCTTGGACAGGGACATCCCAAGTGACCAACGTGATTGATGTGGCTGACAGTGCCATCTCCCTGCTTGCGCCAATTTCTTATATCAGCACCGACAATGATGGCTTGGTTGCACGTTGCAGCACCCATTTTGGCAAAGTCATTCGTGATAATTATGATTGGAATCATTTAGATGAGGTCAATCAGGTCTTAGGATTACGTGGGCTATTTAGTCCAGATCCAGTCGATGTCTATCGTCAACACGCCAACCGTCTAAAACTGCAAGGACTGTAATATCTCTATTCTCTCTGGGGCAATCTTCAGAGAGAATTTTTTGAATTATTCAGTTACATACTGTGTTTTATTTAATCGGATTTTAAAACCCTATTTCGCTCTGCTCTTTATACTCATGGCTGACAATGATCATTGTCGGTAGAAAAATTAAAAAAGAGGAAGATCAATGAAATATGGACTCTTGATAGCTGGATTGCTATCAACCTGTGTGCTGAGTACCACGCAAGTGCACGCCAGCGCATCACAAATTCAAGCCAAATATGTGACCTCCAGTTATGCCAAAACCAAATATCCCCTCGTGTTCGCACATGGGATGGGAGGCTGGATTCGTGCAGGCACAGATGAACTTGGTGTCGATTATTGGTATCAAATATTACCCGATTTAGCACGTAACGGCGCCAATGCATGGGCAACCCGTGTTTCCCCATTCAACAGTTCTGAGGTTCGCGGTGAGCAACTGCTACAACAAGTCGATGAGATTTTAGCGATTACGGGGGCAAGCAAAGTCAATTTACTGGGGCATAGTCATGGTGGGCACAGCATTGCCTATGTTTCAAATGTCGCTCCCGATAAAGTCGCTTCTGCTACTGCCATTTCGAGCCCACTCAAAGGCTCACCTGTTGCTGATCTAATTATCTCAGCTCAAGGCACACCCCTCGAACAAACCTTGGTCAGTCTGATCAATTTCGGTTCTCAGGCCATTGTCTGGGCACAGCAACAGGACCCAAACTCCCTACCGCATGATGCACTGGCAGCGGGTATCAGCTTAAGTCAGGCAGGTTCTAAAACCTTTGCCCAAAAATATACACTCGGTATGCCTAAATCGGCTTGCGGTGAAGGGGACGCAATAGAAAATGGCATTTACTTCTATTCGTTCTCTGGTAATTCAACCTTAACCAATATTCTCGATCCTGACTCAGTATTGGCTGCCACAGGATTACTGATGCAAGCGCCGAATGACAATGATGGCTTGGTCTCGCGTTGTAGCGCCAAATATGGCAAGACCATCCGTGACAATTACAACTGGAATCATTTAGATGTGATCAACCAGTTCTTTGCCTTACGTTCAGTCTTTTCCCCAGATCCTGTCGATGTCTATCGTCAACATGCCAACCGCTTAAAACTACAAGGACTATAAAGTCATAAGCAAAAAAAATGCGCCAAACGGCGCATTTTTTTCACTCAAATAAAACTGATTAAGCTTCAGTTTTACGAGCTGGTAACTTTTCACGAATACGTGCAGCTTTACCAGACAATTCACGTAGGTAGTAAAGTTTAGCACGACGAACGTCACCACGACGTTTCACTTCGATTTTAGCAACGATTGGAGAGTGAGTTTGGAAAACACGCTCAACACCAACACCGCTAGAAATTTTACGTACTGTGAACGCAGAGTTCAAACCACGGTTTTTCTTCGCGATTACAACACCTTCAAATGCTTGAAGACGCTCACGATCACCTTCTTTTACTTTTACCTGAACGATAACAGTGTCACCTGGTGCAAAAGCTGGGATGTCTTGTTTAAGCTGTGCATTTTCAACAGCTTGTACTAAAGGATGCTTACCGCTCATGGGGTATCTCCAATATGTGTGGGTCAGAAGAGGTCTGAGATCCACTGGGTATAGAGGCTAAAGCGCATAGACCCGATTGACTTTCCCTTTATGCCTGACCGCTTCAATGCATAAAGAGCCTAATAAACAATACTTCAACACAACCGCTCAAGTATTGGCTTCAGTAAATAACCGAAAGTTATTTTCCTGATAAATCTTTGAGCCATTTTTTCTGCTGCTTACTCAACTCCACCTTTTCCACCAACTCAGGTCGGCGTTCAAGAGTACGTTGATAACGCTGCAAAAACCGCCATTTCTCGATATTGGCATGATGTCCCGATTTCAAGACTTCAGGTACATCCAATCCTTCAAATTGGTCTGGCTTGGTATATTGTGGGCAATCTAACAGACCATCCACAAAAGAATCTTGCAGATGAGATTGCTCATCAGACATCGCACCCGGAAGTCTCCGAATCACACTATCTAAAAGAACCATCGCAGGAAGTTCTCCACCCGATAAAACGTAATCCCCTATCGACCATTCCTGATCAATATATTTTTGGATTAAACGCTCATCAACCCCTTCATAACGTCCACACAATACAATCAAACCATCATAATCGACGAACTGTTGTACAGCTGGTTCATTCAGAGTTTTTCCTTGTGGTGACATATACACCACAGGAACATGAACTGCTCCTGCTTGCTCTGCAAGCTGTTTGGCACGTTGAATCGCTTTCGCCAAAGGCTCAGCCATCATCACCATACCAGGACCACCACCAAAGGGACGTTCATCCACTCTTTTGTAGTTGCCCTCAGCAAATTCACGTGGATTGATACAATGGAGTTGTACAATGTTACGTTTTGCTGCGCGCCCGCTAATACCGTAGGCTGTAATCGCTTCAAACATTTCAGGAAAAAGCGTAATGACTGCAAAAAACATCGCAGACTCCCGTATTTCCAAAAATAATTAGTAATCTACGCCCCAATTCACGTAGATACGACCAGCTTCGAGATCAACGCGTTGTACCACATCTTTATGCCATGGAATCATACGCTCTTCGCTATCGATACTTTCAGCAGTTGCACGAACCACCATCACATCGTTAGCCCCTGTTTCAAACAGTTCATGGATTTGACCGAGATTCACTTCTTGTTCTTCATTGTCCAGACCTAACACGGTTAAGCCTTTTAAATCCGACCAGTAATACTCGTCCACACCTGCTTGAGGCAGTTGCGATTTTGAAATCCAGACATTTGCGCCAACCAGATTATCCGCCGCAGTGCGATCACTCACACCTTTTAGCGAAACAACCAAGCCTTTGCCATGCGGTTTCCAACGTTTTACATCGACAATTTGCCAACCTGCTTTGGTCTCAATGTACCAAGGAAGGTAGTCAAATATGTTGCTCATAGGTTCTGTATTGGAATAGACCCAGAGCCACCCATTTAATCCATATGCTGAACGTAACTGTCCAATCTGAATACGATCTTCGGGAACATTCTGTGTTGGTGTCATGGGCTACCTGCTACCTTAAAATTAAGCAGCAGCTGCAGCTTTCTTAGCTTGAGCAGCTAAAGAAGCAACACGTTCTGAAGGTTGAGCACCTTGAGAAACCCAGTGTGCAAAACGGTCAGCGTCTAAACGGATTTTTTCAGCTTTACCTTGTGCAGTTGGGTTAAAGAAACCAATACGTTCGATGAAACGACCGTCACGTGCGTTACGGCTATCAGTTACAACGATTTGATAGAATGGACGTTTTTTTGCACCACCGCGCGCTAAACGAATAACAACCATGAGAACAACCTTATAGTTTTTACGGATTATCCCTGCGTCGACCACCGACAACACTTCAAACCCCTTTAATAGAGGGCGGTATTTTACGTTAATTTTATGCTGAAAGGAAGAATAATTTAGATTTATCCACAGTTTTGAATGTACAGCTAATAAAACATGAAGACACCCGATACATAAGAAGCGAATACTCGGAATATTTGCTTCTTGTAAACTATTTAACTGTTAATGACCATTCCAGTTGGTTGTAGCTGATGGCATACAAGGCGAACCACTATTTTTGTCAGAGCCTTTCGTCCAGCATTTTTCTCCACGATAATTGAGTACAAGATGACCATCACCTGTTTGAGCTCCAATAGGGGTTGCAGTTAATGTCCATGTTCCTGCTGTGACATTAGATAAAGCTAGGTTATATAAAGCTGTTCCTGATGGTGGAAGTTGTTCACTTCTTCCAATGTCATCGAGTTCAATCGATGTACCATCCGACTTTAAAAATTTAAAATTTACAATTTTGTACCGTTGTAATTGACCAGCAATATTTACCATTTCTGCCTGAGCATCTACACGATTAGTTTTGCGTGTATACTCCAGATAGGATGGATAAGCGATGGCAGCCAAAATTCCAATAATTGCCACGACAATCATAAGCTCAATTAGAGTAAATCCATATTGCTTACCAACTTTCACTGTTTGCTCCACATGGGGTTGCTGATGCTAGCTTCGTCGAGGTTAAGACCTCACTTTCCACTAACTTATCTTTTGTTTTACAACGGATTCCACTACTAGTTAAAAGAAAACTATAGTTCTGTTCTTGTAAAACATTACAAGTGGTGCAACTTGTACCATAGTTTATTTTAGAATTTGCTTCAGCCAATATAACCCATCCTTGACCCAAAGCTTCATTATTTTTTAAATCATTGGCTGGAGTCGTTGCATCACGTATGTAGACTGTATATTGCTTTTCTGACCCTGTTTTACCTGTTGGTATAGCAGCAGAAGTAGTCTCAAAATTTCTATAATTAAGATTCCGTGATTTATGTCTCTCTAACAAAGTTGCTAATCGCTGCATTTCCTGTTCAGCATGTGAAGCAATTGCACGACGGACAAACTGCTGGTAACTTGGGATTGCGATTGCAGCAAATATTGCAATGATCACAACGACAATCATCAATTCAACCAAGGTAAAACCTTTGTTTCTCATAAATATCCCACCTTAACGCTCATACCAACGCTGGGAAACGAACTTGGTTTTTCCAGTATATGTTCTTAATGTTTTATCTGTTGGCAAGTTCAGTACGATATTTCTGTCTCGGCTAATCCCCCCAAAACTAATACCAACATTTCCTTTACCTAAGAAAATTTCATCGGAACTTCCTCCTCCAGTGCCACTACCTGAATCCTGAACAGGTTTACAATCCCCATCACCATAAGGTAGACAGAACTGTTTTGCGTTACTTTCACCTCGCACACCACCAGCGCAGTTCACATCATTAATATCAACAGATGAATCAAAGATACTTACATATAAATCACCATCAATTGCAACCGTTTCATTTAAAACTCGCTTTTTTGTTCCTAGAGGATAGTACCATCCACCACTGGTAAGGGTAGTTTTGGTAATACCATTGGTATTCTTTATCAGCTTTTCCCCACCTGTGGCACTTGGTTTAACATCTTGAGTATATAGTTCTGATGTTGTTAATACAGCTAAATTACGACGTGTTACATCCTTATCATATATTACATATACACCATCATCAGTATTAGTAGATGCAGACATTGGATAGCTCAAATTACCGGAACCGATACTAACCGCAGCAAACAGTCCATTATTTGAATTATGAATCGTGAAGTTTGGTGCATTATAAAAACGAGGTACTTTGGTTGAGCCAGACATATCTAAAATACGCACTGCACGAATAGCGAAGTTTTCATCCTTTCCTGCCTTAGAGGAGGCATTTAAATCAACACGCCAAACCTGTCCGCCCAAATCACCAAAGTAGAGATGATCAGTAATACCATCACTATTACGATCAATCGCCTTGATGCTACTGACCACGCTACGCTTCATCTCGGCAGCATAAGTTTTGTTGGTTGCGGTATTGGTTGATCCTGCATTAGCACTTGCCCACCATAACAAATTACCATTGTCTGCATCGAACATATAAATGCCTGCGCCTTGATCTGTGTTACTTGGGGTATAATCTACAGAGCTTTCGTATGCAGCGTCATAACCACCACCAACTAGCATCACTAGTTTACGTTTGCCTTGCCAATTAACCCATGTAAGCGTTGGTTTAGACCAGCTTTGCCCCATACAGCCCAAAGCATTTGTGGTACTACATGTTCCTGCTGGATTAATATGGAATTTAAGTTTTGGCGTACCGCTACTTGATGTCACATCAGATAGGTCTAGCGCATAATAGCTTTTACCTCCCATACGCAACCCACCATACAACCATTGTTTACCACCTTTCACAGTCACTACAGGTTCATTAACATTTGTGCCTTTTTTCGTGACAAACTCAGTATAAGCTGTCCATTGCCCATCCAAGCCATATTGCAAATTTGATGACTGATTGTCTTGTGACAAAAAGCCTTTTGCTTGTTTTTCAATTATTTCATTTGGGACAAAGGTAAAAACTTCTTTTCCTGCATCTCCATCCGCTGCAGATGTGCCTGCACGTACTATATGTAACAAGCCTTGTGTCGTACCAAAAACAATTAAATCATCACGTTTATCATAGGTAGTCACTTTATTCTCTGCATCGTATTTTGTAGTCCCCTCCTGAGTAATCAAGATAGGCTTTGAGTGCATTACAGATCCCATTAACCAATCTCTTTTTGGCGTTTGCTGAATGACCTGCTCTAGTTCAGTCTGAAAAGTTGTTTCCTTCGGATATAGTTCAACATTATAAGCTAAGTCTTTGCCCACTGGATAACCAAATAATGACAATAGATATGCTCTTTTAGGGTCTTGTTTATACAAATTTGAACTGCTTGAAATAAAGTCATCTCGTCCCAACTTTATAAGGTTACCTGAACTTATAGTACCAATATCATTTTGACTATTATCTGTACTATTTTGTTTAATAGTACGATCCGTAAAAATTCTCCTTTCATTTGGGGTCTGGGCTGTACTATAACCCAGCAACATACGACTTAACGCTCCTCCAACCTTCACTTCCTGACTTATTTGTACGCCATCCACTTCTTTTTCAATGGTTTTTTTAATTGATGTATCTGCCCAATAATCATTAAGGTCATCTTTTAAAAGCCCATTACTGTTGGTAATCGTATTAGAATCACGATCTTTTAAAATACCATTGACCACACTATATTTTTTTAAATTTCCTAACCAGGTCACTACCCCTGTATTACCAACAGCATCAGGTTTAGGGTCAAATTGTGGGAAATAACCCCAAGGCTGGATATTTTGTGTATCCAGATTATCAACAGGAATGGTTACTGAACCCGTGGTTACAGGAGGAATATATTTTCCAAGTTTTTTTACAAATTCCTTGACACTATCGACTACAGCTTTATCATCATTACCTGAATACCATCCGCCTTTTCCTAGTGTTCCCCAGTCTCTAGCATCACTAATATCATTTCCACTTCCCGTACTAAAGTCGGAACCAAATCCAACAACAGCCGTCAATATTTCAGTTCCCGATGGATTTAAGTTAGGGTTGATTAATGCCTGAGTAAAAGCACCAATACAATCCCATCCGTTTGGAGAACTCATTGTACTATTAGTACTATAACCACTCCCCCTTTTTCCCAAGGTACTCTGATTTGAGCAAGAAAAGCTACTTCCCTTAGAACCAAGGGCTTTTTTCATAAATTCTTCTAATGTACTTCTTTGTTTATTATAATAATACTGTGGTTGACCATCCGTTAAAAAGTAAATACCTTGCGTATTACACTGTTTTGTCGAGTCAATTTGTATAGGTTTTATATAGTTATTAGCATCACGAATATTGCCTACACTCGATTCTGTAAAACCACTGCCTGTTTCTCCTTTGGTTGTTTGTCCCATCATGTAAGCCGCCACCTCAGCATAAGCATAACCTGTAGGCGTACTATCACCAACACTTAAACTATTTACTTCACGCAGCATCTTTTTACGATGTGTTTCATAGGCTGCACCCGTATAGATAATACTCTTTGTAAATGAGGCAGTGGCTTCCTGATCAACTTTTTCAGTAGTAGTCGTTTTTTTTCCATTTTGAGTTAGTTTATTTTCTTGTTTAAGACAACGATTAAAAAAATCTGAGTCCACACATTGTGTCTCATCCGTCGCAGGTATTGATTGAGCAGGGGAGGTTACTAAATCTGTAGAAATATTTGTGGGATTGGAATACGTCACATTACCCGTTTGAGATACAGCAATAGTTCCTGTAAAATCTTCTGCACGCTTTGTAGTTGCTACCCAACCACTTGCCTTACATTTATAATTGCTCTCCCAATCTACACACTCTTGAGCAATGGTGCTTTTAACCACTTCACTTCCTGTCGGACTCCAACCAGACTCTACCCAGTCGGACCAACTCCCATTAGACGTTTTATTTGTCCATCCAGGATTACTCCAACCCGACCAATTTCCACACCCAAACAAACCACATGAACGAGTTTGTACTCTTACACGCTCTTGCCATTCTTCATCTGTTTTAGTACGTGTTCTTGTTCTTTGTGCCTGTTGTTCTACTTGTTGAACGGTTCTAAACACCTCTCTATTTCCAGCCAGTTGTACAGGGTCACCTAATGGTTTTGCTTCAAGTTTAATCCGCCCTGTTGCCTCACTAAAAGTAGATAGACCCACAACCAATTTATCATCCAATGGTGCAATCCCTGCACTACTGTCGCCTTGTAGCAGGGTGGTCATACCTTTTTTAAGATCCCTTATACGACTTCCGTCCATACTCCCAGACACATCCAACATAAACATTAGTGTAGTTTGTGAAGTCTGTGGTGCTTTATAGAGTTCGATATCACTGGCTTGAGTGGTGACAGCAACACTGGTAATTAAAGTAAAAGTAGCTGCCTGACAAGCAACGACCAATTTTTTCAAGTTGATATTTTTCATTGCATCATCCTCACTTAACTGCCTTGTTTCGTTGCATAACTCACCACGGCATAGTCCATGACTTGCTGACTGTAGGGCACCCCCAGTTTTTCAAAACAGTCTGCTACCGTTTCAGTATCCGTATATTCCGTTGACTTCTCATTGGTATAATTTTTAAAACATTTATTAATTTCTGTCGTATTTGAACTCCAAGCATTACCACCTGATACCATACTTGGGATTACTGTCGTGACCACTACCCGTACTGGCTGAATACTGTCAAGTTGTACTGTAGAAGTATCCGTTCCAATTGGATAGAACTTAAAAGGAACATCACTATTCACAGCACTTTTTTTAACCGCGATTTGTGAGATCATAATATCTCTACCACTACTAAAATCATTTGATGTGTACTGGCAAAAACCTGTAATCCCTAATTCATCATTTTTAATTTGAGTAATTTTCTTAGTATTGTCACTTGGATCAGTTGTTTCTTGCCAAGACACGATACTTGCCTTATTCAAATCAAACATTGTTTTTTGTGATTTTGGACGATAGCAAAATACTAATTCTTTAGTTAAAAAATTATCTGACTTTACCATCCCCAACATACCTAACGAACTTAGGTTTTTTTGTAAAATGGCATTGTCTTTATTGTCCTGTTCCAAAGCAAAAAAGACAGCATCCGCAGTTTGCTGCATTAAATTTCGAGCTTGGCTATTGGTCGCAATTCCTAAACCCACAATACTTTGTTTGACTGCAAATGTACCAACTACTGTCACAAGCAATAATACAAAAAGTATAGTGATCAGTGTCGCACCACGCTGATAGAACATAGACATTACAAGCTCTCCATCAATCCATAACCATTACGTAAAGCAATCGTTTGTGTGACGACCTCCCGAATATATCTTTTTGATTTAGCAGCATTATTAAGCGAAACACTTTGGTCTAATATTTGGAATGTTTCAGGTACATCTTGCCCACCTGGGATTGTTTCCACACCACGCATTAATATACCCAGCTGTACAGACATAATACGATTTCTAGGTGTTCCATCTTTTATAAGACTATTATTATTTCCCATATAATCTTTAATCGACATATATTTAAATTCATCTTTACTATTATCTTTAACCCCTAGCAACACGTGAAAATGGTCAACTCTACGTATAATAATTTCTCCATTTCCTCCATAATTACTAATCGTGGTAGGTAAGTCAGATGTTGCAAGTAATGTTTTATAACGTCCCGCATCACACGCTAAAGCAAGCTCATTTCCATCTTTTCTTAAAAAATATCGTTGTACAATAAATGTACCTTGATCTATCTCTGCTTGTGTAATGCTATTACCCTCACAATCCATAGCCCCTGCAATAATTGCTTTATATTGAATCACCAACTGATCACTTTTATATTCATTTATATTCGTTTGACCAGCCCAGTTTGCTTGACCATATCCTTGGGTTAGAAGAGATATTTTAGTTGTATCCGCATTTGTTAAATGGAGAGGCAAATTGGCCGTTTGTACAGCCTTATCATCCGCTGTCAATCCAGAATAGCTTTCCAAACTTGTCAGCACGATCCCACTATATAAATTTCGATCATTAATCACAGCCAGATTTGCATCTAAATTCGCTAAACGAATATCTTTAGTAATATAATTTAAACCAAAGTTACCATTGTCCTGCAATTCACCTAACGTCTTTTGCAAGCTATAATTAATCGTACCTGAAACAAATAATTGAACACCAGCAGCAGTAATAATTAATCCTAATGCCAATGCAACCATCAATTCAATCAAGGTCATACCAAGTTGTTTACTCATCTCAATATGCCTCCAAGACTATACATTTTGTATCTAAACCATAGCTTCCATTTTTAGTGCAATCATTAGTATTTGAACCATCTTTCGGATTTGTTTCATCCCAAGCCACATAAATACAGTAACGGTTTCTCTGTACTGCTCCAGCACATTGACTTAAACCAATCTTCATACCCATTTGATAGGCTTTATATAACGCCTGCTTTGCATCTTCTTTCGCAAAATTCTCACTATTGCAGGCTGCTGCTGCCCCAAAACAATTTGTGTAACTATAACTACTTAAGCTCTCTCGACCTTCAAAACCTTTAACATAAGCTTTGTATACTTCTTTCTTACCTTCCTTATCTGGCTCTCCTTCTAGATCTTTAACTAATCCCTCTTGATTTGCCCGAATACGCTCTGCAATATCTTTAGCCAAACTCATGGCTTGAATACGTTTGGATGCTTCTATAGATGAATTTAATGCACTCACTTGCAACAAAGTAAAACCTAAAACCCCTACTGCTAGAAGTAATAATGCAACGAGAACCTCAACCAACCCTACCCCTTTCTGATACTGAATTCCCATTTATCAGCACTCCTGATCTTGTCTGGATTGATCTTTTGTGGTTATTTTACCAAGTGGGCTAATTTCTACATACTTAGAAGTATTACCATTCGATATAATGACCTCAATAGAGGAAAGTTCTTGTTTTTGCCTTTGCGCATTGCCATCATCATCTGTATAACCACGAAATAGTTCAGCTGTACCATCAGTTGCAAATATCAGTTGCTTTACACCGTCAATAAGCGTTCCCTGCCATTTATTACTTGTACACACGAACTTTTTAAAAGACAAAGTTTGCTCATCAGGAACAGACCAATATAGTGTATTTGTACTAGACGTACCTATTTGCCCTAAATTTACCATCATTCTTTGTCGATGTAAGATTGCATCATAACGTGCCTGTAATAAGACTTTTTCTAAATCCTTGGTTGAATAGTCTATTTTTTGATGAGCCCTTACAGCTTTGAAACTTGGCGCTGCAATTGAAGCCGCAATCGCCATCACAGCAATCGTCACCAACAACTCAATTAAGGTGAACCCGTTTTCTTTTTTTCGCATACTCCCCCCCCAAGACACAGACTTTGCCCTATTAAAATAGTAACCAACAACTTTACAAAACCCTCACACTTCAGGATAAAAGGCATAAAAAAACAGATAACCGCAAAAAGCAGTTATCTGTTTTAAAAAAATTATAAATCAGGTGATAAGTGCGTCACATCTTAAGCTTGGGTTACAGGAATACGTAACTCTTTCGGCAAACTAAAGGTAATATTTTCTTCTCGACCAGCAAGCTCTTCTGGTACTTTCGCCCCCCAATCTTGCAATCTTTGAATCACTTGCTTAATCAAAATTTCTGGTGCAGAAGCGCCTGCTGTCACCCCTATTTTGGTGTTTTCATTAAACCAATCTTGTTGTAACTGTTCTGCATTATCCACCAAATAAGCCGCCTTACCCATACGTTCTGCCAGCTCACGCAAACGATTCGAATTCGAAGAATTTGGAGAACCAACAACCAACACCACATCACATTGCTCAGCTAAATCACGCACTGCATCTTGGCGGTTTTGTGTGGCATAGCAGATATCATCTTTACGTGGTCCCTGAATATTTGGATATTTTTTTCGTAGCGCATCAATCACTTTAGCCGTATCATCAATTGACAAGGTCGTTTGGGTTACAAAAGCCACTTTGTCAGGATGTCGCACATCTAATTGCGCAACATCTTCTTCATCTTCAACCAAATAAATGTCACCGCCATTTTTCTTGTCATACTGCCCCATGGTACCTTCGACCTCAGGGTGCCCTTCATGACCAATCAGAATCGCTTCTACACCTTCTCGTGCATATTTGGTCACTTCAATATGTACTTTCGTCACCAATGGACAAGTTGCATCAAAGACTTTTAAACCACGGCGTTCGGCTTCCTGCTGTACCGCTTTAGATACACCATGTGCGCTAAAAATCACAATATTGTCGTCAGGAACTTCATCAAGTTCATCGACAAAAATTGCACCACGCTGACGTAAATCATCCACCACAAATTTATTATGGACCACTTCATGGCGTACATAAATTGGCGGCTGAAAACACTCAAGTGCACGATTTACAATCGCAATGGCTCGATCTACCCCTGCACAAAAACCACGCGGATTAGCCAATACAATTTCCATAAAACCCTCATTGCTCACTTAAATGCACGTCATACGTTGCTAAATTTATGCAAACTAAAATACAGCTAGCTATTTAGTTTACAGCTCGTCTACTCTAAAATAGAGAAGATATTTTATCATATCAGGAAAAATATCATGTCGGGTCTCTTGTTTGTCGTTTCTGCTGCCTCAGGAACTGGCAAAACATCTCTCGTAAAAGCCCTACTTGAACGTGTAAACAACCTACATGTTTCTGTGTCTCATACTACTCGTGGTCAACGCTCTGGCGAACTCGATGGCGTACATTACCATTTCACGCAAAAAGAAGATTTTCTGGCTTTGGTTGAACAAGGTGGATTTATTGAGTATGCAGAAGTTTTTGGCAACTATTACGGCACAGCGCAAGCGACTGTTAAAGAACAATTGGCCAAAGGACATGATGTTTTACTTGAGATTGACTGGCAAGGTGCGCAGCAAGTGCGTAAATTATTCCCAGAATCTAAACAGATTTTCATTTTGCCACCAAGCCAGTTTGATTTACGCCAGCGTTTATCTAACCGTGGCACAGACAGCGTGGAAGTGATTGAACATCGCTTGAGTTGTGCTGTTGAAGATATGCAGCAGTTTGTTAATTTTGACTATGTCATTATTAATGATGACTTTAATAAAGCGCTGCATGATTTGGAATCAGTCATTACTGCAAATCGACTGGTGCTTACCCAGCAAGCCAATCGCCATCAGGATCTCATCCAGAAGCTGATCACACCTGTTGAATCGTGATTAAAACTTGAGTCTCAACTGAAAGCATTTTATACTGCACAGTCTGTTTCAGCATTAGCATTTAAACGAGAACACTTATGGCACGCGTAACCGTTGAAGATTGTTTAGACCATGTAGACAACCGCTTTGAGCTTGTACTAGTGGCAAGCAAACGTGCGCGTCAACTCGCACGTCAAGGTATTGAACCAACTGTAGAATGGGACAATGATAAACCAACAGTGGTTGCATTACGTGAAATTGCGGTCGGTCACGTTTCAAAAGATATCTTGAAGCAACGTGAGCAAGACTATCAAACGTCAAGCCTTGATCTTGCACTTTCTGCAAACAATCTTAATTTAGATGGTTTTTCTTTCCAATAAGTTAGAAAAATTATGTAAAGGCCTAGTTTTTAACTAGGCTTTTTTATGCTTGGAACTTTAATATTTCTTCAAGAACAGTTATAACATTAACTCAAACCATTCTATTTTTTATAAACTGACGATTTGCGAATTTTCGACAAAAAATTTGACAAGTTTCGCACTTTGCTTTTTATTAAAAACTGAAATGATGAATAGCTTTTTCATGGTATAGGTAAAGGTGTTATATGCCAGGCGCAGAAGTCAGCCAAGCCAAACAACAACTCAATGTGATTATCGACGCTTATCTGAATGAAAGTGAAGTCGAACGAGTGCTTGCGGCCTGCGATTATGCCGATATTGCCCATGATGGAATTACCCGCAAAAGTGGTGAACCCTACATTCTGCATCCGATTGCCGTCAGCTGTATTTTGGCGCATATGCGTTTAGATGCTGAAACCTTAATGGCCGCACTCCTGCATGATGTGATTGAAGACACCGATTTTAGCAAAGAAGATATTAGCGAAAAATTTGGACGCACCGTGGCAGAACTGGTCGATGGCGTCACCAAACTCAGCCATTCCAGCGACAAAGAATATAACAAAGCAGCCTCTTTCCGAAAAATTTTACAAGCCACCCTACAAGACCCACGTGTCATTATTATTAAATTAGCCGATCGCTATCATAATATGACCACACTGGAGTCACTACGCCCGGACAAGCGTGCGCGCATTGCCCAAGAAACCTTTGATGTGTTTGTCCCAATGGCACGCCTCGTCGGCATGAACGAGATGGCGGACAATCTTGAACATTTGTGTTATCAAAATCTTGATTTAGACATGTTTAACAATGTTCAAGAAGCCTTAGCCAAAACCAAGCCGAAACGCTGTGAATATCAAGCCATCTGGGAAAAAAACCTCACGTCGCTCTTACAACAAAACCAAATTAGCGGTCGCATTAAAAAGAAAAATAACAACATTGAACTACTTCGCCACTTCGTAAAAAATGATATTGATTTGCAAGAGCTGACCCATAGTCATGCCTTTGAAATCATTCTACAAAGTATTGCCGATTGCGATAATCTTGCCGAAATTCTAAAAGAACATTTCCAAGTCTTGTCCTATCAAGATCATATTCGTCGCCCATTGCCTGGTGGCAACCAATCTTTGATGATGCGCCTCAAAGGTGAAAAAACCACATTGTCTCTTACCCTACAGACCGAACTGATGCGTAAAGCTGCGCGTTTTGGCGTGGTACTGGGTGAAAGTGCACCGCAGGCTTGCCGCTCTGCCATTCAAGCCTCCATGCAAAACCTGAATGTGCTGATTGATAGTAGTTGCGCCAAAACTACGTTTAATGATTTGCTGGATTATCTACATCAAGAAAAAATTTGGGTTTATACCCCACACGGGCAATTACACGAATTACCGCAAGGCGCTACAGCCGTCGATTTTGCCTATTCTGCTAGCCTATTCTTGGGCAACCATGCGGTTGGGGCGAAAATTAATGGTGAAACCAAGCCATTATCAACTCCACTTCTCAGCGGACAAGTGATCGAAATTATTACCGATGTGCTTGCCACGCCAAATCCAGACTGGCTTAGCTTTATTAACACCCAAAAAGCCCGACGCGCCATTCAAAACATTTTGCGTGATCAAGATGTAGAAGAACAACAATTGGTGGGTGAACAAGCCCTGAACCGTGCGCTCAGACTGTTTAATCGCTCTACTCAGGATCTCACTGAAGATGATTGGTTAGATCTACTGCAATGGCGTCATTTGGATTCCAAAGATCGCCTGTTCCAGCAAATCGCAGTGGGTGATTTATTACCGCAACTGGTTGCCAATCATTTATTTGCTCAACAAGGGCAATCAGTTGAACTGCATAGTTCAGACCGTCTAATTCAAGGCACTGAGGGCGTTGACGTTAAATATGCCCACTGCTGCAACCCTGTACTGGGCGATCCAATTCAAGGACATCTTTCACGTCGTGGCTTGATTGTGCATCGAGCACGTTGTCACAATCTGTTGCATGAACAGCATTTACACCCTGAAAATATCATGCCGCTACAATGGGCCTCTGAAGACCTTGATGACGTGAGCTTTACCGCCTATCTGTGTATTGACATGGAAATGGATGATGAACAAATTTCCGATTTGATTTATCAGTGTCGTAAAGCCAAAACAGGGGTAGAAATGGTACGCAATTATGACCATAAAACCTACGTCAATATTGTGGTCAACAATCGTAAGCAAATTGCCCAGATTATTCGCGACTTACGTATGCATTATGGTTTCCCGCGCATCTCTCGCCTCGCCATTCCACTCAGTGTGACCGAAGCTTCTATAGCAAGTTAATCAATTAAATCGATAGGGCTTCTGTATCTGAATACAATCCTTTAAGATGTATTCAGATATAAAAGGAGAAATCGATGTCCCGCCAAGTCATTCATACAGAAAATGCCCCTGCTGCTATTGGTACTTATTCACAAGCCATTCTCGTTGGTGAAACACTTTATCTTTCAGGGCAAATCGGTTTAGATCCGTACAGTATGGAATTGGTTGAAGGCATTGAAGCTCAGATTCGCCGCGTGTTTGATAACTTAAAGGCCGTGTGTGAAGCCGCTGGTGGCTCATTGGCCGATATCGCCAAACTGAATATCTTTTTAACTGATTTATCCAATTTTCAATTGGTGAATCAGATTATGGGCGAATACTTTGCGCAACCTTATCCAGCACGTGCCGCATTAGGCGTAGCCAGCCTTCCAAAAGGTGCTTTGGTTGAAATGGATGGTATTGTGATTATTCCACAGTAATTGATCCCATCCATTCACCACCCCCGCTTTAAATATTTAGATCTAAATGACCTAACTCCTTTGCGTGAAATCTGAGCAACACTCGGATTTCCGCTTAGGTGGTAATTTTTTATTCAAATTCCCAATGATAATAATTCTCTTTTCAAATGAATTTTATTGACAAACGATAACAATTATCAATAATATTACTTATCGTATTTAATTTAGTATGGCTTACAGCAATGTACGTATGTTTGTGTCGTGGTATTACAGATCAAGATATTAAAGATGCCGTTGCCAGCGGTGCAGAAAGCTATCGTGAAATTCGCGACATGCTTGATCTTGGCACTTGCTGTGGTCGTTGTGCACCTGAAGCCCGCGCCATTATTAGCGACGAAGTTGCTGAAATTGCTGCAAGAATTGCTGTTGCCGCTTAGCCTCAAATAATCATAATAAGCAATGTCATGATCTGATCAATCATTCCTCCTCCCCGCTTCTGACTCTAGGCGGTTTTTGTTTTTATCGTTTAATATCCAATTGTTTTTGATTGCGATTTTCATTTGCTGTTCAATAAAGCACTCGCCTTTCCGATTATTCTTGTTTAAGATTTAAAGAACTACAGGGACTATAATACCCCTACACAGATAATTTTAAATCAGCATTGATTGATGGAGTTTATGCTATGAAAGGCAATCGCGATGTGATTAACCAGTTAAATCAGGTGCTCTATCATCATTTAACTGCTATTAACCAATACTTCTTACACTCTCGTATGTTCAACGATTGGGGCATTGAACAGCTGGGCTCTGCAGAATACAAAGAATCCATTCGCCAAATGAAGCATGCAGATAAAATTATTGAGCGTATTTTGTTTTTAGAAGGCTTACCGAATCTGCAACATTTGGGCAAACTTTATATTGGCCAGCATACAGAGGAAGTCCTTAATTGTGACATCCGTAAAGTGAAAGAGAATATTGAAAGCATCAAAACTACCGTGACACTGGCAGAACAAACTTTAGATTACGTAACGCGTGATTTGGTTCAAGAAATTCTAGAAAAAGAAGAAGAATATTGGGATTGGCTCACCACTCAACTCGATTTAGTCGAAAGTGTGGGCATAGAGAATTATATTCAAAGCCAACTTTAATTGATAAAAAAGCCAGCGAAAGCTGGCTTTTTTATGTCTTTTATTGGGTGGGTTCCAACAATGATTCATAGCTAACATCAACATGCTTCAATTGTTTTAACAACCACAACTGATGGCGTGCGCCCTGCTCATCCCCATTAAAAGCAAGAACTCGGGCATATTTCAACAAATCATACTTGGTTGGATAGCATTGCACCATCTCATAAATGTGCTGTAACTCCGCTTTACTCAATACCGTATTTGGATTCAATCGAATCCAAGCAATTCTGCGATTCAACTCATCCAAGACATAAATTCGATCATGATTGGTAATCTTTTCAGGTGTATGTTCATAACGCATCGACTGGCTCAGTTTTGGTACCGCAACCATATAATCACGATGAATTAACACCAAGAGTAAACCACCCACAATAAACATCATCTGTGTATATTTCGGTGCTAAAGTCCAAACTTTAAGTTCTGTCTCTTGTGACAATACCAAGCCGACAATAAACCCTAGTGGCAACAAGAAATAAGCATAGTTTTGTGGATATTCCAATAAGGCATGCACCAATACTGCCACAATCATCAGAATACCAATCACGGATTCTGTTGAATTTACTCGGCTAATTAATCGATACGCCAAATAAATGAGATAGCCAAGGAATGGCAAACCAATCAGTAATCCATTCCAGACTAGAAAATCGAGTACGAAATTATGTGAACTGCGTACCCACTCTGAAATACGATAATACTCACTCACGGAAACCTGTGCCACACTGGTCTGGTTCCAGCCATATCCAAACCATGAACGATCCGAAATGGCATAGAGCATCTGCTGCCAAATACCAAGACGCAAATGTCCTGTACTTGCACGCTCAATTGCCGTTGGAGAATCTGCTATTGCCAAATGCGAAGCCTGTGCAATCCAGTGATCCAAGGCTGGCATCGCTAAAATAAGCCCTATAAACAGCCCCACCCAAGTCAGCATTGCATACCATTTAAGACGTAAATATCCTCTATATTGCTGATAGAAGAAATACGCTAAAAATAGAATACAGACCACCCATGAGGTTCTAGACTGACTTAAGACTAAGGCAATTAATATCGTGAGTGAGCAAAGACTCAGAATCCAAGCCTTAAGCTTACTTTTCTCAAATAAATACAAACTCGCCATTAAGGAAAGAATGAGGAAGGTTGCCATATTATTCGGCTGAGCAAAATTTGCATAAGGTCTATTGCTGCGCAAATTTGCAATACCAGGAATATGATTTTCAATCGTGAGCCACTGTGCAATAGCCATTAAGCTTGTAATAAAGCCTGTTATCAGCAGTACATAGCTAAAACATGCAAAGGCTTGCTCTCGATCCTTTTGGATAAATGATAAGTTATACCCCATCACCATACTTAACCAAAAAGCAAAGACAAAAAGACTAGAAATCAAAGCCACACTGAAAAAAAACTCTAGCCCAAATATCCATTGTAATAATGGGATAAATGCCATAGCCACCAAAGGCAATGTAACCACAGGCAACTTAAGCTTCTGTTGCAGAAAAATAGCAGTGAGCGAAAATAATGATAAAAATGCAAACAGCTCGCCTGTATAGGTCACCCACGGACGATAGTGAACAGGCAAAAGCCAAGCCAGTGCAATCAGCACACTGGCAAGTAGTGAGAGAATAAATTTCATGGGGTGCTACAGTTGCAGAACTGTGCATAGTGTAGTTCAAAATGTTAGTTTTTTTTCAATTTGAATTAATAGAATTATATAACCTGAATCGTGGATAAGAAACTAGCTTGAAAAAAAGGTAACTGAAAACCATTAGTGAGTTACCACACCACCTATGCCTTCAGTCACCATATTCGATTTTACATATTTCTTATGCATCATTGATGACTTTTTTCAGAAATTTGAAGCAAGCTATTGGGAATTTTTAAAATACAGCAACAAGCGTATGAGAATGCGGTCTTCTCAATTGAAAATTTCAGAAAATGTATTCATCGCTATTGGTATAAATGCTCCCATTTCAATAACTTCAAATCATTCTTCTTTTCATTAAAGCACAATCAAAATCAACTGTTTCGATATTTACCGTGTTACCAGCGGATAATTCATCTCATCAGAGCACATCAATTGGCACGCCATGCCTTACATTTTACCTTGATGAAAGACTGTCAGGGTCATTATTTATGGATCGATTCGACGATGCTACCTGTATGTAAAAATCAGCGGATTCAACGGCATAAATCTCTAGCATAGATTGCAACACGCAGTAAAAGCTCAATGGGATGGTTCTTTGGCTGTAAGCTGCATTTAATCATGAATCAGTTCGGAGAGATTGTCAGCACAGCTTTATCAAATGGACATACAACAGATATTAAAATGGTTGAACGGTTGGTAGAAGGATTAAAAGCCAAGCTCTATGCTGATCGTAGCTATATCAGTCAGGAATTAAAGAGCAGATAAAAAGCAAAAGGTACTGATTTAATTACCTATCATCGAAAGAATATGAAATCTGCGCAACTCTCTATATCAGATGAATATCACTTAAAACAGCGTAATAAAATAGAGACTTTATTCAGCTTGCTAAAAGGGTAATATCATTTGGTGACGAGTAAAGCGAGAAGTATTGAAGGATACTTGACGGGAATTTATGCTTCTTTATGTGCCTACCAGTTATGTCATCAAAACAAGCCAAACATTCGAGTAATCGAATAGTTAGCTTAGCAGAATTCGGGTTTACATAGGCTTTAAATGTATTAGTTCAGATCTGATCAGACATTGATCTTGAAAAAGAGAAAGTTACCCATTTTGATAAAGGTGTCGAATCTTAATCAAACAAAGGG
>NZ_JBSYVT010000036.1:0-28419 GCF_054112845.1 Acinetobacter sp. NigerLNRRAM0016
GCTGAGTTTGGTCTATTTGAAATATGCCCGTACAAACTTTGTTTACTGGTTTGACAAAAAAGATCAAAGCTTGGGCTCATCATTAAATCTTTCTGGCTGTGTTTTTTAAAAATGGGGGCAATCTGTGAGGCATAGTAATTTACCCAATCTAGAGGATTGCTAAAATCGGCATAATTCTTCAGGTTGTTATATAAGGACTGAATATCTGAAAGTATGGGTTCTATACTTAGATCAACCAGCCAAACATTAATGTCCTTAACTTCAAATGGGACTAAATAATAGGGCTGTGATAAACCAAATTGTTCGACTTTATATAGTTGTACTCCTTGTTCTATATAGCTTGAACAAAGTAGTTTTGTTTGCTCGATTTGAGAGAAAGGTGTACTGACTTCTCTCTCTCGAAACTGCCTAGAAACTCTCAAACACTCAGGTAAATAATTTAGCTGGGAATATGCAACTTTTTCAAATATTTCAATGGTTCTACTAATTAACTGATAATCTCCTGTGCCTGTGATTATGCCATTTTTCCAGATATGTAACTTTGAAATTGGATCGGAGCAAAGGGATATAGATTGATCTTCTTGTTGAATTGCTTTTTTTGTATCTGCTGCAACAATAATGCTATCATGCAGCTGAATTGCAATAATGAAAGTCATAATTTTAGTATAATACATTAATTATTAAATGCTTATTTTAAACTAAATCTACTTTCTAATCTTAAAAAATACGCTTAAAAATATAGGTATCTATCAATGGCTGGTGGTTCTCAGATCATTATTAATCAAGATGGTATTAAAATTATTACTCCTGCAAAATTTGAAGCAAAGGCTGGGCAGCATTTATTTAATAGTGGTGCTAGTGTCCAGCCTAATTTGCCATCATTACCCGTTTTTGAATCTAAACCTCAAGATTTATTTTTAGAATATTTCCATGCTGATGGTACACCTGCAAAAGGTTCAAAATATACAGTGGCACTTTCTGATGGCTCTAAAAAAACGGGATTTTTAGATGAAAAAGGGCAAGCTTTTATAAATGATGTCCCTGCTGGAAAAGCTCAGGTTTTTTACGAAACAGTATTTAATCAAAATGATCAGTCCGGTGCAGTTGATGATGGTTGGTTTTCTAATTTTATTCGAACCAAAGGTGTTAAATAATGGTTCAACAAAATGGAATCCCTGAAACAGGCAATGAGCAATTTTGGCAAGGATTAAGTGATAAATCAGGATATATACAACAAGAGTTTATTCAGGCTTCTGATTTTTTAAGTCTTGCACTCGGTGAGTCTGAATATGGTGTAGCGCAACATGAGCCTTTAGAAAAGAAAGATCAAACCCAGTATGCCTATGTATCCAGTAATTTTTCGATAGAAGCATTACCTGAATCCGCAGGATTTTGGGAACAGCTTCAACATGCAATACAACTCGCATTTGCTGTGAAAGTGCAAGCAGATATTAGTCTTGCAAACAATATCAATCAATTCCTTGATGAAAACATGGAAGATATTGAATATATTTTTGGATATGTGAGTGGCGACTTTAATAAAAATCCAACTGTTGCTCAGGTCATTGTCGGTGGCTTAATTAGTATGATTCCCGTTGCGGATCAAGTGTGTGATATTCGAGATCTGTTAGCCAGCGTTATTATTTTATCGGATGAAAAACAAAGGACAGCAGAGAATTGGACTGGATTGGCATTAGTTGGAATTGGTGTCATTCCATTTTTTGGTTCTGTGTTCAAAACTATTGCAAAGTTAATTATCAGCAAAGTTATTAAAACAAAAGATGAGTTATTCAAAGCAATTGAGCAGTTGGAGTCTTATTCTAGAAAACTTGGTTATAAGCCGTTCTGGGGGGATAACCCTGAACGATGGTTGAAAACCAAACCTTGGGCTGAAATAGCTACAAACGCGAAACAAGTACTCAATCAATATCTTGGTAAATTACAGTCACTTTTAGAAATGTATGGCAGTCGTAATACTGCTAAAATGACTGGATTTGATGGCTTAGCAGATAAATACGCAGCCTCGCTTAAAAGTATTATGGCTCAGGTTGGACAGTATATTGATGACTTATGTCGTCAAGTTGAGAATGCTTGCCATGAGATCATGGGACAACCGAAACTCAGTGTTGCAGGTGGTCATGGCACTGTGATGGATATTCATATTGGTGGGAATCCAAATGAGCCGACAAAAGTAAGTCATACACAGCCATCGAATAAGATTGCTTTTGCTAAAATGAAGGAACATAAGGTCGGTTGTTTTGATCCTGTAAATACTCCTAAAGCCCGAGCCAATGCCCGTAAAAATATTGATTTAGGACATCCGCCAAAAGCCAAAAGTGAAAAATGGTCAGAAGATCAATATCTGAAATGGGAAACTGATCGTCAGTTAGAAATGCAGCAGAATGCATTAAACGCTATGACTGCAAAGGATTATGAGAAAGGTCGGGAGCTGTTTAAGCAGAATGGTCGGGGAAGCGGGCTGGATCAGGTTCAGGCTAGGCAAAATTATGAGAAAGATTTGGCTGATTCAAAATTTGAAGAAAACTTAGAAACAATGGACCCTATAAGTGCACGTAAAAAAGCTGATCAAGATTCAAAAGATATTATGTCAACCATGGCTGCACTCCATAATCCTGATCAGATCTCAGCAGGAATTATGAGTGATGCGCCTATGGATATGGGCTTGAAGAATGTCAATTCATCAATTGGGAGTGGTTGGGGTAATAAAGCGGCAGGAGAGTCAATAAGTCGAGTCGATTCAATTGATGATGCGGTTAAAGGGGTTGATCCGAGTGTTAAAGATACGACTAAACTCAATGTGAAATTAGCGAGATGTAAGTAATGGAATTAGATTCAAAAAAATTAGTTGATGAATTTCTTGTATTTTTTAAGAGTCATTTTTCAAGTATTAAAATCGATACAAAACCAACGCCTGAATTTATAGCCCAGCATGAGCATACTTTCCCTGATTATCTATTTTATATTTGGGATAAACTCGGTTTTGCCTCATTTGAACATGGTGGATTCTGGCTTGTTAATCCTACTGAATATGAGGATATTCTAGAACTTTGCCTAAAAGATACGAACTTACCTGAACACGATGAATTCTATGTCATTGGTCGAAGTGCTTTCGGTGAATTATATACTGTAGGAAAAAATTCCAGATCAAAACTGACTATAGACATTGTTAATTTAAGAATTTATCCAACTCTTCGAGACAATGAAAACAATACTGAGTTGGCTTTATTGAGATCCCTTCTATCTTCTATAACAATGAAAGGGACAAAAAAAGCGATTGATATCTTTGATAAAAATGAGAATTTACTTTTTGATCGCTGTTTAACAAATCTTGGTGAGCTTAAAGAGAATGAAATCTATGCCTTTGAGCCTCCTGTCGTATTAGGTGGGCCACAAGTTATTGAGAACATAAGAAAAGTTGATCTATTCCAATATATTCCTTTTGTGGCTCAACTAGATAAATTCCAAGTCATGTTGGATATTGTTAAAGAAGTTGACCGTTTAGGGATTAAACCGAGGAATTAAGTTTCACTCAAATCAATATAATATAGTCTATGCGAAATTCATTATATTATTCATTTAAAATCAATGGATTAGTGATAATAGAAAAGCCTGGCTTATAAAAATCAGGCTTTTCTATTGAGTTTTTATGTTGCTCATTTCTAAACAAAAAACTGAATAAAAGCCGTTATCTTCCCAAGATCATTTCCAAGACAAACTTAGAACCGATAAAACCAACCGCTAAAAGGAAGAAACCAATGAGGGTAAAGCGTATGGCCTTTTGTCCACGCCAGCCAAATTTGTAATGACCAATCAGCAGTGAACCATAGACAAACCATGAAATAATACTGAACGCGGTTTTATGGGCTAAGTGTTGGGCAAAGAAATCTTCAATGGTGAAGAAGCCAAACACCAAGGCTGTAGTCAGTAAAATAAAGCCTGTTTGAATTAAATCAAATAATAAGGATTCCATCGCCTGAAAGGGTGGCAGCAGATTGACCCAAATGCGCTTCTTTTGTCTGTTTTTTAGCTCACGGTTTTGGAACCATAAAATCACCGCTTGAATGGTTGCCATCAGCAAAACTGCATAAGCGGATAACGACAAAATAATATGAATATCTAAACTGACGGAGTGCTGTTCGATAAACTGATCAGGCTTACTAAAAGCAAAACCTAGAATGAGTCCCGTGGCTGCGACAGGAATCCCAATTAAATTCAATGCCAGAATGGGGCGATAGGTACTAAAAATGAGACTCAGCAGCAGCATCAAGCCTGAAGTAAAAGACATGAGTACAAAAACGTCATAATTTACCCCGAGTGGTGTAATCATATCGTGGTATAGCACCCCTGCATGCAGCAGCAGACCTAAACCTAAAATTACGCCAATAAACCAGTGGTTTGGTTCACGTTTCGACATTAAATGCAGGAATAAATACCAAAAAGAGGTGGTATAGGCAATTAAAGCCAAAATGGTATAAACCAAGGGGAGACTAATCATGTCAAACCTTTTTCAGGATGATGAATATTCATTTATATAAATTCGACTCGAACTACAGTATCCTATAGCATCTTATGCATAAATTTTCTATTTTAAGAAAGATTTTTTTGCTACTGGCTATTTTAAGCGGATTTTGCAATGTTTGATACCTTAACAGAACGACTCACGCAGAGTTTAAGAAATGTTACTGGCTCAGGGCAGCTAACCGAAGATAATATTAAAGATACGTTACGTGAAGTACGTATGGCACTTCTTGAAGCCGATGTTGCGTTACCTGTAACTCGTGAATTCATCGCGAAAGTTAAGGAAGAAGCATTAGGCCAGGAAGTGATGACACAGTTATCCCCTGGGCAAGCCTTCGTTAAAATTGTTTATAACGAATTAACCAAAATGATGGGCGAGGCGAATGAAAGCCTTGACCTCGCAGCGAAACCTCCAGTGGTTGTACTTCTTGCAGGTTTGCAAGGTGCGGGTAAAACCACGACTGCGGCAAAATTAGCGCGTTTCTTGCAAGAACGCCAAAAGAAAAAAGTGGCAATGGTTTCTGCCGACGTTTACCGTCCTGCTGCGATTAAACAGCTGCAAACGGTTGCGGGTGAAGTTGGCGCGATTTTCTTTGAATCAAGCGCTGATGAAAAGCCAATTGATATTGCTAACCGTGCCATCGAACAAGCCAAAATCCAGTTTGCGGATGTCTTGATTGTCGATACTGCGGGTCGTTTACATGTCGATGATGATATGATGGACGAAATTAAAGAGCTACATGCTGCGATTAAGCCGACTGAAACCTTATTCGTGGTAGATGCCATGACAGGTCAGGATGCGGCGAATACAGCGAAAGCATTTAATGATGCCTTAGCTTTAACTGGTGTAATCCTGACCAAGACTGATGGTGATGCACGTGGTGGTGCAGCTCTTTCGGTTCGTGCCATTACAGGTAAACCAATTAAATTCTTGGGTATGGGCGAAAAGCTGGATGCCTTAGAGCCATTCCATCCTGAGCGTGTTGCACAACGTATCTTGGGTATGGGTGACGTACTTTCTTTGGTCGAAGAAGTTGAACGCAAAATCGACAAAGAAAAAGCCGAAAAAATGGCGAAAAAATTGCAAAAAGGCGGTAGCTTCAACTTTGAAGACATGCTGATGCAATTTGAGCAAATGAATAAAATGGGCGGCATGATGGGCTTCTTGGACAAGTTGCCTGGCATGAGCAATTCAGGTATTCAAGATGCGATTGCACAAGCGAATCCTGAAAAGCAGGTCAAAAAAATGGAAGCGATTATTCAATCGATGACCATTAAAGAGCGCCGTAACCCAGACTTGATGAACCCGAGTCGTAAAAAACGTATCGCAGCTGGTTGTGGTATGGATGTGGTGGAAGTGAACAAGCTCATCAAACAACACGCGCAAATGGCGAAAATGATGAAGAAATTTGCCAATCCGTCGGGCATGGCAAAAATGATGCGTTCATTGGGTGGCTTGCAAAAGCAATTCGGTGGCGGTGGTGGTATGGGGCCACTATTTGGAAACAATGACCAGAAAAAATAATGGTTTGATTCCATGTTAAAAAAGGTGCTTGATGCACCTTTTTTAACATTTAAGCATGACTATTTCAGCTTTTCACTGCTTCAGCTTGATGCTGAATGTAATGCTGTAACCCTTTTAACAATAAATCCTCTTCTACAATCGGTTGGTACTGCTGTAAATGTTGGGCAAACAACTCTGCATCACCACCCGTCAACACCAACTGTCGTGGTGAATGCTGCATCACTCGTTCAATAGTACTCAGCAATCCCAGTAAAATACCATGATGCACAGCATCAATGGTATTGCGACCCGGACTTAGTTCTTCAAAGGCTGCATCGGGGATTTTAATGCCTTTGGTATTTTGAATTAGAGAATCACGTTGCAAATACAGATTCGGCAGAATGTAGCCGCCTAGGTGTTGTAATCCATCCGCTAAATCAATGGTCAGGGCAGTACCACAACTAATCACGCAATAGTTTTGATTCGCATTATTCGCAACCGCTAAAACTTGCAGCCAACGGTCAATCCCTAACTGTTTCGGATCATCATAGCCACATTTTAAGCCTGCATATTCGGTATGTACCTTGGCAAAAATGACAGGTACAGCCAAGCGTTGCAGAATGGACTGAATACGTTGATTATTCTCTTGATCGAGTACTGATGAGACCCCAACTTGCTGAATGTTCAAACCTTGAAAGTGCTGGATTAAACCGAGCAGTAAGTCGGCAGGAGATTGCAAATGCAGTTCGGCTGCATGTTCCACAATTTGCTCGTGTTCAGTGATCCAATATTTGAGTCGGGTATTACCAATATCCAGCCATAAACTTTTCATCACATCATCCTATTCGGTTGCTGTACTGAGTCGTAAACGACCTTGGTAAAAACTTTGAATGCCTGATTCAGTTTCAAGCAATACCGCACCATCATCCTGAATACCGACAAAGATGCCAGAGCAACTGCCTGTACTGTGTTCAAACTCTACCGCTTGTTGCTGGAAAGCGGCATAACGATTAAAGCGCGCGGCGAGGTTATAGCTCTGGTGATCAAACCATTCGCCCGCACGATGAATGGCCAGATAAAGTTCGGCAATCAGATCAATACGAGAAGTGGCTTGTAGTCCAAGTTCGGTCAGTGAGGTGATTTGCTGATCAATGCTGTCATCTGACACAGGGGCAAGATTGAGTCCAACCCCAACAATCACTTGGTTCGGGCTCATCGGTTCAATCAGAATACCGCCCCATTTACCTTGTACACTGTACAGGTCATTCGGCCATTTAATTTGCAAGTTCAGGGCTTCAAGGCTGGGCATATGCAGAATATTCAAAGCAACTTCTAAAGCTAAACGCCCATCTATCGCTGTTCGAGTATTTAGCAATGTGCTTAAATACACGTTCCCTTCAGGTGACACCCATTGTCGTTGTCGCTGACCTCTCCCTTGCGTCTGTTGTGCGCTACAGACCAAAGCACTGTGTATTCCTTTTTGTGCAATTTCACGGACATCATCATTGGTTGATGTCGTGGTCGGTTTAAGCATCAGGACTTCAGGGAGTTGTTGTGCAGCCTGAAGGCGTTGTTGTAGTTGTCGAGTTTCTACATCCATTTGAATCTGAGCATAGTGAAAAATATTTATGGAGTTAATCATATATTTACTGATTGGTGCAATCGCAGGATTTACCGCAGGATTATTTGGTGTGGGTGGCGGTTTAATTATTGTGCCTATTCTCTATATTGTATTTACCCAGCTTCAGTATGATCCCGCCGTGATTATGCACATGGCACTCGGGACGTCACTTGCCACCATAATTGTCACTTCAATGAGTTCGGTTTCGGCGCATCACAAGCAGGGTGCGGTGTTGTGGTCGGTGTTTCGCAATTTAGCCCCTGGTTTGGTATTAGGCTCGTTTTTAGGTGCGGGCATTGCAGATTTACTTCCTGGTCAGGGTTTGCAGTTGATCATTGGTTTCTTCGCCATTTGGGTCGCTTATCGCATGTTTAAAGGGGCGAAAGCGCAGGTGGATACTTCCAGACAGTTGCCTTCGACAGCCAAGCAGATGTTGGCAGGTGGCGGGATTGGGATTGCCTCTGCAATTTTTGGGATCGGTGGTGGCAGTTTAACCGTACCTTATCTAAACCGTCATGGCGTGGTGATGCAAAAAGCAGTGGCAACTTCGGCAGCGTGTGGGCTGCCCATTGCGCTTGCGGGTGCACTCGGCTTTATGTGGTTTGGTGCCAAAGCGCAGGTCAATGTACCAAATACCATTGGTTATATTCATGTTTATGCATTTTTAGGTATTAGTTTGATGAGTTTTATCACGGCTAAACTTGGTGCGAAAGTTGCACATCAATTGTCACCTGAAATGTTAAAGCGATGCTTCGCAGGTTTGCTCACCACTGTAGGGGCTTATTTTATTTACCAAGGATTTGCAAAATTTTTCTGAAGATTTATGGTGACTTTTGCTGTTTTAATTGGCTTTTTAGACATAATATTGTCTGACAATGACATGGTGCAGGACTGCTGAAATCAGTTACAACTATTGCTTCAGTCGTGTGATGTATTGTGGATTGCATCTTATAAAAACAAGATAGGAACAGTATGCAACAAGAAGAAATAGAAAGCCTGTCCGAGCAGATCGCCAAACATATTAGTGAGCAAATCATTAGTGGCGAACTGGTCGAAGGTGAGCGAATTCAGGAGTTGAGAATCGCCAAAGAGCTGGATGTCAGCCGAGGCTCGGTGCGTGAAGCATTGCTGTTATTGGAGCGCACGCATCTGATTCAGATTTTTCCGCGCCGTGGGGCAATTGTCTCGGAAATGTCGGCGCAGCAGGTGCGGGCACTGTTTGACAGTTGTGCCATGTTGTCGGGGCAAATTGTGCAGCGCATTGCGGAAACTTGGCGCCAGCATGAAGTGGAGCAGTTTCAGCGCTTGATGGAGCAAATTCAGGAAGAATGCCGTCAGGGTCATACTGAGAAATTTTATGATTTAATTTTTCAGTATCTGGCCAAGCAGCAAGATATGGTCGCGAATCCTTATTTAATGAATTTCTATCAGGAGCTGCTGCCTTCGGTGCGTCGCAGTTACTTCTTAACCCTAAATACTTCAAGAAGAGAGTTACAAGAGTCGTTTGAGTTGTTTAAACTGGTGAGTGATGCAATTTTAATCCGAAAATCACAACAAGCCACTTTATTTATGGATGATTTTTGTCGACACTTGCGTAACTTGGTGTTGGAATCTCTAACACGCATGAAACAAATCGAATTAGCATGGGCGCGTCGTTCACGACGTTAATCAGGACATTATGCGTTTAAGCAGTTTAAAACTTTCAGGCTTCAAATCTTTTGCCGATAGCACAACTTTACAGTTCAAAGCCAACCGATCTGCCGTGGTTGGACCCAATGGCTGTGGAAAATCCAATGTCATTGATGCCATTCGTTGGGTCATGGGTGAATCCAATGCGCGCCAACTGCGTGGTGGCAGCATGCAGGATGTCATTTTTACGGGGACGGCTAAGCGCAAACCTGTGGGGATGGCCAGTGTAGAACTGCGTTTTGAGAATACCTATGGCAAGTTAGGCGGAGCCTATAATGCCTACAATGAGCTGGCGGTGCGTCGTCAGGTCACCCGTGATGGTAAGTCTGAATATTTCTTAAATGGCACCAAATGTCGTCGTCGTGATATTACCGATATTTTCTTGGGCACAGGTTTAGGCCCGCGTTCCTATGCCATTATTGAACAAGGCATGATTAACCGTCTGGTGGATGCCAAGCCTGAAGAAATGCGGGTGTTTATTGAAGAAGCGGCAGGGGTATCCCGATATCAGGCACGTCGTCGTGAAACCTTGTTGCATTTGGATCACACCGCGCAAAATTTATCTCGCTTAGAAGATATTGCACAAGAATTAAAGTCACAGCTTAAAACCTTAAAGCGTCAGTCTGAAACCGCGATTCAATATAAAGAATTAGAAAAAACCATTCGGACCATTAAAGTGGAAGTGCTGTCTTTTCAATGTGAACACAGTAGTCGTTTGCAGCAGGAATATACGGTACAGATGAATGAACTGGGCGATCAGTTTAAATTGGTACGTTCTGAATTAACCACGTTGGAGCATGACTTAGGCTCAACCAGTGAATTATTTCAGCGTCTGATACAGCAATCGACGCCATTACAAAGTGAATGGCAACAAGCCGAAAAGAAACTGGCTGAGCTCAAAATTACTTTAGAGCAAAAGCAGTCGCTTTTTCAGCAAAATACTTCGACGCTGGCCCAATTAGAACAGCAAAAAGCACAAAGCAAAGAGCGTTTGCAGTTGATTGAGTTGCAGCTTGAGACCTTATTGCAACAGCAAGAACAGCAAACGGAACAGTTGCAGCAACAAGAACAGATAAGCCAGCAACAGGCGCAAAGCTATCAAGATTTAAAGGCGCAACAGCAGCAAGTTCAGCAGCAGTTTGAACAGGTCAAGGCACAGGTCGAAAAGCAGCAACAGCAAAAAATGCAAATGCTGGCGCAGTCTGAGCAACTGAGCAAAAATATGGTGCGGATTGAACAGCAGAAGCAGACGTTACAGCTGCAAGCCGCGCAGATTCAAAACCAAGCTCAAAGCGAAGATGTCACGCAGTTGGAGCAGGATAAACATTTGCTGCAAACTCAAATGGAGCAGTCCGAGCAAGCGATTCAGCAGCAGCGTCAGCAGTTGGAGCAATTGCAGGAGCAATCGGCTCAGCAAAAAACACAAGTCTTGCAATTAAAATCTGAGATACAGGTTTTACAATCTGAACATAAAAACCTGACCCAACTGTTGGTCAAGCAAAGCCCAGCATCGCACAATGCCAATGTACAATTGATGCAGACTTTGAAATTGACTGAGCAAGGCAAACCTCATGCACAATTGATTGAGAAGTTCCTTGCCAAATGGCTTTCAGCAGAAGTGCTGGATGAGGATGCTGAATTCCAAGACAGTATTGCACGTCAGCTTAAAATGAGTGTAGGCAGCAGCAAGCTGGCATTGGCACACTTGCCGTGTCTGGCAGACTGGATTGCCTCTGCACAGCATTCCCTCTGGAATCAGGTTGCGATTGCAACGACATTGAGCGAAGCATTGGCTTACCAAGCTCAGCTCAAACAAGGTCAGTCGATTTTAAGTTTGGATGGGTATCATGTCGCGGCAGACTGGGTCATTGGCTTGCTCTATGATGAAAGCAGCCAAGCGGGTCAAGGTGCGCTGAGTCATCGCATTCGTCTAGAAAGTATTGAGATTGAGCTGAGTAATCTACAGACTCAATATGAACAAGCTGAACAGCAATTACCGAGTGTGCAGCAACAGATTGAGCAGCATCAGACTGAGTTGAAACAACAGCAGGCTTTGCTCAAACAGCAGCAACAAAGCTTACAACAATTGGATGTCAGTATTGCCAAGCTGCAAAGTAGTGCGCAGGCTTTTGCCATTCAGCAGCAGCAATTACGTGATCAATTGCAACAGTTGGATGAGCAGCTTGAAGAAGATGCCATGCAAAAAGACGATCTGGAAATTGATCTGCATGCACTGACTTTGAAGCTGGAACAGGTGTTACCACACTACAAAACCACGCAATTTCAACTGGAAGAATTGACTGAGCAATTAGAGTTTGCCCAGCAGCAAAGCATGCAGTCGCAGCAAGAACTGGAACTGTTACGCCGTCAAAGCACACAAACACAGCAACAGACTGCCTTGCTGGAAAAGGATGGATCTTTCCTGAAAGCCCAAAATCAGCAAATTAATCAGCAAATTGAACAGGCGAAAAAGTTTGTCGATCCAGTGCAGCTAGAATTACCAACTCTGGAATCTCAATTTGCTGAGCAATTTCAGCAAACTGAAAAATTGCAGAAAACATGGAATGCGTGGCAGCTTGAACTCAACAGTGTGCAAGAAAAGCAGCAGCAAGTGACTGAACAACGCCATCAACAGCAACAGCAAGATGAGCGTTTACGCACGCAACTGGAAGAAAAGCGCTTGGCATGGCAGGCTGCCAAATCGGATTTCCAGCACTATTCCGAACAGCTCAAAGCCATGGATAGTGACTTAATTACTGGTCTTGCAATTGATTTACCTGCGCATCAGGCAAAGTTGGAAAAAGCCCAGCAGCAATTTGCCAAATTAGGCGCCGTCAACTTGGCGGCTTCAGAAGAATATGAAGAAGTTTCCAAGCGCTTTGAAGAACTCAGTCACCAGATTGAAGACCTCGAAAAGACTGTGGCGCAACTGCAAGCCGCAATGAAGAGCATTGACCAAGAAACGCGCAAGTTGTTTATGACGACCTTCGATCAGGTGAATGCCGAGTTGCAGGAGTTGTTCCCGAAAGTCTTTGAAGGTGGTGAAGCCAGCTTAAGTTTGGAAGATGACTGGCAGTCTGGAGTCAAACTCATGGCTCGCCCACCCGGTAAACGCAACAGTTCATTGGCATTACTCTCGGGTGGTGAAAAAGCCCTGACTGCATTGGCACTGGTTTTTGCTATTTTCCGTTTAAATCCCGCGCCATTTTGTGTACTGGATGAAGTGGATGCGCCTTTAGATGATGCCAATGTGGGTCGATTCTGTAATTTGGTAAAAGAGCTTTCTGAACAAGTGCAATTCATTTACATTACACATAATAAGTTAGCAATGACGATGGCCACCGATTTATTGGGGGTTACAATGCCAGAACCAGGTACATCAAAACTCGTTAGTGTAGATTTGGAACAGGCAAAAGAATACGGTTTAGTCGCGGAGTCATAATATGGAAGTCACAACAATAGTCGGTATTGTTATTGCCGTTATCATAATTTTAGTGGGTTTACGCATGCTGTTGAAAAAGTCAGCAGATGCCAGCCCGTCATTGGAAAGTGAATTGCAGGTGAATTCGGACAGTCAGCTGCCGATTATCCCGCGTCACGTTCGTGACCAGTTACAAACTCCAACGGCTGAAGAAACGACTGCGCGTGTTGAGCCGACTTTAAATGAAGCCGAAACGATTACGGATACAGCCGATAAAAAAGAGCCTAAGCTTGCCGCTGAAAAAGAACAAGCTGCTGAAACTGCAGTCAATCAGGATGAGAAAGCATCGACAGAAGCGGCACAACCAGAAGCTGGCGTTGAAGCAACTGCGACCGCCAAAGTCGACGAAACTACAGCTGAAGCAAATGCAGAAGAGGCTTTACATTTACACTCGCATGTCGAAAAAGCTGAAATTATTGAGTTTAATGAAGAAAGCAGCATTTTAGATGAGCACTTGCACGAACAACAACGTGTCGATGAAGAAAGTGTTTTGCAAACTGCAGAAGAATTTATTGTTTTCAATATTTACCCTGAACGTCGTATTTTGACGGGTGATAAAACCTTAAAAGTATTGCTTAAATATGGTCTACGTTATGGCGAGATGGCCTGTTTCCACCGTTATGATGAAGAACATGAGCGACTTTCATTCTCGGTTTTACAGATTACCGATGAAGGACCTGCAGGTTTTGACTTGGAAACGCTGGCCAATGACCATGTCAAAGGTTTGGCATTCTTCTTGGCATTGCCGCATCATGATGTGCAAAATGCCTTTGATACTATGGTGAGTATTTCCAACCTGATTGCGCGTGAAATTGATGGCACGATTTACGACCAGAACCAACAGGAAATGACCGCTCAATCGCGTGAATTCTGGCGTCATCAAGCAATTGACTATCGTTCAGGTCAACAGGCAACGGTATAATATCAAATTGAAAATGAGCGTCTGACTTTTAAAATAGGCAGACAAGATTGTTGAAGGGCGGAGCACACCGCCCTTTTTTATGGTGAAACTATGACTCAGCAAAACACTGTTGTCGCACAAATGCGTCAACTGATTCAGATTCTGGCACAGCATAATCATGCCTACTATGTCATGGATCAGCCCACCATTGCCGACAGTGAATATGACCAGTTATTTCACCAATTGAAGGCACTCGAACAACAATATCCAGAATGGACCCAACCGGATACCCCGACCCATAAAGTGGGCGGCAAGCCTTTAGCTAAATTTGAATCGGTTACACATGCTGTACCAATGCTGTCTTTAGGCAATGTGTTTAATCAGGAAGAGTTATTTGCTTTTGCACGACGCATTGAAGAGCGCTTACCGAATCAAAAGATTGAATATGATGTCGAATTGAAGTTCGATGGTTTGGCAATTTCGCTGTGGTATGAACATGGAGTGCTGGTGCGCGGTGTAACCCGTGGCGATGGTGAAACGGGTGAAGACATTACCCAAAACGTGAAAACCATTCGGAATTTGCCCAAAGTACTCAGTCATGCTTCAGGTGTAGTGCCTGAGCTGTTAGAAGTACGCGGTGAAGTGTTGATGCCTAAATTGGGCTTCGAGAAACTGAATGCTGAAAATGAAGCCAAAGGCGAAAAGACCTTTGCTAACCCACGAAATGCCGCTGCGGGTAGTTTAAGACAGCTTGATCCTGCAATTGCAGCGTCACGTCCTTTGGCGTTTTATGCGTATGGCATTGCGCAGTGTCAACCGAGTCATGGCTTGGCGACCATGTCTGCAAGTCTGGACTGGTTAACAGAATTTGGCTTTGCCGTGGGTGAGCGTCATTTTATTTGCGACAGCATTCAAGCCGTGCAGCAAGCCTATGAAAAAATTAATCAGGAACGTCCAGATTTAAGCGTTGAAATTGACGGGATGGTGGTCAAGGTCAATGATTTAAAACAGCAACAGCAATTGGGCTTTTTAAGTCGTGAACCACGCTGGGCAACCGCCTACAAATTCCCTGCGGTTGCGGCGTTAACCACGGTAGAAAATATTGACTGGCAGGTCGGGCGTACAGGAACCTTAACCCCTGTGGCGCGGTTAAATCCTGTGGCCGTGGGTGGGGTCACGGTTTCTAATGTGACTTTGCATAATATTGGTGAAATTCACCGTTTAGATGTACGCATTGGTGATACGGTTAGCGTCTATCGCAGTGGTGATGTGATTCCAAAAGTTGAAAAAGTCTGGCCTGAATTCCGTCCAGATAATACTCAGGATGTGCATTTGCCAGAACAATGTCCTGTGTGTGCTTCGCCTGTGGTGATGCCTGAAGGTGAAGCTTTAGCACGTTGTTCAGGTGGTTTGTATTGTGCGGCACAGCGTATTGAAGCGATTCGTCACTTTGTTTCGCGTAAAGCCATGGACATTGAAGGTCTGGGCGAGCGTTGGGTTGAATCTCTGTTGTATCTGGATTTACTGCAAGATGTAGCGGATATTTATCATCTGCATGAGCACCGTGAAAAATTACTCACCATTGAAAAAATGGGAGAGAAATCGGTTCAGAATCTGTTTGATGCGATTGAAAACAGCAAAAAAACTACGCTGGCTGCTTTCATTTATGCGCTGGGGATTCGTGGTGTCGGGGAAACTACGGCACGTATGTTAGCCAATACCTTCCAGACCTTTGAGGCACTACAGCAGGCAGACATCGAAGCATTGATGAAAACGCCAGATGTGGGCAATATCACTGCGGAATGGATCTATGACTTTTTCCAAGCTCCACATAACTTGGAAGTGTTAGAGCGTCTATTCGCTGCTGGCATTCACTGGGACGCGCCTGTGGCACCAAGTCGCCAGCCTTTAAATGGTGAGAGTTGGGTGGTGACAGGTACACTGAGTAGCATGGGGCGTGATGAAGCAACACAGCTTCTGCAAGCACTGGGTGCACGTGTCAGTGGTAGTGTCTCGAGTAAAACCAAGTGTGTCGTTGCGGGTGAAAAAGCAGGTTCTAAGCTGGATAAAGCTGAAAAGCTCGGTATTGCTGTGATCAACGAAGCTGAATTTATTCAATTGATGCAAGAGTATGGTCAGTTAGAGGCTTAGATTTTTGACTCAAGTTAAATCAGAAATATCCTACTTGGGTACGTCATCTGCAACCTGCATGGTGTAAATAAGATAATGTTTCTGCGACATGTTTCTGATACATCAAAAAGAGGTCAGGTTTTGCAGATGACAATGGTTTTGCCTACTTTTGCCGAAACAAAAGTAGGCCAGCTGCAGGCTAATGATGAAATGGTTTGAGAATTTGATAAGACTCCGCTTAGATCATTTTTTCAATAACTAGAGATATTTAAGCCAAACTTTGGTTGTTTATTTCAAGGAATATATTGCTTGATCACACCGTCGTTGAGCAATTGTTGAAAATGTTCAATCAAGCTTTCTTTGACATCGCGATACTGTAAACCTAATTCTTTTTGGCTCTTGCTCGCATCAAAATAAATCGGGTAACCCATATTCAGTTCAACAAATTCACGGCTAAAACCAATCAATGGGCCAATCACTTTAAAGGCCGCTTTAGGCAATTCATTGCGTGGAAATGGAAACTTCCAACCAAAATGTGCTTTAAGTAATTGACCAATTTCAAGCAAACTTAAAGTATCGCCACTGACGATGTAACGACCAGCTGCTTTGGGGTTAAATGCAGCCTGTAGGTGTGCTTCGGCGACATCTTGAACATCGACCACACCATTCCACATGGGCGGAACCCCCGCGAGTGTTAAACCATTGGTAAATTGTTGTAAGACCTCAATTGAACCAGATTGCGTATTTGGTGTTAATGAACGACCAAAGACCAACGCTGGGTTAATGCAAACCAATTGCCAACGGTCTTGTGCCTCTGCCATTTCCCAAGCTTTACGCTCCGCCATTACTTTAGAATAGGGATACGGCTGATGGGTCTCTGAGCTGCTGGTATTCCAGTGACTTTCATCAAAAGTATTATGATCAGTTTTTAAAATATCCACGGCATCGCCATAGGTCGATGCAATGCTCGAAGTGACAATCACGCGTTTGACGGATTCTGTTTCATTTACGGTGTTTAAAACATTTTCTGTACCTAAAACAGCAGGTTCAATGATGTCCTTCACCGCATCTTTATAGTTGGTAACAACGAAAGGTGATGCCATATGAAACACAATTTCACAGCCCTGCATGGCTTCTCTAAAGGAATTGGGTTCGAGCAAGTTCGCTTTAAAGAGCTTGAGTGTTCCCGTGCTGCTTTCTGCAATTTTAGATAAATGTGCGAAGCTTTGCGTTTTGTTCAGGTCACGTACGGTGGCATGTACGGTATAGCCTTGGATTAATAATTTTTGAATTACCCAACTGGCAATGTAACCCGAGGCACCTGTGACCAGTACAGGTGCTTGTGTTGCTAAGTTTGTCATAGATCAACCGTTGTTGTTTTAGGTATGGGCATAGTGTAAGCGCGAATGTGATCAAAGTCTTTGCTTAGGAGAAGCAGATATCTAACTTATGCGTCATTGCAACGCAGAAGTTGATGTATCTTATAAAGCCAAATGGGTCGAGCTAAATACGACGTTCTTAGCCCATATAGATAACGTTAGCAATCAAAAATATTGGGAGATCTGTTTAACTCTGACTATGCAACAGTGGGGGAGTAGCTCTAAATTGAGATTAAATTTATATTTTTTAATAATAAAAATAATGGTTTGATGGTTGTTAACTTCGTGATGTTTTAAAGACATGGTGTAATAAGAACCATTTTAAATAGTTACAAATTTTAAAATAAGCAAAATTTTGTATGAAATAGCCTTTGTCCTAATCTGCAAAATACTGCAAAGGCTTATTTTATATGTGGAAAATGGGCGAATTTAAACTGCAAATGCGTATGTTTCTCATTTTAATTTTATAAAAATCATAAACTTACAAAATTTAACTTTTGCAATCTTGGCTAAATGTCGCCATAATATTTCAAAAAGGTATGGGGTATAATGAGATGCGTGGCAATCCAGAAGTAGTAGACTATTTAAATATGTTGATCGGTGGGGAACTTGCAGCTCGCGATCAATATCTCATTCATTCACGTATGTATGAAGATTGGGGGTTAAGTAAAATCTTCGAGCGTATTGATCATGAAATGCAAGAAGAAGCTGCGCATGCCGATGCTCTGATTCGTCGTGTACTGTTCCTTGAGGGTACGCCCAACATGAACCGTGATGATATTCATGTCGGTCAAGACGTGGTGACCTGTTTAAAAGCAGACTTGGCGCTGGAATACCATGTGCGTGAAAAGTTGGCACAAGGTGTGAAACTGGCAGAAGAAAAGGGTGACTATGTGACGCGCGATATGTTGCGTCAGCAAATGTCCGACACCGAAGAAGACCATACCTACTGGTTAGAAAAGCAAATGCGTTTAATTGAATTGATTGGCTTACAAAATTATATTCAGTCGCAAATGTAAGCACAGAATGCAATGAAAAAAGGTTTTCAGACTTCAGTTTGAAAACCTTTTTCATGCTGCATGTTTTTACTTTTTAGAGAATTTTTGAATATCTGCTAGAACCTGTTTGGCATGGGTTTTGGTATTTACACTGCTGTAGTGATAAACAATGGTGCCTTGCGGATCGACTAAGAAGGTTTCGCGTTTGGCAATTTGTGCAATGCCAAAATTCCGTACAATCCCGAACTGACTTGCAAGCTGTTGTTTCTGGTCTGCCAAAATCGGAAAAGGCAGTCCCAATTTGTTAGAAAATTTTTGATGCGATTTCACATCATCCAGACTAACCCCCAGCACTACAGCATTGGACTTTAAGAACTGCGGATACAAGGCTTTGAACTGATTGGCCTCTTGAGTACAACCCGGAGAATCATCTTTTGGGTAAAAATACAAAACCATCCACTGACCGCGATACTGTTTGGATTCGTGCCATTTGCCATTTTGATCTTGTAACTTAAAGCTAGGCGCAGGTTGCCCCACCCATTGTTTCTGGCTAGATGCTGATGAGGAAAGTACCGAAGTTTCGGCATGGCTGAGACTATAAGTGCCGAAGGTACAGGTTATGCCAAGCAAACTGACACGGAGCAAGGTATGCAAAGTCATTTTCTTCTGATTTTTCGATACGATGGAAACATGATCTTAGCAAACTATCGTCATGCTCTGTGAATGAAAATTTGATGCTGCGATGAGTGCAATCCAGCAGATCTAACTTGAATGGAGCTGGCTTTTCGCATAAAAATCACGCGTTGTAAAGCATGACTTGCCAGTTGCAGAATGATAGGAAATGCAGCTCAGTATAAAAATAAAAGTGGGTATACTCCTGTGCAATGTTTCATTTTTAGAGCAAAACGTTGAAAGCAAGTATTTTACTGATTACGGGGTGGGGTGGCGGTACACAGTTGCTAGCGCCTTTACAACAGCAACTGCAACAACAAGGACATGCTGTTGAGCTGATCAATATTTTTAATGCTTTTGATGCTGAAATCTTGCAACATCATGTGGAACTGGCGCGTCGTTTTGATGTGATTATGGGCTGGTCCTTGGGTGGACAGCTTGCCACACTGCTAGTACAGCAGCTTGAACAACAATTTTCAGAACAAAAAATCTTGATTAGCTTGGCGTCCAATCCGTGTTTTGTCGCGCAGCCGGCTTGGTCATCAGCTATGTCTGAGGATACCTTTATTCAGTTTAAACAGTCCTTCCAACAAGATGCTGTGGCAACCTTAAAGCGTTTTGGTTTTTTGGTGTGCCAAGGTACAGATTCTGCCAAGAAAGATTTTGTTCAAATGCAAAAAATGATTAAACCACAATCAGTTTCACTCTTAGAGCAAGGTTTAGTGTTATTAGAGCAGTTGAATTTGACTGAAACTTTGGCGCATTATACAGGACAGCAATTGCATGTGTTTGCGCAGCAGGATGCACTGGTTCCTTGCGAAATTATTCCAAATATGCAGCAGTTACTTGCAGGAAAAGCAGAAATTGTCGTGATTGAACAGGTTTCACATGGCTTTCCATGTTTTGAAGTTGAAGAAACTGTGCAAATTATTCAAGATTTTTTAAAGCAACCCGTTCAGGCTGTCTAGGAATGACCATTCTCGCAATGTTTTTTGCAAAATTGCAGGTTTAAGATAGCCCACATTGAAAAAAACACGACATCACAGGAGTTATGGATGACCGATTTATTTGACCTTGAGCATATCTGGCATCCGTACACCTCTATGACCAATCCACTGCCAACCTTTAAGGTCAAAAAAGCCTATGGCGCTGTGATTGAACTGGATGATGGACGTCAACTGATTGACGGGATGTCTTCATGGTGGTGTGCCATTCACGGTTATAACCACCCCGATTTGAATCAGGCGGTGACCGACCAACTGCAAAATATGTCGCATATTATGTTTGGTGGTTTTACCCATGATCCTGCGATTGAACTGGGCAAACTGTTATTAGAGATTACCCCGCCGAGTTTAGATAAAATTTTCTATGCCGACTCAGGCTCGGTTGCAGTTGAAGTTGCGCTGAAAATGGCGGTGCAATATTGGACTTCACAGGGCAATACCGAAAAAACCAATTTTGTTACGCCGCGTTCGGGTTATCACGGAGATACATGGAATGCCATGTCGGTGTGTGATCCTGTGACGGGCATGCATCAAATTTTTGGCAGTAGTTTACCGAACCGTATTTTTGTTCCTGCACCGCAAGTTGGTTTTGACCAGACTTGGGATCCTGCTGATATTGCTGAACTGGCGCAGACCTTGGAACAGCATCATCACCGTATTGCGGGTTTGATTATTGAGCCGATTGTGCAAGGTGCGGGAGGCATGCGCTTCTATCATCCTGAATATTTGCGTCAAGCCAAACTGCTCTGTGAAAAATATAACATCCTGCTGATTTTTGATGAGATCGCGACAGGTTTTGGACGTACAGGCAAACTCTTTGCTTGGGAGCATGCCCAAGTTGAACCCGATATCATGTGTATCGGCAAAGGTTTAACAGGCGGTTATATGACCCTGTCTGCGACCTTAACTTCGAAGCATGTGGCGGAAACCATTTCTAAAGGTGAGGCGGGCGTGTTTATGCATGGTCCGACTTTCATGGCAAATCCACTGGCTTGTGCCGTGGCGTTACGTAGTACGCAGTTATTGGTGTCTCAAGACTGGCAAAGTACCATCCAGCGTATTGGCAACCAGTTACAGCAACATCTTGCGCCATTGGCACAACTCAATTATGTGCAGGATGTGCGTGTGTTGGGCGCGATAGGTGTGGTGGAGCTGAACTTTAATGTTGATATGAAAACGCTACAACAAGAATTTGTAAAACGTGGCATCTGGATTCGCCCATTTGGCAAGCTGGTTTATGTGATGCCGCCTTATGTGATTTCAAAAGTTCAGCTGGATACTTTGTTGACTGAATTGGTCGATGTGGTGCGCCATATGCAAGAGGAAGCAGCATGAATTTATTAGCACATTATGCTGTACAGTTGGATGAACTGAAACAGCAGGGCAATTTACGTCAATTCACCTCGAACACCCAGCAAGGCAAATGGATTGAAATTCAGCACCGTCGTATGTTGAATTTGGCTTCCAATGACTATTTAGGCTTGGCTTCTGATCTTAGTTTACGCGAACAGTTTTTTGATGAAACACCAAATGCGCATCGCGTGATGAGTTCATCTTCTTCACGTTTACTGACAGGAAATTTCCCAGAATATGAACAGTTGGAAGCCAGTTTAAGTCAGGCTTTTGTAGGTCGTGCAGCGCTGTTATTTAACAGTGGCTACCACATGAATATTGGGATTTTACCTGCAGTCAGCGATGCCAAAACCCTGATTTTGGCGGATAAACTGGTGCATGCCAGTATGATTGACGGGATTCGTCTTTCCTCTGCCAAATATGTGCGTTATCGTCATAATGACTTACAGCATCTGTCGCAGCTGTTGCAGAAATATCATGCAGATGACGCATTTGATCGGATTATTGTGGTGACTGAATCCATTTTTAGTATGGATGGTGATGAAACTGACTTGGCTGAGTTGGTTCGGATTAAATCACAATTTGCCAAAGTCATGCTGTATGTGGATGAAGCACACGCGATTGGTGTACGTGGAGAACAAGGCTTAGGCTGCGCCGAGCAATATCAAGTGATCGAGCAGATTGATTTCTTGGTCGGGACGTTTGGTAAGGCCATGGCATCGGTGGGCGGCTATCTAATTTGCCATCCGATTATCCGTGAGTTTTTGATTAATCGTATGCGTTCCTTGATCTTCAGTACCGCACAGCCTCCGATCTGTATGGCATGGACCAACTTTATCTTCAAGAAACAGCTTACGATGACTGCCAGTCGCCAGCATTTACAACAATTAAGCGCTTATTTACAACAAGCCGTACAAGCAAAAGGGTATGCTTGTCCGTCGACCAGCCATATTGTCCCTGTCATTATTGGTGAGTCGCAAAAAACGGTCGATACTGCGGCACAGTTACAGCAGGCAGGTTTTTATATTATGCCTGTGCGTCCACCTACGGTACCTGTGCAAAGTTCGCGTTTACGTATCTGTTTAAATACCCAATTTCAGCAAGATGAACTGGATCAGTTTATCGCTTTGTTATGAGTTTTAGCGTTGAATCCATCTCAAATAGATAAGTCTCGTGTGGCGCTGCGTTTTGCACAAGCGGGACAAAGCTATACCGAACATGCCATCGCACAAAAGCAAATTTGCCAGCATCTGATGCAATTGATGCTGGAGCATCTGCCGACACAGCATCAAGCCCGCGTCTTGGAGATTGGCTGTGGTTCTGGCAATTTAAGTCATCTGTTATTGCAAAATTTGCAGATTGATCAGCTGATTCTGAATGATATTTATGCCGAAGTTCAGCACCATTTTGTGCAGCAGCAACAGATAGAATGGCGAATTGGCGATATAGAGCAGCTTGAACTTCCCACACAATTAAACTTGGTCACATCCAGTTCTGCTTTACAGTGGATGACCGATTTACAGGCCGTTTTTAGCAAAATAGCACGCGCTTTGGTACAAGAGGGCTTTTTCTGTTTTTCTATTTTTGGACAGCAGAACTTAAAAGAAATTAAAGCCTTAACGGGGCAGGGTCTTGAATATTATACTTTGCCTGAATTGCAACAGGTGTTAACGCAAACTGGTTTTGAGGTGTTACATCTGAGTGAACAGATCAAGACCTTGCATTTCTCACATCCCAAGCAAGTGTTACAGCATTTAAAAGCCACGGGTGTGACGGCAACCAATACTTCACATCGTTGGACCAAGCATTCGCTACAACAGTTTTATCATGATTATCAGCAATTTTCGGAGACGGATCAGCAAGGGCAGACACGGTACCTACTCAGCTATCACCCGATTTATTGTATTGCACGGAGAACAACATGACAGCAGACATCTATTTTATCAGCGGGATTGATACAGGTATTGGTAAGACCTATACCACAGGATATCTGGCGAAGTTATGGAAAGAGCAAGGTCAGCAGGTCATCACGCAAAAACTGATTCAGACGGGCAATGTCGATGTCTCTGAAGATATTCAGCAACATCGTGAAATTATGGGCACAGGTTGGTTGCCAGAAGACGAAAGCAAACTGACCATGCCCGAAATTTTTACTTATCCTGCTTCACCACATTTAGCCACCAAACTTGATGGTCGTGACATTGATTTTGCCAAGATTGAAGCGGCAACGCAGCAATTGGCAGAAAAATTTGAAGTAGTGTTGCTGGAAGGTGCGGGTGGTTTAATGGTGCCCCTCACTACAGAATTACTGACAATTGACTATCTGGAACAGAAAAAGTTTCCTGTAATTTTGGTTAGTTCTGGGCGTTTGGGTAGTATTAACCATACCTTACTCAGCTTGGAAGCCTTGAAAGCACGTGGTTTATCTTTATATGCTTTGGCGTATAATTTAAATGACGAATCGCAAGATCCATTAATTTCCAAAGATACTTCTGAATATCTTAAAGACTATTTGGCCAAGCATTTCCCAGATGCGTTATGGATTGATATTCCAGTCATGTAATACGCTGCAAAAAATAAAAAATCCGCATTTCTCATAATAGGAAATGCGGATTTTTTTCGGTAAGATTAAAGTGATGCGTTACTTTCAATCCCAATTTTAGTGATATTCAAACGTTGTGCCATCGCCATGACCATCGCAACTTGTTTGTACTCGGTCATACGGTCTGGCTGTAGCTTTATTTGATCTTGTTCTGACTTTTTCGCCACCGTCATCAACAAGCTTTCTAAAGCCTGTTTATTCTCTACAGGCTGATCATTCCAGAAGATGTTACCTTGTGCATCTAATTTTAGATTGATGATTTCAGGTGGTTTTTCATTGCTTTGTGGTGGTGGAGTACCATTTGGCAAATTGATGTTGATGGCATTATTGGGAATGGGGATGGTGATAATAAACATAATGATCAACACCAACATCACATCAATTAACGGTGTCATGTTGACATCGAGCATTACATCATCGTCATCATTTGAGCCAACATTCATACCCATAACTTGCTCCTTCTGACCCGATTATGGTGAAGCTGGGGGAGTGGTCACAAAAGCGATTTTGCCAATCCCAGCTTGTTTGGTTGTATTGATGACCTGATCAATTGCTTCAAAGCGGGTGAGCTGATCACCCCGAATATGCACTTCAGGTTGTGGGCGTTTTTGTGCCTCTGCTTGTAATCGCGTAAATAAAGTCGCTTTGTCTCCAATATATTTTTCATTCCAGAACACATCGCCATTTTTATTCACCGCCAGTTGAATGTTTTCAGGCTTGTTGGCATAAGGCGTGTTTTTTTCTTCAGGTAATTTTACGGGGACCGTATGTATGGCAACGGGTACTGTAATCAGGAAAATAATCAGTAGAACCAACATAATATCAACCAGCGGGGTTGTATTAATGGTTCCTATTACATCATCTTCATTGTCATCTGAACTGACCATCATGCCCATGGTTGATGTCCTCTTTTTATTTATTCACGACTTTTTTATGATTTGGGTTGCTGCTGATTTCACCGCTGAGTAAAACAGTATGTAAATCAGAGCCGAAAGTACGGACATTTTCCATCACTGCTTTATTGCGACGGCTTAACCAGTTGTAGCCCAGTACTGCAGGCACAGCTACGGCCAGACCAATTGCCGTCATGATGAGCGCTTCACCGACAGGACCTGCAACTTTGTCAATCGAAGCTTGCCCTGACATGCCAATCGCGGTCAGTGCATGGTAAATTCCCCAGACCGTTCCAAACAGACCTACAAACGGTGCAGTTGAACCAACGGTCGCCAGAAAAGCCAAACCACCACTCAAATGGCTTTGAATTTTGTCGATGGCACGTTGAATGGAAATGGTCACCCAAGTATTGAAGTCAATGCGTTCTAATAAACTCCCTTCATGGTTCTTGGTGGAATGAATACCTTTTTCTGCAATAAAACGAAATACACTGTCTTTTTCTAAGCTATCTGTCGCGCTTTCGAGGGTGCTGGCATCCCAAAATTCTGCATCGGCTCTGCGACCTTGTCCCTTAATTTTGGATTGTTGCAGCAGTTTGGTAATCATGATGTACCACGTGCCAATCGACATCATCACCAAAATAAACAGGGTAGTTTTTGCCACCATGTCTCCTTCTTTCCACATGGCTTCTAAGCCATAGGGATTGTAAGCAGGGGCAGCTTCCGCTTTAGCAGGCGGTTGCGGTGCGTTAGAACTGTCACTCGATGTCACTGCTGTGGTGGTTGCAGGGGCGGCGTCTTCTGCAAATGCCGAATGAATTGGGAGGAGGGTGCTTGCTGCTATTAAGCTCGCGGTTGCGATTTTTTTTACAGGATTCATCATTTTATTCATGTATATACTCCAATTTTTGTTTCATTCATTAGTTCAAGACAAATTCATAGGGAATGTCATACCAAGACTCTTGCGCTTCACCGTCTTTCATTGCAGGTTTGAAGCTGCAAAGACTGAAGGCTTTGGATGCCGCACGGTCTAAATTTTTACTGCCACTGGATTTTTTGATTTTGGTGTCAATGACGTTGCCATTGGTGCCGACCAAAACTGAAATCGTGACCGCACCTTGTTCTTCATTCATCAGTGCGTCACGCGGGTAATCTGGTGATTTGCAACCCGCTTCTCCACGTGAAACACCACGTGTTACCCCAGCAAGTTTAGGTGCTGGTGCAGGTGTTGCTGCCGCTGCTACGGGGGCGGGTGCTGCCACAGGGCTTGGCGATGGTGCTGCTGTAGGTGTTGGCGTTGCTGCTTTAACGGGTTGGGTTGGTGTGACAGGGGCTGTCTTTTGTACACGCTCAACTTTTTCTACTGGTTTTTCAGGTTCTGGTGTTTTCAGCACCTCTTTGACTAGTTCTGGTGGCTCGGGAGGAATCTCTTTAGGTTTCGGCTTTTCGGGTTCGGGTGGCTGATCTTGAATAATCATCAATTCCACCGTTTGTTCTTCTGGCTTATGCATGGTTTTGGACAAACCCGCCATAAGGGCATAGAAAATAATCAGATGCAGAAAAATGACTGCCCCAATACCAATCAGGCGTTTGGCTGAATTGTTCTCTAACGCTGTGAAACTCGTGCCCATGGTTACTCCTGAAATTTGAGACAAACAAGAAATCGTTCACGCATCGCTGCTCATGAAAGATGGACGGATTGACGGCATTTGTTGTTTGGCTAAACGACAGATGAAATGTTTTGCTCATAGCGTCTTGCTGGAGGTGTTCAAGACGCTATGGACAGAACGCCAATTAGAACTTGTAGGTACCTCGCAAGAAGTAAGCGCGTCCCGTTGGGTCGCTATAGCGTGGGTCATAACCGTATTGGAAGTTATCCAGTACATTTGATGCTGCTGGTTCTGCATCAAATAGGTTTTTAATCCCCGCAGTCAGCTCCAGATTTTTAAAGCCTTTATAGGTGCCCGAAACGTTATAGAGGGTGTAATCACTGACTTTGTGATGGTCATAGGCATCATCACCAATGGCATTTTGGTCGTCATAACCACGATAGAATTCTTGCTCAAACATCATCTTCCAGTTTTCATAGCTCCAGTTAATGTTGGCAACATGTTTCCAACGCAGAATTGCTGGGTCATCATAAGTTCCGACTTTGCCTTCCCAAGCTCCACCTGCTTCTTCTTGTTTGTCATATTTGATGATGTAAGTGCCATTAATCCCAAAACCAAAGCGACCTGTTGCAGTCATTGGCGTTAAATAGTTCAGGGTCAAATCAATCCCTTCGGTTTTAATGCCCCCCATGTTCACCAGTGTGGTGTTGACGTATTTAATTCGACCATCTGCATCACGGACAAAACGGTCTGCATATTTGGTTGGGTCTGCAAAAATCATGGCATCGCTAATGGTGTCGATCAGGCCATCAATTTCAATGTTGTAATAATCGGCAGTGAAGACGAGATTTTTGATCGGTTCGAGCACAAAACCAGCGGTATAGGAGGTGGATTCTTCAGGCTGTAAATCGGGTGAACCGCCTTGCATGCGTTTAAATTGCACATTACATTCGGTTTGGTATTGGGTTGAAGTCGCTTTACCCCCTGGACACAGCACAGGGTCATCATATCGAGCGCCCGTGTAGGTTTCGCTCTGTGGTGCGTTGATGTCGTATAAGCTTGGTGCGCGGAAACCAGTACTATAGGAAGTACGGAACATCAGTTGCTTTAATGGTTCCCAACGGAACGCAATTTTCGGGTTAAAGGTGTCGCCAAAGTCACTGTAGTCATCGTAACGTGCAGCCAGTTGAGCCTCTAAAGTTTTGGTGATTGGAATATGTAACTCACCAAAGAAGGCCGTAATATCACGGTCACCTTCACTCAGCGGTTTATTTGGGTCGATACCACTGCCTGGGACTTGGCTCACAATGTCTGAATTAACTTTGGCTTCCCATTCTTGCTTACTGAAACTGCCACCGAGAGCTAGACCAATATCCCCTGCGGGTAAGCTATAAATGGGACGGCTTACGGTTAGATCGACTGTGGTGGAATCTAAAGATGCGACATTCGATTCACCACTGACTGAAAATGAGTTCCATAAACTTGAGTCCGCACTGGCACCAAATGGGTTAATCGAGCCATCATCTAAAGCGGCTTGTAACTTACTGCGGTTTAAATAACCGCTGACAAAACTGTCAGTTGCTTCACTTTTAGCATAGGTCACACCCCCGTTGATGTCCCATCCATAGGCTTCACCCTCAATGCCCACAAAGGCACGATGTGATTCATTCACCGATTGCGAAACACGGTTACCCGCTTGGGAGCGTAAATATAATTGCAGTGGGTCACCACTTAAACCATCTACAGCAGGGGTAATACCTGCCCCTGGATAGTAAGGGCTGGTTTTGGGGAGGGTTACTGAGCGACTATAAACATCAGGGGCAATGGAGGTAGTGACTTCATTATGCGAGTAAATATATTCCCCAATCGCATTGAAGGTGTCACTGAGTTTGAATGTACCGCGACCCATCGCTGAAATGGTTTCGGTTTCAGGCACAATTCCGATCAGCGCTTGGGTGTTGAGATAACACAGCCCATCATCTGCAACGACATTCGGGGTGTTATTACAGTTACTATTGCCATAAGGATTGCCCAGTGTTCCAG
>NZ_JBSYVT010000037.1:0-27961 GCF_054112845.1 Acinetobacter sp. NigerLNRRAM0016
GCAGAATACCTATGACCCTTGAACTGGAAGATTTACAACAGCTTGCCAATAATCGCTGGTACTCCGAACTGCCGCCCCCTTTTCAGCAATCAATCGTGCAGCATGCTCGTGTGCAACACTACGAGAAAGATCAAGCCATTTTTTATTCGGGAGAGCGCTTTGATGGCATCTACGCTGTATTGGATGGTGCTGTGCGCTTAGGCTATGTGGATATTGAAGGCACCGAATCCATTGCCGCAATTGTTGAGCCAATCATGTGGTTTGGGGAGATTTCGTTGATAGATCAGCAACCACGCTCTCACGATGCCATTGCCATTCAAAAAACACGGATTCTGCATATTCCCGATGCTGCCATTCACACATTACTCGCAGTACAGCCTCAGTTCTGGTTTCATATTGCACAATTGACCAGCCAAAAATTACGTATGGCTTTTTTAGAGTTAATCTCGATTCAAACCCAGACCATCCGCCAACGGCTGGCTTTAAGATTAATGCTGATTTTGCAAGGTTATGGCAATCATATCTTGATTGAAAAAAATGTGATTCAACTGAGTCAAGAACAACTGGCACAAATGCTGACCTGCTCACGACAAACAATCAATCAGGAATTACAGGCTTTGGAAAAACTGGGGGTGTTAAAACTTGCGTTTAAAAAAATTGAAATTATCGATCAGGAACAATTACATCGTCTGGCCTATACCTTGCACAGCTAAAACCCAAACAATATGGTAATTTTATGGTGCAAAAATTTTCACCATAAATGTGCACATTTAAATACATGCACCAAAAAGCAGCTCAATTAAGAGTTTAATTGACAGACATTGACCTCATCAAAACCATTGGTGCAAGGTGCAACTTCATGTGCCACAGCATGATGCAAAGCAATATGCTGTTTAGGCTGCACAACCTGAGCATTTACGGTGGAACTGAATAAACAGAAAAGACTAAAACCAAAGATCGATAATTTACGCATGGGGCGATAACCTCATTGCTATTTAATGTGGATTTTCACGCAAATTATATCGCTTTTTATCACATTAGGATAATGCATTAAATTAATCAAGTCAGTCTTATTTTCTATTATCGTCGTAATGAATTAGAAAGCAGCATTGCAATCTTCAAGACTACAATGCCGCTTTAAATATTTAACTTTATTAGGAGCTAAAGGCTTTCTTCTTTGGGTCGGTATTGCCAAGTTCTGGATGCTCAAGAGCATCTTTACATTGTGCTTTGTCGCGTTCGTAATCCGCTTTGGTCTGCGAAACGTTTGCAGAATTTTCCATGGTTTCACGTGCCCAAACATCTAAACTGGTCAGCGCCTTACGACACAAGGCGTATTTCCCTTCCGTTACCGAGTCTGTCATTTTCACGTTAATACGCCAGTCTGTGCTGAGCTTGCGCGCAGGTTTCCGCACATTTTCTTCAATCAAATTACGTTGTTTACGATATACATAAGGATCAGCCTCGTTCATGAATCGCCATGCTTCGTGCGCATAGCTCGTTGCATCATTGGTCAATTTAGGCGCAGCTTTAATTTCTGCTTTCTTTTCAGCATGATCTGAAGATTGACCGCACGCTTGTAATAGCAAACTGCTACACAACACTGAAACAACAAGAACAGGTGCACTAAGTATTCGCATCTGGGGCATCACCACAACAATCTATTAGGTACTATGCTAGTAAATTCAGATACAATACACAATCTTATTTGACCTATCGTTTAACTCTAACAAGGTGTGTCGTGTCACAACACAAATTAACACCCGCGCAAACGGCTGGTTTTTGGCAAGGTGCCAAAGACAGCCAAGCGATTATATTTACTTATTTACCTGTTTCTTTTGCCTTTGGGGTTTCTGCAACGCAGTTTGGCTTTAGTGCTTGGGAAGCCTTATTTCTCTCTTGTACCATGTACGCAGGTGCCAGCCAGTTTCTGGTGGTTGCCTTGCTCGGCAGTGGCACTTCTATTTGGATGACAGCGCTGACCGTGATTGCCTTGGATATTCGTCACTTGCTGTATGGACCAGCCTTACAGAATCTGATTCAAGACCGATTAAACCTGAAAAAGACCGCAATTTGGGCATGGGGTTTAACCGACGAAGTGTTTGCTTCGGGCATGATTAAACTCTCGCAAAGACGTCAAGAATGGTCTGAGTCATGGATGTTGGGACTCAGTTTATTTAGCTGGTTGTCTTGGGCAACGGGCTCATTCTTAGGTGGACTGTTTGCCGATCAAGTCAGCAATCTGCCGCAGTTTCTTCAGGCTGCTCTGGATTTCTTGTTACCCGCACTCTTCCTCAGTTTCTTGTTAGCTGCCTTTGAAAAGAAACACACCTTTGTGGTCAGTGTGACCATTTTGGTGTCTGCCATCGCCTGTTATTTCATTGATTTATCTGCGGCAATTTTCATTGGTATTTCATCAGGTATTTTTGCAGGTTTGTTTAAGCACTATGTCCTGAAACAACACGATCCCGAACACGCAGGAGCATCACATGAATCTTGAGATTATTCTGGTGGGGATTGTGGTCGGCATCGCCAATTTTGCCTCACGTTTTGGACCCTTTTTTGTCATTCAAAAATTCCAGCAAGGTTCGCAAAAACGCGGTGCTTTGTGGTTAAAAATCGCCTTGGGCTCAATTGGAATTTCAGCCATTAGTTCCATGCTGGTGGTCGCCACACTACCTCCCTTGCTGGAAACGCCCAACAAGAGTTTAGCGATGCTGATTGGTTTTTTGGTGCTGACAGGCTTGTACTTTAAGTTTAAGAAAATTGTGCCTGCGACCCTAACGGCTGCCTTGGTTTATGGTATTGTTTATACCTATATCCCTTTCCATTTTTAGAAAATTTTGAACGGATGATTCATAACCAAGTTAATCACTTGAATATAACTTTCAGGTGATTAACCTTAAATGAGAAATAAACTTACTTTATGATAGTAAAAAAGTTTTTATTCAAACACCAAATCATCCTTTTCAATAGAACTGCAAAAAAATTGTTCGACAATCTTATTATTTTATGTGAATCCGACCTGAACACCGCTCTGAGTTCTGCTATGCTAAAACCCCATTTACGCAAGGATGAATCACATGAGCGTGACTATTGGTACTCCCCTTCAATCTTCTGCATTTAAAGTTCTACTATTAGGGTCTGGTGAACTAGGAAAAGAAGTGGTGATTTCACTGCAACGTTTGGGTGTCGAAGTACACGCAGCTGACCGATATGACCATGCTCCTGCCATGCAAGTTGCACATTATCAACATACTTTGAATATGGCAGATCCTGAAGAATTAAAACAACTGATTGCCAAAGTACAACCCCACCTGATTGTTCCTGAAATTGAAGCTATTGCGACTGAACTTTTGGTCGAAATTGAAGCCAGCCAAACCACTACCATCATTCCTTCTGCAAAAGCGGTTAACCTTACCATGAACCGTGAAGGTATTCGTCGTTTAGCGGCAGAAGAGCTCGGTTTGCCAACTTCGGCTTATCGCTTTGCCAATAGCCTCGAATCTTTCCGCGCTGCATGTGATGACATTGGTTATCCAAACTTTGTCAAACCTGTTATGTCTTCTTCGGGCAAGGGTCAATCACGCGTCAAAAGCTTTGCCGAAGTCGATGCAGCTTGGGAATATGCACAAACAGGTGGTCGTGTGAATCAAGGTACGGTCATCGTTGAATCACAAATTGATTTTGATTTCGAGATCACGTTATTAACAGTGCGTGCCAAAAATGCAGAAACTGGTGAAATTAAAACCCAATACTGCGACCCAATTGGGCATCGTCAAGACTCTGGCGACTATGTCGAAAGCTGGCAACCTCAAGCCATGACAACCGTGGCTTTAGAAGAAGCAAAACGTATTTCACATAAAGTCACCACGGCTTTAGGCGGTTGCGGTATTTTTGGCGTGGAATTGTTTGTCAAAGGTGACAAAGTGTGGTTTAGTGAGGTTTCACCTCGTCCACACGATACAGGTCTAGTGACTTTAGCCTCTCAATATCAAAGCGAATTTGAATTACATGCACGCGCAATTTTAGGCTTGCCTGTCAACACAACACGCCACAGTGTTGCTGCAAGTGCCGTGATTTATGCGGGTGTGGATGACACCAACCTTTCCTTCTCTGGCTTAAATCTTGCTTTGGCAAATCCAAATACTGATTTACGCCTGTTCGGAAAACCTGAAGGCTTTAAACGCCGCCGTATGGGTGTTGCGACTGCACGTGCTGAAACAACTGATCAAGCACGCGAGCTTGCTCAACACGCTGCGGATCAAGTCATTGTGAATCAGAACTAACTTATAAACATTACGGACCACTGTTCATGATCAATACTTTACCCTTGTTGAATTACGTCAAAAGTAACCATGATATCCAAGCGATTAACCAATGGCGTACCGATGTAGAAAAGCAATTACAGGAAAGTTTTGAACATGGACAGCCCATTCGAGAAGTCATTTCAGCTCGCGCGAATCTAATTGATGAAGCGCTACAATTTTTGTGGCGCCATGCAGAATTAGATCAAACCAAGCTGGGGCTATTTGCGGTCGGTGGCTATGGTCGCCGTGAAATGCTGCCGTATTCAGACGTCGACATTATGATTTTGTCGGAAGATGAAATCACGGCAGAGCAAGAACAGCTTATTTCTACGTTCATTTCTTCCCTTTGGGATGTTGGTAATTTTAAACCCGGCATCAGTGTGCGCAGTATTCGTCAATGTGTCGAAGAAGCCACCAATGATCTAACCGTTGCCACTACCCTGATTGAAGCTCGACTGATTATCGGCTATGAACATTTAGCACGTTGGCCACGTCGTATTGTTTCACAAACATGGACGGACAAAACCTTCTTTGATGCAAAGATGGAAGAGCAACACCGTCGCTATGCACAGCACAACAATACCGAAAGCAATTTAGAACCTGATATTAAAAATGCTCCGGGTGGTATCCGAGATATCAACCAAATTGGCTGGATTGCGAAGCGTCATTTCCGTGTTAATCGTATTTACGATTTGGTTCACTTAGGCTTTATTTCCGAATTTGAACTGGGTGTACTCGAAGAAGCCGAAAGTTTCTTATGGGAAATTCGCCATCACTTACATCGCCTCACCAAGCGCGATGAAAACCGTTTATTGTTTGACTATCAACGTGACATTGCCGCCATGTTTGGCTATGTGCGTGAAGAAGACAAATCACCCAATTATCCAATTGAACAATTCATGAAGCGCTATTACCGTACTGCGCAACAGGTTTCGACCCTGAATGAAATGTTATTGGCATATTTTAGTGAATCGGTGATTACCCCTCGGCTGCCACAATATGAACGTGAAATTGTGGAAATTAATGACAATTTCAAATTGGTCGATGGCAAATTAGCCGTTCAGCACCATAAAATTTTCGCAGAAAAACCAAGTGCGATTTTAGAATTATTCTATTTACTTGCGAACCGTCCAGAAATCGAAGGTATTCGCGCACGTACTCTACGCCTCTTGATTTTAGCTGCTAAACGTATCGATCAGGCTTATCGAGACAATCCTGAGCATCAAGCTTTGTTCATGGCGATTATCCGCTCGCCTTACCGCTTGTACGACACCATGGTTGCCATGAAGCGTTACGGTGTGTTGGGTAACTATATTCCTGCTTTCGGGCAGATTATGGGACTGATGCAGTATGATTTGTTCCATATTTATACGGTCGATGCGCACACGCTCCTATTATTACGCAATTTAAACCGCTTTAAAGAGCCTGAGTTTGCCAAAGATTTCCCAGTGGTCAGTTCAGTCTTCCAACGCCTTGCGCGTCGTGACATCGTGTTTTTAGCAGCCCTGTTCCATGACATTGCCAAAGGTCGCGGTGGTGACCACAGTGAACTCGGTGCGGAAGATGCGATTGAATTCTGCCGTGTGCACGGCTTTACTGAACGTGAATGCAAATTGGTGGCATGGCTGATACACAATCACTTACTCATGTCACTGACCGCACAGAAAAAAGATATTTCTGACCCAGATGTGGTGAAAGATTTTGCCGAAAAACTCGGGGATATGGAGCATCTAGATTACCTCTATACCCTTACGGTTGCCGATATTAATGCCACTAATCCAAAACTCTGGAACTCGTGGCGCGCATCACTGATGCGTCAGCTCTACACCCATGCCCGTGACATTATTCGTACGGGTTTGGGACGTCCAGTGGACTACCAAATGCTGATTGAAGACACCAAATTTGCAGCCAGCGAAATGCTGGTGAATGACTTCTCCTTGGCCGATGTGGAAAAAGTCTGGCAAGAACTGGGCGATGAATATTTCATTAAAGAATCTGCCGATGAAATTGCATGGCATACCCGTGCCATATTAGAACATGGTGAAAATCCAGCACCTTTAGTGTTAATGCGTGCGCACCGTATTTCAGCGCAAGATGCAGTACAAATCTTTATTTATACACGTGATCAGCCTAATTTATTCGCAACCACCGTAGCCATTCTAGATCGCATGAACCTAGATGTTCAGGATGCGCGAATTATTACCGCGACCACAGCTTTTAGTTTAGATACTTATCTGGTTTTAGACCGTTTTGGTACTTTACTCACCGATCCTGAACGTGAGGCAACAGTAATTCAGTCACTCACCTCTGCACTCAGTCAATCCGACAAATATCCGGGCTTAATGCAACGTCGTATTCCGCGTCAACTGCGCCATTTTGATATTGAGAATACCGTCGATGTAACGCTGAATGAAGCCTTACAACAAAATATGGTCGAAATTTCCACACTTGACCACCCAGGATTACTTGCGAAAATTGGTGGTCTGTTTATGATGCAGGGTTTAGACATACACTCTGCTAAAATTGCCACTTTAGGCGAACGCGCCGAAGATATTTTCTTTGTGACCAAAAAAGATGGCTCCCCAATGACAGAAGACGAAGCAGTATTATTTGCGAAGCAACTGAAATTAGCTTTGGATGAAGCCTCTAATCAGGTCTGTGGTCAACATTAATTTTTAACGTTCGGGTATTCGTTTCATGAACTCCAGTTTATCGCTATTACATCCTTATCCATTTGAAAAGTTAAATAAACTTTTTCAGGATGTACAACCCGCAGATTTACCTTTGATTCCCCTTTCGATTGGCGAACCAAAGCATCCTGCACCAGAGTTTGTGAAACAAGCGATTATTGATAATTTCCAGCATCTATCGACTTACCCGAACAGTAAAGGTTTGCCAGAACTACGTCTGAGCATTGCCAACTGGTTAACGCGTCGTTTTCATCTGAATCAAATGAATCCTGAACAGGAAATCTTGCCTGTTTCTGGTACGCGCGAAGCGATTTTTTCATTTGTACAAGCCCTGATTAACCGCGATGAAAAACCCTATGTGGTCATGCCAAACCCGTTCTATCAAATTTATGAAGGGGCAGCTTTATTAGCAGGTGCAGAACCTTATTTTATTAACTGTACCGAAGAAAATGGCTATTTAGGCGATTTTGATACTGTGCCTGCCGAAGTTTGGGAAAAAACGGCACTGTTATTTGTTTGCACACCAGGTAATCCAACAGGTGCCGTGCTCTCTAAAGAGCAATTTAAAAAGCTGATTGCACTGTCTGACCAATATGGCTTTGTGATTGCTTCAGATGAATGCTATTCGGAACTTTGGTTTGATCAAGCACCAACAGGACTTTTAGAAGTCTGTGCTGAAATTGGACGTGACGATTATAAAAACTGTGTCGTGTTCCATTCATTGTCAAAGCGTTCAAACTTACCTGGTCTACGTTCTGGTTTTGTTGCGGGCGATGCAGCTTTACTTAAACCTTATTTGCAATACCGTACTTATCACGGTGCAGCAATGCCTGTTCAACATCAGTTGGCATCGATCGCGGCTTGGGATGATGAAACACACGTCGAAGCAAACCGCGTACAGTACCGTGCCAAATTTAATTTATTCCAGTCAGAATTAGGTCATTTACTGCCGCTGAAAAAGCCAGATGCAGGTTTTTATTATTGGCTCAAGGTCGATAATGACGAAGCCTTTGCCAAAATGCTGATGGAAAAAGCCCATATTAAAGTGCTTCCGGGTCGTTATTTATCCCGTGAAACAGAGACTGGCAACCCTGGTGAAAATCATGTTCGCCTTGCACTGGTTGCAGATTTGGCACAATGTGAAGAAGTGGTAAAACGCTTAAAGCAGATTCTCTAATCGCTGTTTAGCCAATAAAAAAACCTCCATGACTGGAGGTTTTTTTATTTAGACCTTATTAAAAATCAAATGATGCACTTAACATAAATGTACGCGGTAAACCTGCAACCAAATAGCCATTATTGGTATTGCTGGTACTGTTGATGTTGTCATACAGCCCCACAGAACCCCAATAATCTTTATCGAACACATTATTCACTAAGAAATTAAATGTCGTAGGTGTTTGACCAAGCTGCGTTTTATAAGTTGCGCCTAAATCTAACGTCGTCCAATCCTTCACTTTTAGGCTATTGTCCAGACTGGCATAGGTTGAACCCGTATATGTCACTTGCGCATTTACAGAAATATCTTGAGCTAACGGTAATTTCCAGTTTGTGCCTAAATTTGCCTGAAACTTCGGAACCCCAACTTCATAATTTCCATCATAAGTTATTGAACCGGTGTCTTCTTGCTTGGCGTGCATCCATGTTACTCCACCCAGTACAGTCCACGAATCTGTCAATTTTCCATAACTGCTCAATTCAACACCGCGATGCACATATTCACCAGCATCACTAAATACGCCATTTTGTAGAATGCCACGCTGTTTATTAATATCAAATAAACTTAAGGTCACACCTAAATGATCATTTTCATACTTCGTGCCGATTTCTTTTTGCTTGGCTACGAAAGGCTTTAATGTCGTTGTGGTATTACCCGTTGTATTACTTAAGCCTTTAGCCAATGACTCTATATAGCTGGCATACACAGAAACTTCAGGTGTAATTTTATACGTTAGTCCGAGTGCTGGCGTCCATTTACTTTCGTCATACGTACCTGTTTTCACTTGCGCATAACTATAGGTATCTTGAAGGATTTGCTGATAACGCGCACCCAACATAACAATTAATTTTTCATCTAATGCTGTTAGATTATCGCCAATTGCAATACTTCTTAAACGCGTTCGAGTAGTAAGTTTTGGACTCTCTAAATCACCACCAGAAAATAATGGGGTTAAAGCTTCAGGCTGATTGTATTGAACTGGATCATAAATATTAGTAGCAAGTTGATTGCCCCAATCCATAAAATAGGCATTACGGGTATTTTGCTGGAATGCAGAAGCAGATAGCACCATATTATGATGAATATCACCTGTTTCAAATTTAGTCCGAACGCCTACTTCACCTGTATTCACCATATCCACACGTGCATTATCGAAACGATAGAACGTACTGTCCCCTGTCGTTGCATTACGAAGTGTGACATTCGCCAGACTATTCTGTTCTTCTCCATGACGGAAACCATAAGCCGCATAGGCAGTCATCGCATCATTCAAATCATATTCGGCACGATAGCTGCCAAATACGTCTTCTTCATTTGAATAAGACCATTTGAGCATAGTTACTCGAACCATCTACTGCTGTTGGTACAGATGTAATGCCGCTTCCTAAAGTCACACTTGGACGTGTAGCACTTAAACGGTTATTACTGTAGCCCATATCACCAGAAAGGCGTAAATGCTCACCTTTATAATCTAGCCCAATCGCAGCCAAGCCTAATGATTTCTTTTCATCATCTACCGAAGTATGCCCATCATGATAAGCCGTATTTAGTCGTACCCCAAATTGCTGATCTTCACCAAAACGACGTGAAATATCACTTGAAATATAGCCACCATTAAAATCTGTGCCCACCGTCACGCGATTTAAAGGTTCATTTCCAGCACGTTTTGGCAAAAGATTAATGGCACCACCAATACCACCACTACTTGGCATCGCACCATTTAAAAAGGATGAAGCACCCTTTAATACTTCTACACGCTCAAATAATTCTGCTGGAATATATTGACGCGGTAAAATGGAGTACAAACCATTATAAGCCGTGTCATCTGAACCTAGATTGAAGCCACGGATATAATAGTTTTCCTGAAAATTACCGTAACCACGACCTACTCTCACACTTGGGTCAGCTTTTAGTACATCCCCAACGCTCTTTGCTTGGCGTTCTTGAATATATTGATTGGTATAGCTAGTTAAATTAAATGGTGTATCCAGATTTTTTTGATTTCCAAAGATACCCACTCGACCACCACTAGCCACTTGCCCACCTGCGAATGGCTCCATTAAGCCTTCTGCTGAAGCATCCGCACTGGCAACAACACGAATGGTTTCTAAAGCTGTCACATTACTCGCTTGAGATGCTTCATCAGAATCCACTGATTGTGTTTCGGCAGCATGTGTAATGCTATATCCAGATACACACGCCATCATCAATACTAATAGTTTTAGCTTAATCACCATTTCTCACCTAATTTATCAGCATCATTACTTGCGCATGATAGTAAATGAGAATACATCTTAAAAAATCGATTTAATTCTCATTTACATTGTAAATTTAAATGAGAATTAGTTATGTGATTGTTATTATTTATGAAGTCTGACATCCGATGTGACCAGATCCTCATAATTGCATCTATAATAAGGCTAGAATCAATGCAAACCCGACAAAGCAACAACCTGTGACTCGATACAACAGTCCTGATTTCTTCTTAAAAAAATGACTCCAGTCTTTCCAAATCAGCAGCTGAAGTAATGCTAAATTCCACAATAAAACCACAGTCACCATCCACAAGCTAATTAAAAATAACTGCTCCAAGCTAAATTGATGATAAATCAAAAGAATCAGACTACTATAAAACATGACATTTTTCGGATTTAATAAACTAGATTGCAGACCTTGCATGAAACAAACAATCCTTGATGTCTTGATTTGAATTTCATCACGTGATGTAAAATCCTTATTTTCCACACTGCGATAACGAAAACATTGCATTGCAAAATACAACAAATAAGCGATACCCAACCAGCGCAACAGTTGAAGAATCAAAGGGTGTATTTGCCCCAGCCACCACAAAGAAGAAAAAATAACCAGTAAAATTAAAGCATTGCCGCAAGCAATACCAAGCACTGTATAACGCGTCAAGTTTGATCCGTATTTCATTAAATGCATTAAGAGGAGAAAAAAGTCAGGTCCGGGAGACAGCAGCGCGATAAAATGGGTCAATGCGATAAATAAAAATAATTCCATAACTTATCTCAATCAATTCGTGAGATAAGCCTAGTCTCTACCTAGATTTAATTATTGTATGAAATTGCGCGACGATGCTGCTTTTGATAAAGCTTTGGTGTGGTGCCTGTAAGCTGCTTAAATACTCGCTGAAAATGGCTTTGATCACTAAAACCCAGTTGATAACTCAACGCTGCAATCTCCTGCCCCTGCCGCAACAGTTTGCGGGCGGCATTAATTTTTAAGTTGAGCTGATAGGCATGCGGAGTTAAACCTAGATTCGACTTAAATAAGCGAATAATGGCATAGCGACTTAGACCACTTTGCTTGGACAATTCATGCAAAGAAAGAAATTCTTCCGTTGTACCCAGTCTAGACTGGAGTAGCTGAAATTCCTGCTGCGCGTAGCCATTTTCTTTCAGTAATTCTAGATGCAGGTTTGGAAACAATAATTCAGTTAAGGTCTGAATCAGCAACTGCTCTTTATCCAAGTAAGAAATGGAAGAATCAAATAAACTTTGATTTAAATGACAAAAATCTGAATAAAGCTGTTGAGCTTGATAAAGTTGAGGTTTGTATTGCGGAATTACATCACAGCGGAAATCTTGTTCAGTTTCCTGTAGCAACTGCTGTAACCAGCGCATATCCAGATGCATCATCTGGTAACTCCATGCCTGATCGGGTTCAGGATTACAGGAATGTTCAACATGCGCAGGAATGAGTACCAATGTTCCTGTCTCAATTTTTTGTGTGCCGACAAAGTGACTACTAAACACACTTTGCCCAAGATCTACCGCACCAATCGAAAAGGTTGGATGACTATGGGCACGATAACAGGCGCGGCTTTGACATGCCTTACGCGTTTCCACATAAGGCATATTGGGGTCACTCCAAAACTCCATCTGAGCTTTGGAGGCATCATTGGAAGGCTGCAATCTATTCAACATCACGTTTATTGTTGCAATGCCTTTTCAATTTCTTCTTCCAAGGCTTCTGGCTTGGTGGTTGGCGCAAAACGGTTTAGAACCGTTCCATCTTTACCAATTAAAAACTTGGTAAAGTTCCATTTAATCCCGCTGCCTAAAATACCTTTGCTGTTATTGGTCAGATAGCGAAAAATGGCATGAGCTTCAGGACCTTTAACATCCACCTTAGAAAACATGGGAAATGTCACCCCATAATTTTTATGGCAGAAAGCACCAATTTGGTCATTTGAACCTGGGTCCTGCCCACCAAACTGATTACATGGAAAACCAAGCACCTCTAACCCCTGAGGCTTATATTTCTCATATAATTTTTCTAAACCTGCAAATTGTGGGGTAAAACCACACTTACTCGCTGTGTTTACGATTAATAAAACTTTCCCCTGATAATCGGTAAAAGATTTATTTCTTCCATCTAACAACTCAGCTTCAAACTGATATATGTTGGTCATGGATAGGTTTCCTCGTCATTTTTTTCTTGTGATTGTAATTCTAATGAAGCCGAATTTACGCAATAGCGTAATCCTGTTGGCTGTGGACCATCCTCAAAAACATGCCCTAAATGTGCGTCACAATGATGACAAACTATTTCAGTTCTCTCCATACCATGTGAACTATCTGGCATTTCATCAATTGCCCCTCCAGCAATTGGTTTAAAAAAGCTCGGCCAGCCGCAACCACTGTCATATTTCGTCGTAGACGAAAACAACGGTGCTCCGCAGCAACGACATACATAGGTTCCTTCTTGCTTGGTGTTCCAGTATTTCCCCGTAAAAGCTGGCTCTGTTCCTTTTTGTCGAGTTATACGAAATTCTTCTGGAGATAACTCTCTTTGCCATTCACGGTCTGTTTTATTGAGTTTTCCCATGATTACTTCCCTTTCTATCTTGCTGTTTAAAAATAGGATAATCTTATATTTACGTCATTCATTCTAAAATTTCTAGTCTTTACTTAACAATTTACAAAAGACTTATAATTTCTTTAAAAGCAAAAAGTAAGCAAAATAAAAATAATGGTGAGCATTTTTATTTATGAAATGCTTTTTTGTGAGCAACATTGGTGCTATTCTTAGGGTCATGCTTACTCAGGATTAAAAAATGTCGCAGAAAAAGAGCGTTATTTTTAAACATCTACTGCCTGTGATTAAACAATATCAACAGGCGGGTTATACGCATGAAAAAATTGTTGCTTTGCTCAGAGATGAACACGATCTCGATTTGGTAACAACGGAAACATTCAAAAGTTATTTATATCGTTATGCAAAAGTGACCCCCACTCCTTCCGAGACTCTCAAAATGCCAAACACTATTCAAACCCCACGCGAAATAAAAAAATCGTCTAAGCTCGAGCATGTATGCTACGACATCCGTGGACCAGTGTTACGAGCGGCCATCGAGATGGAGGAAGCTGGTCACAAGATTATCAAGCTAAATATTGGCAACCCTGCACCATTCGGCTTTGAAGCGCCACAAGAAATTATTAATGACGTTGCTTTAAATCTGCCAAATGCTGTGGGTTATACTGACTCAAAAGGGATTTTTCCTGCACGTAAAGCCATTTGCCAGTATTACCAACAAAAAGGCATCTTCGATATGCATGTCAATGACGTCTATATCGGTAATGGTGTGTCAGAACTGATTGTGATGGCTATGCAAGGTCTATTGGACGATGGCGATGAAATGCTGGTTCCAATGCCTGACTATCCACTCTGGACAGCAGCAGTCAACTTATCTGGTGGCACAGCGATTCATTACAAATGTGATGAAGAAAATTTCTGGTATCCAGACATTGCGGACATGGAAAGTAAAATCACGCCAAATACCCGTGGTATTGTAATTATTAACCCGAACAACCCAACAGGTTCGGTTTATCCACGCCATGTCTTAGAGCAAATTGTTGCTTTAGCGAAGAAATACGACCTGATTTTGTTTGCAGATGAAATCTACGACAAAATTGTCTATGACGGTATCGAACACGTTTCAGTTGCTGCTTTGGCGGGTGATCAACTGTGTATTTCATTTAACGGTTTATCTAAAGCGTATCGTATCGCAGGCTATCGCTCAGGCTGGATGGCAATTACTGGCGATAAATCGCGTGCAATGGATTACATCGAAGGTTTGGACATGCTGGCGTCTATGCGTCTATGTGCTAACCATCAAGCACAATATGCGATTCAAACAGCATTAGGCGGCTACCAATCAATTAACGATTTAATCCGCCCGGGTGGCCGTTTATACGAACAGCGCAATATCGCTTGGCAAATGCTGAATGACATTCCTGGTGTCACTTGTGTGAAACCTGAAGGTGCAATGTACTGCTTCCCGAAACTTGATCCAGAAGTATATCCAATTCAGGATGATGAAAAGCTGATGCTTGACCTATTGCGTGCGGAGAAAGTGTTATTGGTGCAAGGCACGGGCTTTAACTGGCCAACGCCAGATCATTTCCGTGTGGTGTTCTTACCCGCTGAAAATGAACTGCGCGAAGCAATTACCCGTGTAGGTCGTTTCTTGGCGAAATTACGCTAATAATATCCTACTCAAAAAGCCGCATTTGATATGCGGCTTTTTCTTTTGCTTGCAGCTTGAATTACAGTGCTAAAACAGTGGGGCTGACTGATTCAATGTTACACTGTTCAACAAGAAATAATGAGCGAATGACATGACTTATCAAGTACATATCATTGATGTAAAAAATCAATTACAGAACTATATTTGGTTACTCGAACATACAGAATCACATGAAGTGATTGCGGTTGACCCCACTGAAGCACAGTTGGTAGAAGACTATTGTCAAGAACACCAGCTACACCTCAGTCAAATCTGGCTCACACATTGGCATAAAGACCATATTGGCGGCGTACCCGGGCTATTGGTCAATCGCAATATTCCTGTCTATGGCCCAAGAGTAGAACTCAGCAAGATTCCGTTTATCACCCATCCCCTCGGTGATGGTGAGCATTTCAATTTTCATGATGTTCGTATTGATGTGATTGCGGTACCTGGGCACACCTTAGGACACATCGTTTATTTTAGCGATGCCTTAGATTTGGTGTTTTGTGGGGATACCTTATTCGCCATGGGCTGTGGACGTGTCTTTGAAGGAACTTTTGAGCAGATGTATCACTCTCTCAACCGTTTGGCAGCCTTACCGCCAAGAACCCAAGTCTATTGCACCCATGAATATACACTGTCGAATGCCAAATTTGCCCTGCATGTAGAACCTGATAATCTGGAAATCCAGCAACGCTTTGAACAGGTGGAAGCACTACGCATGCTGGATCAGCCGACCGTGCCTAGCACCATTGAAATTGAGCTGGAAACCAATCCATTTCTCAGAGTACAAAGCGTGGAAGAGTTTCAAAGATTACGTGAATTAAAAGATAACTTTTAATTTTTCAGTTTTACAAAAATCACCATTTCTAGGGATAGAGCAAGCGTCAAATTCACGGTTTAATACAGTCATAAAAGCAATAAAATACAATGATAAACCGAAAGATTTTGTTTATTTTCAATAAGAATAACAATAACTGAAAATAAACACGACTCTCTAATTTTCTGCACTAACCACACGGGCAATGTGGGCAGAAAATTAGAGAGTCTTTCAATTAAAAGTCCCTTATTTTTCTTCTGCTATTTCGTTACTTTTCCAAGACTCAAAATAAAAAAAGCCCAGAGAAAGGTCACTCTAGGCATTGGAAACTTGCTGTATCCTGACACAAACAAGACACTCTAAATAATCCGAGTCTCATACTACATCAGAAGATTGCAACATCCTAGCTGATTTTTTAAATATACATGAAATATAAACTTTAATGATCATTTAAAGTTCAAATATAACATGTATTTATAATTCACATTTATCTGCAATATTAATAGACAAATGTACTTTATATAGCATGCGTCCTAACTTGGAATTTTATCCAATGATCGACATTTCAAACTCAAGTTGCCTCGCGCAATATCCGACAGCATACGCCAGTCAGAAATAAAGCTATACAGCGGCTGCTTAAAAGAAGCAGGCTTATTTTTTTCAAACATAAAATGTCCAACCCAAGCACAGGCATAGCCAGGCAATAAACCATATAACACATATTTCGGTTTACGGTGGCGGATTGCTTTGGCGATGAAATATCCGCCTATGGCACTGCCTAAAACGTGTAAACGTCGGCTGGTGATATTGCGATGTTCCGTTAAATAAAAGCGATAAAACTCGTTATAGTTTCGGATGGGTAGTTGTGGTGCTTGCGCTGCTGCCACCTCATTTTTCGGCTCTACGATTGCATTCATGCTTGGATCTTCCTGATTGTTTTAAATTCTTGATTTGTATTTCGCCCAAACATGATTGTGCTTCATGCAAAATTGGTCAATTACATTTTTGCTCACCTTTAACAGTTAAAATTGGCAAAAAATAACTTCTGGTTTTCAGTCTTCCCCCGCTGATTACATACTTAGATTTCAAGGAATGAATCAACATACAAACCGCACATTTTTCTGTGATGCAAATACAAGATTGCCTCTTTTACGCTAGGAAACACTTGATTGCCGATAATTTCACTCATTGTCCCGTACAGCATCAAATTTTTCGGCTAGAATTTAATATTAAAAAGTCACTGCTGTTATAAGCGCTCAACTTAAAGTGACTTCACCATTTTTCCAACAATGATCTAAGGCAAATTTATGATTGAAGTTGAATTAAAATTTCAAATTCCTACTGCAAAAAGAACGGCACTCCTGAAAGCCTTAGATCCAAAAAAATCTAATCTGATTCACCTCAAAGCCAAATATTTCGACACACCAGATAAACAACTTTCACAACATGGTGTTGCTCTACGTTTACGCCTAGAAGGTGAACACTGGGTTCAAACTTTAAAAGCAGCAGGCAAAAGTCATTTGCACCGTTTTGAGCATAACCATGATTTTGGTGTGTCTGAGCACGCCCCTGCTTTAGATTTAACGATTTACCAACAAAAACCCGAGGCGCTTGCTATTTTGCAACAAGCATTAGGCAATCAGCTGGATGGGTTAAAGTTACAATTCGAATCTGATATTCAGCGAACTTATCGCGTCATTCACTTTGAAAATGCAGAAATTGAAGTCAGTCTGGATATCGGTCGCTTGGCCACAGAAACTGAAGAACGCGAAGTCCATGAAGTCGAGTTTGAGCTGAAACAAGGCGCTATACAGTCCTTACTCGCCTTTAGTTTTGAATGGGTCAAGAAATACCAATTGTGGCTTGATGTTCGCAGTAAAGCCGAAATGGGTCATTTACTTTCAATTCAGCAAGAAGTGAGTCCTGCCAAACAAGCAAAAGCGTTTCAACTGGTCAAAAAAGACAGTGCAGACAGCAATGTGCGTTCACTGATTGCGCAGCAACTACAACATTTGCTACCCAATATTGCAGCCATTTCTGCTTGTGTTGCTCAACAAGAACATTTAGAACAAGCACATTTGGCTTTAGATCATCTCTATTTAACTTCTGCTCTATTGAGAACATGGAGTAAGGATGTTTCTGACAAGTGGGCATATCAGCTGGCAGCCTTCAAACATCATTTTGAACATTTACAACAGCTTGAGCATATGCAGCGTACCTTGGGTGCATTACTGCAAAATCCGACAACGACAGCAAGTCTGACCAAAGATATTTTATATGCGCAAGAAAAACTGAATAATTTGGTTCGCTCAACCCTGAATGTGCATCACTTTTTAGAATTGTTAATGTTTAGTTTGCAGTCCAGTACAGCGACACAAGAACTGGATTTAAAAGGTTATGCTCAAAATACCTTACAACAGCAATATAAACAGATTCATGAGCAGCTTGCCGAAACTGACGTGACCAATTTTGAAAGTCTAGAACTGCTCTCGCAGCGTATTCGTGAACTCAAGTTTAGCTTCCCGATTTTGACCTCAATTTACGATGTCAAAAACTTGCAAAAATATAGCAAAGCACTGAATGAAGCCCATCAAGCCGCTGAGGAATATCTAACTCTCAGCTCTTCTGCTGCTTATATTCAACAGACTGAACTGGAAGCCAGTGACTGGTTTGTATTGGGATGGTTAACGGCTAAGCAAGAAGTCTATGCGCAGGCATTATTAGATGCGACCGAGCAATTTATGGTGAGCCGCAAATTCCTGAAATTCTAAGTGACTTCAATCTCTAAGCCATTGACATCCATAAGTTTGACTTGTGGATGTCTTTCATTTTTTGTCTTTAAATAGACATGTTACATATTTACATTTTTACTGGACTTATTCAGTCTGTTTAGCCAAGATATACATTTAGCGCCATTAAAATAATTTTAAAAACTCCAGTGCGAGGGCTAGAACATGTCAGAAATTGAACTCAAATTTCAAATTCCAGAAGCGTTTCAGGACATGATTTATCAAGACTTCTGCGCCTCCAAAGTCTATAAGCAACGTCTGCTCGCCCATTATTATGACACCCCAGATTTTCAACTGGCACAGCAATCGATTGCGCTACGATTACGCTTGGAACAAGGTCACTGGATTCAAACCCTGAAATATAAAACTGAACGGCATATTGAACGCTTTGAGTTTGAAACTGACTTGGGCAAGAAAAAGCAGCCTAAACTTAATTTAGCCTTATATCAGGATCATGTTGAGGAACTGCCTGCGCTTTTTACCACTGAAAATGCGTTGCAGAATTTCCAAGTCAAGTTTTCGACCGATGTTGAACGTGTATCCAAGATTTTGCTGTTCAATCAGTCTGAAATTGAAGTCTGTCTCGACATTGGTCATCTGGTCTTTCAAAAAGAAAAATTAAGAATCTTTGAAATTGAGTTTGAACTGGTGCAAGGTTCAATTCATGACTTAATCCGCTGTATAGAACCGTGGATGAATAAATACCAGCTATGGCTGGATACACGCAGTAAATCCCAGCGTGGAGATTTGCATGTGCAGCAACAGGATCTATTACCGCCACAATATGCAGCGCCTATTGTTTTAGATCCAGCCATGACTGCAAATGCGGCCGTCCACGCCATCTTAAACAATACCTTTAAGCATCTCTTACCAAATGCAACTGCCCTTGCCTGTGGCTTCTACAAGAGTGAACATGTGCATCAGGCACGAGTAGCAATACGGCGAATGCGTAGCGCACTGAGTTGTTATGCTAAGCTTACTCACGATATTCCGCCACACTGGGCGGCACAATTACGGATTATCTTCCAGTCCTTAGGCACGGCACGGGATACCGATGCCATACGTGAAACACTTCTACCGCAATTACAAGAAGCGGGCTGTGCACACTTGGATATTCCAACTCCAGAGAGTTATCACAATCAAGTGATGTGGATTTTTCAGTCTACCGAAACCAATCAATTGATACTGGAACTCATGAATTACGTGACTTCAGAACCAAGTTCAAAAAATAAAAAGAAAAAATCCTTCCAGCACTATGCAGAGAAAAACTTAAAGAAAACTCATCAACGGATTGCCCATGACATTGGACATTTTTCTCAACTGGAAGATGAAGAAAAACACAAACTGCGCAAACGCTTTAAACATTTACGTTACAACATTGAATTTGTACGCAGCCTCTATAGCAATAAAGCAGTAAAACACTACCTTAAAGCGATTAAACCGATTCAGGAGCTTTTGGGGCAATACAACGACCTTTTGGTTGCTGAGCAATTCTTCCATGAACTGCCTGAAAATGAAGAAATTCACTGTGCAATGGACTGGCTCAATCAACAGGAAAAACAACAGTTAAAACACATCGATAAGCAGCTCAAAGCCTTTAAGAAAATCAAACCGTTTTGGTCTTAACACCAACTTAACGGTATTTTCCAAAGACTTTCCAGACGTCATTGTCAGCCAGTGGATCACTATAGCTATCACTGCGTTGCTTACGTGGCTTATCGCGCGCATCCACCAATTTAAAATGCTCTTCAGTGCTTAACACAATCCCGTTCACATAAAATCGGGTGCGGGTGTATTCACTTTGCCCATGCTGAAACACATAGGTCCTTAAATCAATAAATTCACGGTGTGCCACCAGTGCCGCCTGCTCATCACTATTCAGCCATGCCTGCATGGTCATCACTTGTGCTGCAGGAAATTCTCCGCATTTATCCAATAGACTGGCTATCCCTCTAAAGGTCTTCGACTCTTTGGCGCGTGTTTTATTAATTCGAATACGATCTACATGAAAATAAAATAACGGTAAGTTCAGATGACTCGGTAAATGAATCGCATCGACCACTTCATCGCTAAGAAATGGCTGGCTGAGCAATTGTGCCCGCTCGATTAAGTCTTGCCATTGCTGATAATAATGCGCCACATCTTCCGCAGAACCATAATAAATGGGCAAACCTTCTACATTGGCTAAAGATTGTGGTGGCCAAATTTGCTGACGTAATAAGGAGACATCATGTTTAAGATTTTGAATTGCAATAGCATCTGACATACCGCGTTCCATTTTTATAGTGCTTAGGCTATTTTTAGATTAAGTCAAAGGTTTTGTTTCTGCAAGGCTTTGCCTATAATGCAACATGAAATTTTAGCTAGGAACAGTCATGGTTCAAAAGATTGACGCTACCGATGTTACCGAAGAAGAAGCTTTGAATGCTGCTTTTTTTGAACGTGCAGATGAATTTATTAAATATGCCAATGAATTTTGTCGCCCAGCCAAAGGACAACAAGTCAAGCCAAATGAAATTCGTGGTCAAGTCAGCGCTTCAATGCTGTTTGCAACGGCACGTTTCAATACTTGGGTCGCAGCCAATAATTTTAAAGATGGCAATGAAATGCGTGATGCCAAAGAGCAAGTCATGTCTTATATCTTGCAGCAATTCCAAATGATGCTTGAAGATAACTATGACGAATACTGTGAACAGTTCGAGAACTATTTACGCTTCCGTCATAATGAAGAATTCCATGCCAACAAGCATGATCATGACCATTAATTCAATGGCCTATTAAAAAGCCCTCAGCTTAGACTCAGGGCTTTTTTTATGACTTAAACTTTCCGATCCCAAACAATCTTTTTAATCACATTATCGACAATGGTCACGGTGTAATAGGTATTCCCGACCAAATACACATAATCTGATGCAGTAAACTGCTTGTCCCCTTCTTCCCACTCGTAATTCCGCACCGAGATTGGCGGTTGCTGCATATTCTGTACCAGTTGAATATAGCTATCGCCCAGAGATACCAATTGCCCATTTTCGGCTCGAATGACACGGGTTTCAGTGGCTGCCGTCGCATAAGACGTAGCAATTGCACATGCAAAAAGAATAAAAGTAGAATTTTTTTGGATTTTGTTCATACATCAACTCAGTCAAGTTATGTTTTAGTTATTCAAAAGTTATATAAAATTTCGCTTATTTTTTATCATTTGTTCAATTTAACTTCAAGTTATAAAATAAAAAGCCACAAAAATGTGGCTTTTTATTGAAATCGTTTAGCTGATGAAAAACATTAAAAAATTAGTGATTCGGCTGTCCATATTGATCCGCCATCACTTCGACCAATTGATCGAGATGGATATATTTTTTAATGGCTTGATCGACATCTGCCTTGGTCAAGTTGGCAATCGCTTGATCGCGCTTTTTACGGAATAATAAATCACGGTCTCGCTCCAACTGTGAGGTCAGCATTTGATGAATATTCCGCTCATCTTCCAAAGCCGTAACTCGGTTTTTCAGAATATCCGCTTTCGCCGCTTCCAACTCTTGTTCAGTTACTCCACGATCTACCAATTCTTGCAACACCTTATGCACTGACTGAGAGACTTGCTCAGCTTTACCTGCGGTGTAATTGGCATCGATACTCAATGCACCTGAATTGACCCAATCATCCAACTGAATTTCACTGCCAAAACCATACACCAAAGCATTCTTCTCGCGTAATTCCTGTGCCAGACGTGAAGACAACTGCGAATCACCAAGAATATAACTAAAGACCAGCATAGCAGGTGCATCGGGATGATCCTCACCCAATGGGAAGGTCAGCAAACTCTGATAGCTCCCAAACTCACGCTGCTCCGACAACACATGCTTCTTCTGCGCTTTATACGGTGTATATTCAGAAGTGAGTTGTGCATATGCTTGCGTGCCTTTCCAATTTCCAAACTGTTGTTTGATGGTTCGCAACATTTTCTTGGCATCAAACTCACCCGTCACCGCAATTTGCGCGTTATTCATGGCAAAAAATTGTTGATACAACTGCTTCACTTGCGCATTCGTAGAAGCTTGGTATTGCTTCTTGGCATATTCAGGTTCAAAGTGATAACGTAAATCCCCTTGCGGATAGATTTCGATTAAACGGGCAATGGTCAGTGCGGCGACTGTTTCAGGTTCCGTATAGGGACGGTTTAAACTGGACAGCGTTTGCGACTTGATTAAATCAAACTGCGACTGTTCAAACTTCGGATTTTTCATGACTTCGACAATATAATTAAAGAAGTCTTCAAACTTTTCCTTTTTCGCCACAATCTGAATGGTCATGCCGTTGCCATTGGATGATGCAGTTGCGGAACCCCCTGCATCAATCGATTTATCGGCAATATCTTGCAGACTGTATTTATCCGAAGCACGGAGCAATAAATAAGAAGTGAAATCAATAATTTCACTTTTGTTCATTAAACTTTGGGCTGTACCAAACTCCACATTAATGGTCGCATAGGTTTTATTGTCACGGGTCGCAACAGGATAAAGCGCATATTTCATGCCATTTTTGAGTGCACCACGTTGAATTTGCTTCTCATTCTTTTCCAAATATTGTTGAGAGCTTGCCACATATTGCGCCACTTCTTGCTGATAGACACTCACATCTTTCAGTGGCTCTGGGGCTTGCGTTTGCTGGTCTAAAGTCTGCTTTGGCGCCTTTGCCTGCTGTTGTTGCATGGCTTTCTTCTGATCTTCTGGGGTCGGCTGAATATCACCGGTAATACGATGCTCTTTGACCAAGAACTGGTTCAAGGTCTGATTAACCTCATTCAAACTAAGGTTTCGAATATTATTCAGATCGACATAGTACTGATCCCAGCGCCCCTGACTCGCCACAAAATAATCTGCCAAACGTGAACCCAATGCCGCAGAGTTACTTTGAATACTGTCTGCCTGATTTTGAATCAAACTTTTTACCCGTTTCAGCTCAGTTTCATTAAAGGCTTGAGTCTTTTCTACCCCTTGATCAAGTGCCTGATCGACTTGCTCGGCATCATGATTCGGCGCATACATTGCCCCCATAAACACCAAATTAAAATCACGATCGAGCCATGTGGTTGCCTGTACCATGGTACTGGTGCCTGTTTCCACCATGCTTTGATACAAATGTCCGCTCGGCTGCATGGTATATAACAATGGTGACAAGGCTAATGCAGGTTTGATCTTGTCATTTTTTCCATTCAGGTAAATATTGAACTTGGCGAGATCACTGCCTTTTGCCACAGTAAATTCACGCTGCTTGATTTTACTGGCATCCAGCATAGGCACTTGAGCCTGAGCCGGAATTTGACGTGCAGGAATGGCACTAAATTGCTGATCAATCTGTTTTAACACTTGTGCCTTGTCAAATTTACCCGCAATCACCATGGCTGCATTATTCGGTGCATACCACGAGCGATAGAACTGATTCAGTTCGTTCATTTTAATGGACTGCAATTCGTTTAAATCGCCAATTGGTAAACGTCCTAAATACTGGTTCCCATAAGCCGATTTCCACATCTGATCCATCAACACCGCAAAAGGCTGATCCAAACGTACTTCACGCTCACGTTTCACAATCGCAATTTCAGAAGGAACAAACTTTTCTTGCAGTACCAATTTATCCATGCGCTCGGCTTCTAAATGCAAAATTTCATTTAAAGCCGTTTGTTCAGAACGGACAACGTTAATATAGCGGGTTGAATAATAGTCGGTACTGGCATTGGTCATTAAGGTGTATTGATCCAGTCTGCGCTGGAATTCTTCGCCTTTGACATTTTGCGTACCCTTGAATGCAAGGTGTTCTAATAAATGTGCCAAGCCCCCTTTACCTTGCGGATCACTCAATGAACCTGTCAGATAAATGGTGCTCATATAAACTTTATTTTCTTTATCATTCGGCGCCAAAATGACGCGAAAACCGTTATCTAATTTATATTCTTCAATTTGATGATCTGATTTGACCAAAACAGGCTGTGCCCAAGCAGCCGAACTTAAACCAACAAAAAACAGAGAGAAAGTAAGTTTTTTCAACCGCATTAACATGTTAATTCCAATATATTCAGTCATATAAATATTTTATAAGCTGCCTATCTTACGGAATCAAAAATGGGATTTATAGTGAAGTTTTGCAAAGCAACCCTCAGTTTTGAGCGTTGCTTTGTTCGAATATGTTTAATCTAAGAACAACTCTGCCTGCATATAAAGTTTGCCATAGCCTGAAATTTCGATACGTTCCTGATCGACAATTTTGCAATACAATTCACCGCCACGTGCAGAGGCCTGATAAGCAATCAACTCTGTTTTATTCAATCGTTCTGCCCACAATGGTGCAATCGCGGTATGAATTGAACCTGTGACAGGATCTTCATTAATGCCCATAGCAGGCGCGAAATAACGCGAAACACAGTCGTATTGTTCGCCTGTCGCAGTAATCGCAACATCAACACTTGAGCAATGCACGGTAATGGCGGTACGTAATGAACCCAATTGCTTTAACAGTTCTAAGTTTGGTTGCTCATCCAAAACGTCTTGTACAGTTTCATACTCAATGATGAAAGCTTGTTGGTTTAAATACACATTTTTAAACGGTTTGCTGAGTGCCTGAGTTAAGAGTTCAGGATACTCTTCTACTTTTTCTGCACGGCGAAATGGGAAATTCATACAGATTTTGCCATCTTCAGCCTGACTCACAATGAAGATGCCTAAATTTTTGACATGAAAATGAATGGTTTTGGCTGAAGTAAAATCTTTAAACAGTACAAAGCTACTGGCTAAAGTAGCATGTCCACAAAAATCGACTTCGGCAGTTGGCGTGAACCAACGGATTTCAAAATGTTCAGCATCAATCTTTTTTACAAATGCAGTTTCAGACAGATTATTTTCCAAAGCAATATTTTGCATCAGCACTTCATCTAACCATTGCTCCGTCACAATCACTGCCGCAGGATTACCCTTAAATAAAGCATTGCTAAAAGCATCGACTTGATACATTTTCATGATTTTTCTCCATTGTTTCATGCTTATTATGCCGTGACAGCCCAACAATAACAGATACAAATTTATTTGATTTATGGATACAGTTGTTGCATGGCATAAAAAAAGAAAGCCAATATCGCAAATACTGGCTTTCCCATTGATGTCGAAACCGTGAAATTAATTCTCGATTAAATCCACATTTTCTTGTTTGAAAATCGCTTGATCGGTTTGCCCCAAGACTTGACTGGTGACCATACCCGCGGTCATTGAACCATTCACATTCAATGCGGTACGACCCATATCAATCAAAGGTTCAATCGAAATGAGTAATGCCACTAAGGTTACGGGTAAGCCCAACATTGGCAATACAATCAGCGCTGCAAAAGTAGCTCCGCCACCCACACCTGCTACACCGACAGAACTCAGCGTCACCACACAAACCAAAGTCAAAATCCAGATTGGATCGAGAGGATTAATCCCGACCGTTGGCGCAACCATTACCGCCAACATGGCTGGATATAAACCTGCACAACCATTTTGACCAATGGTCGTCCCGAAAGAGGCCGAGAAGCTGGCAATGGATTCAGGCACACCCAAACGACGTGTTTGCGCTTCAATATTCAGTGGGATACTGGCCGCACTTGAACGGCTGGTAAAAGCAAAGGTCAGTACAGGCCAAACCTTTTTAAAGAATTGAACGGGATTCACCCCTGTCATGAGCAAAATCAGTGCATGCACAGCAAACATAATGCCCAATCCAATATAGGATGCTACAAGGAAGCCACCCAAGTTCAGGATGTCTGCCAATTTTGAATTCGCCACAATATTGGTCATTAAGGCAAACACACCATACGGGGTGAGCATCATAATTAAACGGACCAACTTCATGACCCATGCTTGCATAATTTCAATCGCAGCAAGCAATTTTTGCCCTTTCTCTGCATCCGCCTTAATTAAGTTCAAACCTGCAATACCAAGGAACACCGCAAAAATCACCACACTAATAATGGAAGTTGGATGCGCGCCCGTCAGTTCAGCAAATGGATTGGTCGGAATAAAAGACAGGAATAAATCAGGGACTTGTAAATTAGTCACTTGCCCGACATAGTCGGTTTGAATCGCATTCAGACGTTCAGTTTCTTGTGCACCCTGAACCAGACCTGCCGCAGTCAAACCAAAGGCATTGGTCACCACCACACCCACAAAAGCAGCAATAGCCGTTGTGACTAACAATGTACCAATACTAATGAAACTGATTTTGCCCAGCGAACCTGCATCATGCAGTTTAATGACCGCACCTAAAATGGAAACGAAAACCAGTGGCATGACCACCATTTGCAACAGTTTGACGTAGCCTTTACCCACCAAGTTGAACCATTGCACTGACTCTTGCAGCACGGTTGAGCCTGTGCCATACACCAAATGTAAGGCTAAACCGAACACTACCCCCAAGCAGAGACCAGCAAGCACCTTTTTGGCAAGGCTCCAATTGGTATGACGTGTCCGACTTAATAAAAACAGCAATGCCACAAAGAGTATGACATTGATGATTAAGGGCATATTCATGTATTTTCCCTAAATAATGTAACCCTCATTATAAATCAAAATTCAATTCGACTTTTGGCTTTACCTGTCAGCGCTAACCAAGTGTTCAAATTTAGACTACTCCAGCAACAATCAGGGTTATGATATGCCGTAGCAAATACTCTAATTGAATCTAAATATGGCTGACTTCTCCCATCCTCACATTCAACCTGTCGAACTGGCAAAAGCGTACCGTTTACTCAATCATGGTCCAACCGTCTTGGTGTCTGCACAACATGGGCAAGAAAGCAATGTCATGACTGCCGCTTGGGCATGTGCCTTAGAGCTGGTTCCAGCCAAAGTTTCAGTGGTGTTGGATAAAAGCACCAAAACCCGAAAATTAATTGAAGATTCAGGTTATTTTGCGCTACAAGTTCCCACCTTAAAGCAAATTGAGCTGGTACAAGCCTTGGGTTCAACCAGCCAGTTTGATGATCCTGATAAACTCGCACATTGCCATACACCACTGTTTCACTTTGAAGGTTTTGACTTAGCTGTGGTGCAAGGCTGCACCGCTTGGCTAATTTGTAAGTTAATTCCTGAACCACATAACCAGCAAACACATGATTTGTTTATAGGAAAAGTGCTTGCAGCCTATGCAGATGATCGCGTGTTTCGCGATGGACATTGGTATTATCACGAAGCTGATCCTTCGTGGAAAAGTGTGCACCATGTTGCTGGTGGTCATTACTACACCATTGGTGATGCGGTGGATGCCAATAAAAAATAAGTACGCTGATGATATCCTTGCTGCATCATATCGACTAAAGGTGAAAAGTCAGCGATTGTATTTCTCTATTTTTCACCTTATAGTTCAAGTATATTTTTTAAACAATTAGTCAAATTGTATGAACAGGACGTTCTCGGATACAGTCAAGCTTAGTGTATTTCTTTGTTTAAGTATGTGTTTAGGCATTGGTATTTTGCGCTTTTCCTATACCGCCTTATTGCCTTCAACGCGCGAAGCCTATGAATGGAGTCATAATTTTGCCAGTATTTTAGGCAGTGCCAACCTTTTGGGC
>NZ_JBSYVT010000038.1:0-27848 GCF_054112845.1 Acinetobacter sp. NigerLNRRAM0016
CAACAAGCTTGGCGTACGCTCAAGATTAGAGGCAGTAACGGAAGCTAAAAAACAAGGTCTGATTCCCTAAGTTAAAATTCAGTAGAAAATAAAAAAAGATGCCCATGCCTAAACGCTAAGACATGGGCAAGATAGGGAACTGGAAATATTTTAATTTGGATTATTATTTGAAGATTTGGCAGGAAACCAAGCAAAAAACTGGTTTTGAACTCTGAAGATGAAGATCATGCGGAAATAATCTTCATCTTCAAAATTCATACCGTTTCCCAGCATGCTGAGAAGCGGTTGGAATCTACTTTCGAAGCTTGCTTATGCCTGCAGCTTAGAAAATAGAATATGCACCATCAACTTTGATGATCGCGCCATTCACGAAGCTTGCAGCATCAGAAGCCAAGAAAAGCACGACATTGGCAATTTCTTCTGGCTTACCAAGGCGTTGCATTGGAGAACGAGCCATGATGCCACCAAATACTTCTGGCATGTCTTTCAGTGGTTGAATGAGTGGAGTATCAATCCAACCTGGTGCCACAGCATTTACACGAATGTTTGCTGCTGACATGCTTAGTGCATGTGAGAAGGTTAACTGATCAATCGCACCTTTCGAGCATGAATAAGCTGGTGCAAGTGCTGAACCAAACTGTGCATAAAGCGAAGAAACATTAATAATTGATGGATTATCTGATTTCGCCAAAGCTTTCGCTGCTACTTCACTAATATAGAAAACAGAAGTTAAGTTGACTTCAAGGACTTTTTTATAAGTATCTAACTCATGTTCTGCAACAGAGCCCATACCTGCGCCATTGAATAAAGTATCAATACGATCAACTTTGGCAAAGAAAGCATCAACCGCAGCTTTGTCGGTGACATCCATTTCAACGGCTTCGATATCTAAGCCTGCTGGGAAAACAGCTTTCTGTGAATTTAGTCCAAGTGCCCAAACTTTTGCACCTTTTTCAGCAAAAGCAATAGCAACGGCTTGACCAATACCTGAAGTTCCGCCTGTGACGACAGCAACTTTATTTTCAAACATTTTTGTGTTGAACGCGTCCATGTTTCAATCCCTTTGTTGTGTTCAGTTTAAGCTGATGGGATTTACATTAGCGCTTGTGGAGTCAAATGAAAAAAATAGGAATTCAAAACCATTCTAATGAATGGGGAATATCGAAAAATAGTTGAAGAGTAAACCAAGTCAGCCCATGTTGAAGTATTTTGAACATGGGCTGATTGGTGAATTATGGCTTATACAGTCCAAGTTGCATCAGATGTAAACGCAGGATGCGTCTTAATTCAAGAACGGCTTCAGGTGTTTCCTGAATGGAATGTCCACCTTTGATAATCTTCTCTGAGACAGCACCCTCTAGATGAGCACTTTTGTAGGGAACGATTCCATCGGTAATCACATTCGGATCATTGCTGTCTGTATCATTTCCCATAATGGAGTGAAATAACAAGCCTTTACGTGGCATGATGTCAGACGTAATTGCCATAAATTTGGATTTATAACTTAAGTCACTTGGTCCATTTTGAATCAGACCTTGATCAATCTGTTTGGCAAGGTCTGAAAAATCCAGATCTTGGCTTTGCAGCGTATCACCGACCGCAGTTAAAAATGCACCTGGCAGCTTAATCACTTTACGCGCAGCGCGGGTAAACCACAAATCTGCATAAGCTGTCCCGTGATGCGGTGCTGAAATGAAGATAGCACGGCTAAAGTTGGGAATATCTTGGATTTGCATGCGCTGCGATACAATTGGAATATTTTTATATTTACTCAATTGTCGGTTGCTCATCATCGACAGTGCCTTTTTCGTGACATCTGCATCACTCACCAGTAGGCGCGCGATAATTCCACCCATACTATGTCCAATCAGGACAGCATCATTTTTGGCAGAGGCACTGGCATTGACCTGAGCAAAACTTTGCTTTAGCAAGGCATATATTTGTAAACGGCTCTCTATAATGGGCATATTGGTTGAATAGAATACTTGCCAAACTTGGTAGTTTTCCCTTAAGACTTTATCACCCATAATGTCATTGGTTAAACGAATCCAAGCTTCAGGACTGCTGGCCAAACCATGTACCAAGACAATCACTTTTTTATTTGGATTGTAAGGCTCTAACATATACAAATGTGGCATGGTTAAATGATTATCTCGGTCAATCAAGGTGAGATAAGCTGCTTTACCTAGATTGTTTTGTGCTAGCCATAAGCCATAGGGCGTAGAGAAGTTGGCGGCTAAAGGATATTTTTGCCCTGCAAGTTCAATTTGTTCATATTTATAAGGATCATAAGCACGAATCACAAATTCAGGTTTGGTTAAAATATCATTCACCGAAGTGACAGATTTTGGCTCTGCGGTAAAGGTTGCCGCTAAATAACGGGCTTTGTGAATATTTGGATTGACCCCACTTGCATAGGAAAAATGCAAGGGATCAAGAATGTATTTATTGGATTCTTTTTGCTGATCATTGGCATCAGGTAGTACCAGTACAAACTCGGAACCAAAGCCATCTCGACGGTTGATGGATCGTAAGCCTGAAAAATTCAGGTTATAGCTCGACATCAGTTGTTCAATTTTCTGATCTTTTAATAAAGCATAATTACTGAAATCCAGTTGATAGATGCTTTGACCGACCTTAATTTGCTGTCCAACTTCTTTTTGCGGATGGCGCAAACTATACGCGCTAGAAAGTTTGGCGATGGCTAAGTTATAGAAATCTCGAATTTGGACTTGGCGGTTATCAAAAATCCGATCTACAGGGCCACGTTGGGTTTTAAACATGTAGGCATAGCTATAACGGATACTTTTATCCAGCATGTCTAATTCTTGATCCAGACATTGATGATAATTTTCTTGCTGAATTTTTTGCTTTTCTTCTGATTTATGGCTCGCCAATAAGCCAATCTTGCAGTTTGACGATGCTTCTAATGCCAGTGCCCGTGCCAGATACAATTCACTTGCAGCGGAATATAGCTGTTCATCCTGAATCTGCGGGATTTGCTGTAATTCCTGTACACATTGGGTCGGGTGTGCCGTACAGATCTTCGCTTCACGTCCCGTCATGGAAAGTACATTTAAAGTCGCTTCACTGAGTTTGTCACGTGTCAGAATGCTTTCACGCTCATTGGTAATCGTGACTTTTACCGCTTGGTTTTTGACAGTCACGACTTGGCAGCCCGAAAGCAACGTCGTGGTCAATACAGCGAGTAGGGCAATACGGCTGAAGTTTTTTTGCATAGCGTGATCTAAAGATAATGTTTTGTTTCTATTTTTCTAAATCATACGATAATTGTCAGCTTTTTCAATCATTGCCAAAAAAATAGACCGTACTGGACGGTCTATTAATCTCATAATATGAATTATGACGCTTTAGGTGGATTCAAAACCTGCCATACATTCCAGCGACCTTGGCTTTCAATTTCGCTAATTAAGCGGTCAGCGACAGCAGCTTCTTGTGGGTACTTAAGCTTATAGTTCTTCAAGATCTGAATCGCGCTTTTCTTTTGTTCCATGGCAATGTAGTTATTGGCAGCAGACAAATATGCCTCCTGTACACCCGCCTTCATGGCTTTGTCTAAATATGGAATCGCTTCGCGTTGACCACCACCTTCAGACAAACCAAAACCGAACCAGAAGTTTGCTTCAGGGTCATCTTGATTAATTTTTAAGATGCGTTGTGCGTAAGTGAGTGATTTTGTCGTGTAAACCGAACCCAAATCGAGGTTACGTGCCATAACACTGGCTTTGAACGCACGAACTAAAATATCAAAAGAAGCATCATCACGCACCGCGAGGGTATCCAGCTGCTGAGTCACCATTTTTAGCTTCGCTTCAAAGCCTTTACGTTCTTTGCGGTCAGTAAAACGAGGTGGATAGTGACGGGCTTTACCTTCGACCATTTGCAAAAAGTCATCAATATCGGTGATATCAATTTCATTTTCACCCGCAAGTACTGCATATTTCATGCTGCGTTGATTGTTATTTACGGTCGGAATAATCAAACGGTTGCTGTCTAAAGTAATCTTTTCATTTGGATTTTCTGGATTGGTCACCACCATTTTGGTGACAGGTTGAGCCGCAGCTTGTTTTAACTCAAGTTCAAATGGAGGTGGTGCAGAATAGTTAAATGGGTTTAGTGCATAAAATGGTGCAGTAAGATCTGGTTCTGTGAAAATAATTGGTTCTTTAGAGTTCTTATCTTTGGTTGGTGTTGTGCTACAAGCCGTTAGAAATGATGCGGCAATTAGTGCGATTGCCAGAGGCTTTAACGTCATAGTATTCATCCATTCTTTCTTTTAAAAGTAATAAAAAATTGCATGTTCGTCAGTCTAAGAAAACTCGGACGAACATGCAATATAGTGCGTGTTACAGTTGGTTTTTAATTATGTCGTTATGGCTTTGATTGACTACTTTGTGCCTCACATTCGCGGCGCACGTCTTCAATAATTTTTAATTCTTCTTCGCTATACGGCTGTTCATTCAACTGTTGCTTTTTAAAAGTTGGATCAAGCAAGGATAAACGCTGGCACAAGGTGTTCATGCGCTTTTCATTGTTTTGAATACGATCCAGTAAAACACGCATGCCTTCCAGCATCGGGTCAGACTGATCTTGCGTCGCTGCATAAGGTTGGAAGCCGATACTTTCTGCATAGTCACGACGACGTACTTCATCTTCATCTTTCGGGCGGTCTTTGCTGATGTAACGGGCGGGATTACCCACAGCAGTGGTGCCTTCAGGCACAGCTTTGGTCACGACGGCATTTGAGCCAACCTTAGCACCTTTACCAACGGTAAACGGTCCTAAAATTTTTGCACCCGCACCCACAATCACGCCATCTTCTAGCGTAGGGTGACGTTTGCCTTTATTCCATGTGGTTCCGCCAAGGGTCACGCCATGATAAAGGGTCACATCATCGCCAATTTCAGCAGTTTCACCAATCACCACACCCATGCCATGATCGATAAAGAAACGACGACCAATTTTTGCGCCGGGATGAATTTCGATACCCGTTGCAAAACGACTAAATGAAGACAACAGTCGTGCAGAACCTTTACAGTCTTTTTTCCACAATTCATGTGCCATACGGTGCATGATTAAGGCATGAATGCCCGGATAGGTGGTTAAAACTTCTAAAGTGTTTCGAGCTGCTGGATCGCGCGCGAAGACAGCTTGTATATCCTCTTTGAGCTGTTTAAGCATCAGACGGATCCTCTTTGTCTTGGGTCTTAGGTGTAGATGGTTTCCATGTTCCTTTATTCAAGGCTTGTACACGGCTAAAAATACCGCGCAGTAAATGGTATTCCATTTTATCTAATTGTATACGCCCAAATAAGCGACGCAAGCGTAAAGGCAATAATCTTGGGTTATTTGGATCTAAAAATTCAATATCTTCAAGCATTTTCTCTAAATGCGGGTAGAACTGTTGCATTTGATCATGCGTGACCAAAGGCTCATCCCAATGCATTTGCGCGGTTTCGGTCACTGGCATGGTCGCTTCAGGATCTTCAGTTTTTTCTATCAGGGCGAGAGCAGCCATACGCATTTCGTAGCAAATCACTTGAATGGCTTGCGCGACATTGAGCACGCCATAATCGGTGTTGACCGGAATGGTGACATGGTAGTTGGCTAAAGCTAGTTCTTCATTGGTCAAGCCACGGTCTTCACGACCAAACACTACGGCAATGTTTTGTCGTTGATTCACCACCGCTTTGAGGGACATTTCTGCTGCAGGGCGTGCATCGAGCAAAGGCCAAGGAATGGTACGGCTACGTGCACTGGTACCAAACACAATATGACAGTCTTGAATGGCTTGCTCTAAGGTATCCACAATTTTAATCTGTGGAATCAGGTCGATTGCGCCAGCCGCCAAAGCATCAATGTCTGGATGCGGATAGGTCTTTGGTGCAACCAGCACCAACTGGCTGAGTCCCATGGTTTTCATGGCTCGCAGTGCGCTACCAATATTGGCAGGCAGAGTGGTGTTCACCATGACAATCCGTACATGGGAAAGATGTGCTGCAACGGCAGTATTGTCAAATTGATTCATCACATTTCCAATCTTGTTAAATCGCTGAATGACCCTAATCGTTAAGAGTATTGGTTCGCTTCAGCTTGATATAAATCCATTGCCTCATCCATGCTCAAATCGGCAGGTGGAGGGGGTACTTGGGCAGGTTTAGCCTGTTCATAACTGACAGCTTTAGCTGCTTTCGACTTGACCTGATATTCAATATAGATGGCTTCTTTACCAAAATAATCGCGCAATTTACTGAGTAGCTCATCCAAAGGCGCGACTTTCCACTGCATGCCTAAATGTAAATCGGCAGTGGCATAGGCATAATCCAGTTGCAATAACACCGGAATGTGATTGCATAGGTCGACATTGCAATACGGCAACAAGATTTTTTGTAAGTCTTGGCTCAAGGTTTTGCTTAGATGCTCGGTCTGTAATTTGATTTGAATGCTGTTAGCACGTTTTTGGCGAATTTCATTCAGGCTAAAGGCTTTGGTCAAGCGTCCCATCGGACGATCAAAACCTTCACGCTCGTAAATTTCACCTTCAATCACCACCACGCGCTCATTCACAATAATATCTTTAAAGCGTTGGAAGCGTTCGTGGTTGGCAGATACTTCAATGCGCGATGTCCCATCATCCAGCGTGACCATAATACGGTTCGGGAAGTTGGCAACATCCACCACCAGTCCAGCAAAGACAGTGGTTACACCGCGACGGGTCGGCGTGAGTTCATTAATTTTGGCAGGAATGAAGGATTTTAATTCAGGACGATACACATCAATAGGATGTCCTGTTAGATACAAGCCAAGGGTGTCTTTTTCACCTTTGAGGCGCACTTCATCTGACCAAGGTTTCACAGGTTTAGCAGGCTTACGTTGAACTTCTTCAACTTCACCAAATAAATCCATGATGCCTGTTTCACGGTTGCTCCGTGCCTGTTCGGCAGCTTGAACCGCTTCAGGTAATTGTGCCATCAGGCTTGAACGTTCAATACCCAAGCAGTCCAAAGCACCTGCACGAATCAGCGCTTCAAGGGTACGCTTGTTGATTTTCTTTAAATCAATACGGTGGCAGAAATCAAACAGGTCTTTATACGGACCATCCTGCAAGCGGGAGTCAATCACCGACTGCATGGCTTGTTCACCAACGCCTTTAATTGCCCCTAAGCCATAGACAATGGTCTTTTCATCGGTCGCATGGAAATGGTACAGCGACATATTCACAGATGGTGGTAACACATCTAAGTTATTATTACGGCAGTCATCAATCAGGAATACCACGTTGTCGGTGTTCTGCATTTCCGATGACATTACCGCAGACAAGAATTCAGCAGGGTAATGTGCTTTTAACCAAGCGGTTTGATAGGCAACTAATGCATATGCAGCCGCATGAGATTTGTTAAAACCATAACCTGCGAACTTTTCCATATAGTCGAAAATATGGTTGGCCGTGGCTTCATCAATGTCTTTTTTCGATGCACCTTCAATAAAGATCTGGCGCTGTTTCACCATTTCTTCAGGTTTCTTTTTACCCATGGCACGACGTAGTAAGTCCGCGCCACCCAGAGTATAGCCCGCACAATACTGTGCAGCCTGCATCACCTGTTCCTGATAAACCATAATCCCGTAAGTTGGTTCGAGTACGCCTTCAAGTAAAGGATGTAGGTACTCAAATTCACCACCATGCATACGGTGAATAAAGTCTGGAATCAGATCCATCGGACCAGGACGGTATAAGGATACGAAGGCAATAATTTCCTCAAATTTGCTCGGACGAGCTTCCTTGAGCATTTTTTTCATGCCGACGGATTCAAACTGGAAGACCGCAGTGGTATTCGCATCTGCGAAAACCAAGTAGGCGTCTTTATCATCCAGTGGAATATTGGCAATATCCAGAGGTATCTCAGACGGGTAGTGCTTATTAATATTTTGCACTGCATCTTCAATCACGGTTAAGTTACGTAGACCCAAGAAGTCGAACTTGACCAGTCCAGCAGCTTCAACATCGTCTTTATCGTATTGCGCGACACGACCTGTACCATCTGCATCACACAGTACCGCAGAGAAGTCGGTAATTTTGGTTGGTGCAATGACCACACCGCCCGCATGCTTACCTGTATTACGGGTAATGCCCTCTAGTTTGAGTGCCATTTCCCAAATTTCAGAGGCATCGTCGTTGTCTGGGTTAGACGGGTTGGTGACGATGTCTTTGAGTTGGGGTTCAGCTTCGATCGATTCTTCTAAAGACAAACCTAGGGGTTTGGTCGGAATCATTTTTGAAATACGATCCGCCAAACCATAAGATTTACCGAGTACACGGGCAACGTCACGAATTGCACCTTTTGCTGCCATGGTACCGAAGGTAGCAATCTGGGAAACCGCATCACGTCCGTAGTTGCGTGCTACATAGTCGATGACTTTATCTCGTCCTGCGATACAGAAGTCGACGTCGAAGTCGGGCATCGAGACACGTTCTGGGTTTAAGAAACGTTCAAAGAGCAGGTCGTAACGGAGTGGGTCGAGGTCGGTAATTTTTAAACTGTAGGCAACCAAAGAGCCCGCACCCGAACCACGTCCAGGACCGACAGGAACCCCGTTATTTTTCGACCATTGAATGAAGTCCATGACGATGAGGAAGTAGCCAGGGAACCCCATCGAGTTAATGATGTTAATTTCGTAAGTAATACGGTCATCATACGGCTTACGGATTTCAGCCCAGTCATCACCACGTTGATCTACTGGATAGAGGTGGTTCAGACGTTCTTCCAGACCTTCTTTGGATAAATGCTCAAAAAAGGTGTCAATGGTATGACCTTCAGGAATTGGATAGTCGGGAAGGAAGTACTTACCCAGTTGCAGGGTGACATTACAACGTCGCGCAATGTGGAAACTGTTTTCAATGGCAGTCGGCAAATCTGAAAACAGCTCGGTCATTTCAGCCGCAGTTTTAAAATATTGTTCAGGGCTATACGGCTTCGGGCGACGGTCATCACCAAGTACATAACCATCGGCAATACAGACGCGCGCTTCGTGTGCTTCAAAATCGTCACGAGTAATAAAGTGCACATCGTTATGTGCTACCACGCCAATATTATATTTTTTGGCGAGTTTTACCGCTTCGACAATATAATCTTCCTCGAAAGGGCGATCCGTGCGGGTGAGGGTAAGGTAAACCCGATTACCGAATTTTTCGATCCACTGTTCGAGTAAGGGTTCTGCCTTTTGCGGATTAGATGAGCAGAGCATTTTACCGACATCACTTTGCATGCCCAATAAGGCAATAATGTCATCATGCTGTTCCAGCACCCAGTCTTTTTGTACACAGGGGATATCGAGTTGCTGACCTTCAATAAAACCGCGGGAAACAATTTCCGTCAGTCCACGCCAGCCTTTATTGGTCATGGCCAATAAGGTCACGCGATGTTCGGCATCATTCAGTCGAATGGCTGAACCTAGAATCGGTTTAATACCTTTGGACTGACAAGAGCCGTAAAATTTGACGGCTGCATGCAGATTCGACAAGTCGGTCAAAGCCAAAGCTGGCATTTCGTCATTTATCGCAGCTTTAATTAGATCAGGTATCCGAACGATAGATTCAGTAATTGAAAATTCGGTATGAATACCAAGATGAACAAAGTGCATAAATGAGTCCCTGCGAAAACCACTCAATAGTTTAGCATGCTCTGTGCTTATTCTGAGTTTAATTGAAATGAATTGGTTAAGTTTTAATAGCCTAAAGGCTTCTCTAGGCTGGTTTTATTTTAACTTATACAAACTGACTGCCAATTTTTTATTGGATGAACCAAATGAGTGGAGACAGGGAACGGACTTCTAATAAGCAAGCGCTTGCTGAATGGCGAACTTTGCGAGTTTTCCATTTTTAAAACTGAAATTGAGAGAAGCTGTATAAGGTGGGCTGAAATCTTGCGGATGCTTTATAAACTCATTCACTTGATTGCGTTCTAAAATAAGTACTTGAGCTTCTCCCGATGGGCTCAATGTTTGCGTACTGTGTTTAAAATCTTGTTTAAACTGCTGCAAAGTATAGTTCGCTGTAATTTGAACATTGTCCGCAACAATTTTCTCGTTCATCTCTAGGGTGTTGTTCCAAGTTAACGAAACACGACCTCTGGTTTGTCCCAGTTGCTGGAAGCTGGATTTACTTTTATAAAATTGTACATCTTTGATTTGAGGATTATCTTCAGCAAAAATCTCAAAGCTTAGGGTTTTGCTAAGCGTTGGTTTTAGGCTGTATTCATAATTCCCCGTACATTCTGAATAGACTTTTTGGGTTTTTGCATTGCCTGTTTTCATTAATTGACTGACTTGTTCTGCCGATACGGCTGCGTTGAGCTCAATCTGATTAACTTGAACACTGGTGACATAGTCGTAATCCGCAGCATATGTATAGCCTAAAAATGAAACAGAGCAGAGGCTCATCAATATTGGGTTTATTTTCATGAAAGTCGATTGTTTAGCTTTGTTGTGCTGCTGATTATATAAATTTTGGATGCGAAAAAAAGCTCCCATTGAGGGAGCTTTAAAATATGCGTTTTATCTTAAGCGAGACAACCAGTCACCTAGACTTTGCACCAACTGGACCAGAATCAGTAACACAATGACGGTGAGAATCACCACACTGGTGTCAAAACGTTGATAACCATAAGAAATGGCCAAGTCACCAATACCGCCTGCACCGACAGCACCTGCCATTGCAGTGGCGCCAATCAGACTGATGGTTGCAGTGGTTAGATTGAGAATTAGCGAACTACGTGCTTCAGGCACAATAAACTTGAAAATAATTTGCCAAGGGCTAGCACCCATTGCTTGCGCAGATTCAATAATTCCTTCATTCACTTCAAGTAGAGAAGTTTCAATCAGACGACCAATATACGGACCCACATAAATGGTGAGCGGCACAATCGCTGCCCAAGTCCCAATTGAAGTGCCGACAATCACTTTGGTCAGTGGAATCACGGCAATCAGTAAAATAATGAAAGGCAGGGAACGTAAAGCATTCACAATCGGATTGAGCAGGTGATACACCACACGATTTGGCAAAATGCCGTCTGGACGCGTGACTAATAAGGCAATCGCTTGAATAAAGCCCCAAATCGAACCAAACAGCATGGCGAAAAATACCATGTGGAAGGTTTCTTGCATCGCCGTGACAAATTGGTCAATGCTAAGTGAGCTATGCCAAAAAGGAGCCGTGAGGTCTGTCAGCCATTGGACGATTAAATCTCTCATTCGCAGACTCCAGATTGTTCAACTTTCACGCCGTGCTGTTCAAAGAACGCAATCGCGTCTTGAATGATGTTTGGATCACCCAATAACTGAATAAACATCTGTCCAATCACTGAACCATTAATTTCGGTCATGTTGGCAAACAAGATATTCAAGCTGATATCAAATTGTTTAATTGCGGCTTGCACCACAGTTTCTTGTGCTGAAGTACCCAAGAATTGCAAACTATAAATACTGTGCTGATTTTGATTTTCTAAATTCTTCAGAATATTGATCGGCAATTGTTGCTGTAATACCGTTTGAATAAAGTTTTTGGTGGTCGGATGTTGCGGCTGACTGAAAATATCCAGCGTCGGACCTGTTTCAATCACTTTGCCTTGTTCCATGACTGCCACATAATCACAAACGGATTCAATAACATCCATTTCATGCGTCACCATAACAATGGTAATGCCTTGTTCTTGGTTGATTTTTTTCAGCAAAGCCAAAACCGACTTGGTGGTTTGTGGATCAAGCGCAGAAGTCGCTTCATCGCAAAGTAGAATTTTGGGATGATTCGCCAAGGCACGCGCAATACCGACACGCTGTTTTTGACCACCTGAAAGTTCGTCTGGATAAGCATCTTTTTTATGCTTGAGATCGATAAACTCAAGCAATTCATTCAGACGTTTTTCTCTTTCAGCTTTGGAAAAGCCCAAGAGCTTCAGCGGCATTTCAATATTGGCTGCCACCGTTTTGGTTTGCAGTAAATTGAAGTGCTGGAAAATCATGCCTATATTTGCACGTTCTTGACGTAATGAACGTGCATCCAAAGCGGTGAAGTCGGTGTCACGAATAATGACCTGACCTTGCGTTGGACGTTCAAGCAAATTAATCAGACGGATTAAGGTACTTTTACCTGCACCACTATAGCCAATAATGCCGAAGATACTGCCATCTGGAATCGTCAGGTTAATGTTATCCAGAGCACGTATGGTTTGACCTTTGAGCTCGTAGTGTTTTGATATGTCTTTAAATTCAATCATAGCGTCAAAAACTGTACAAAATGAAAAAACAGGCAAAAGTTACTTTGCCTGTTTTGTTTGCAGCATTATATTACTATTTGCTTTCTGTAAGATAGCTAACAGGTTTGTTTACATCAATTTTAGTGCCACCAAAATGTTCTTGAACATATTGTTCTACAGCTTTAGTGTGGTAAAGCTCACCCACTTTTTTCAAGATAGGGTCATCTTTACGAGATTCAGCAACAGCCAAAATGTTCACGTTCATTTTTGTGCTTTGGTCGATTGGCTCATAGAAAACCGCATCTTTCAATACGTTTAAACCACCTTCCATTGCCAAAGTGTTGCCCAATACAATTGCATCAACTTCGTCTTTCACACGAACCGCAGTCGCCATTTGAATTGGTTTGATCTCTAATTTTTTGCTGTTTTCAACGATGTCAGCAGGTGTGCCTTTTACATCATCAAAACCATCTTTTAATTTCACTAGACCAGCAGATTGAAGCAATAACAATGCACGAGATTCGTTCGCACCGTCATTTGGAATAGCAATCGTCGCGCCGTTTTGGAACTCATCCAATTTTTTAACTTTGCTTGAGTAAATACCCATTGGCTCAAGATAAGTCGTAGAAACTGGTGCAATCTTGTCTTTGTTGTTGGCATTGAATGCAACAAGGTAAGCATAAGATTGGAATGCATTGATGTCGATTTCTTTGTTGGCTACAGCAGTGTTCATTGCTACGTAGTCAGTAAAGTTTTTAACTTCAAGTTTGATGCCTGCCTGTTTAGTTTCAGGTAGGGTCGCAATATAACGCCAGATATCAGCATCAGAACCTGTAGAGGCCATGACAACAGTTTGTTCAGTAGTAGTAGCTGTATCGGTTTTTGCTTCAGTCGCAGGAGCTTCCTGTTTGCTGCAGGCACTGAGTGTTAATACAGATGCACTCAATAAAACGCTAAATAGCTTTTTCATGAATATTTCCTAGTGCAGACATAACTTCATCGTATCTGCATTATAAAGACATGCTAAATAAATGTGCGATGATGACGGAATGAAACTGTCTGATAAAAATTCGGTACTTTGCGATTTCTAGCTATCAATAAAACTAGGAATTCGCTTCATCCCAACAAGACCAAAATAATTTCGTATTAAGAAGTTCAAAATTTTCACGTTATGATATTGAAATCACATCGTATTACTGTTGAAGCAGCTTTTGAAGTCTTAAAAAGTTACGCTATGATAACAATAAAACTATATTCAATATAGTGAATAAGAATGCAATGTTTATCTGTTTAGTCGCAAAAGAAAATGCGGGTTTTAAATAAAATAACAATAAAAACAATATATTGTTTTAAATTAATCTGTTGGATTTGTTAATTGTGCTGAAAAATTATGCTTTATAAGATTTTATCCAATAGACATATGAAAAATGAATAATTGATGAAAATTGAATGTATTATTAACTTTTAAGTGTATGAATTTATAAAATATTTATGCAATCTTGTGGTTCAATTTAGGTTGTGAATGATTACTCTGCTTGCTAAATTTTTATTGAATTTAAGACTAAAGTCTAATTCGAGTGAATTAAGCGAAAGCTAGGTGAATAAAGTGAATCAAGGCTTAATATGTGAAAGCTAAGGCGATAGGTACAGCTTAATCACCTTAGCTGAATTCAATTCTTATCTGTGCGGCATTTTGAATACTGATTATTTTAAGAAATCAGCAGCTTCATAAGCAGGGTTAGGGTAGTTGTAGAAACCTTGTCCTGTAGGAAGACCTAATTTATTTTGATTCATATATTCCTGCTCCAATCTTTCCATAATGCGTGCCATCATCGGGTTCACTTCGGCATGTAATTTTGCGACATTGTAAACCGTGTTAATTCCAATGATGTCCAAGATTGCAAATGGACCTTTCGGTGAGCCAAAGAACTTCATCCATGTTTTATCGATGGTATGAGGGTCTGATACTTCTTTTACCCAAAGTTCTAAGGCAGAAACACAGTAAGGAACGAGCATTGAATTTAGAATGTGACCAGGTTGCTCTTTATAAATCGGTAAAGCCACCATGCCAATTGCCTTAGCAAATTGCACTAAATCATCAAATACTTGCTTGTCGGTGGTGTCATGACCCATGATTTCAGCCATGTTGTTGACCCAAATTAAATTGGCAAAATGCAGTGCCAGAAATTTCTCGGGGCGACCAGTCAAGTCACGGAATTGGCTAGGCAATAAAGTTGAGGTATTGGTTGCAAAAACAGTTTTGGCTGGAGCGACTTGACTAAGTTGCTTATAAAATGCTGTTTTAATCGCGACATCTTCTGGAACAGCTTCAATCACTAAATCTGCATCTTGTACTGCTTCAGCAAGATTCGAATGGTAACTGAGATTGTTAAAGGTATTGTCTAATTGTGCTTGGCTGGCATTCAAATCACGTTTATAGCATTCACTTAATTCAGCAAACTTGGCTTTGGCTTTACCAAGCACTTCATCATTAATGTCATATACTGAAACTTTAAAACCGTGAAATGCGGTTTGAAACGCAATTTGGTATCCGAGTACACCACTGCCTGCAACAGTTACATTCTTAAAATTCATTTGCTTGTCCTTATCTTATCTTTGTTGGAAATGGCACATTTATGTCCTTAATCCGAGCCAATGATGCATGAGCTGATAGTCATTATTTGGCTTGGTTAAATGTCCATTTCAGCTATTGTGCCTTTGAATATTTATGCTAACTTGACTTAAGGAGTCTATTTTTTGACATATTGAGACAAGGATTGTTTGCATGATGTATGCAGATTCAATGGATTTTGCACAGAATAAAAAAGCGCATCAAGAGATAGTGCATAGCTCGGGATTGCGTGGTTATGTTGATGTCATGCAGCAGCTTGGCATAGACCCGAAGCCTTTATTGGATAAGCATGGAATTTCACTGGCGGATTTACAGGATGATAATATCTGGATTAAGCATTCATCTTTAGTTCAACTGCTAGAAGAAAGTTCGCAACGCGCGAATTGTCCCGATTTAGGTCTGCGTATTTCAGCACATCAAGATATCAGGATTTTAGGCGTCCTTGGGGTGATCATGCAGAGTGCGACTACATTCCGTGAACTGATTAAGTTTGCAACGGATCTTTTGTTTTTACATGGTCCAGCGCTGCAATTGCATATGAATGAACATGTGACCGATCCATTAGATTCAAATTCTGAGATTATTGAAATTAGTTTTGATATACAGCTCACCCAGTCCATAAATATTTTAAGTAAACGTCAGGCGCTCGATCTTGGCTTGGCTGTCTGTCATCGTGTTTTAAAATATTTAAGTGGTGAGCAATATCGCTTGCTCAAGGTGGCTGTGCCGCATCATCCAATTGCACCGCTGAATACCTATAGGCGGTTTTTCAATGCAGATGTCATGGAAGGGCAGAGCCGTGCTGCATTGTATCTACATAAAAGCATGCTCAATATTCAATTTAATAGTGCAGATCATGGGTTGCGTGAAATTGTTGATAGTTATCTTGAACAGAGTTTTCGCAGTCAACAAGGTTCAATTGTCGAGCGCGTACAGCATGCGATTCGGATTAATTTATCCAGCCCTAAAGCCAATAAAGTCGATGTTGCGAAGATGTTGGCAATGCACCCGAGAAGTTTACAACGAAGATTGAGTGAATCTGGAACCAGTTTTGATGAAATCAAGGATCAGTTAAGGCGACACCTTTTTTTGCAGTATCTGGTGGATTCTAAGGCAACCATGACACAGATTACCTCGGCACTCGGTTTTTCAGAACAATCTACTTTAAGTCGGGCGTGTAAGAAGTGGTTTGGTATGTCACCACGGCAGCTCAAAATCAAAGTTGAAAGTTCTCAGCCACTTGAAGCATTGAATCAAAATGAGATCAATTTTTTAAATTAAATTGGATGCTTATCTTTAGGTTTCATGTCCTTCAGTGCAGATCAAAAATAAAAAACCCCGCATTCAGCGGGGTTTTTTATTTAATCTAAATATAGATTACGCATTTTCACGTGCAATCGCGCGGTAACCAATATCTTTACGATATTGAACGCCGTCGAACGTTACTTTTTCACAAAGTTCTAAAGCCTTGGCTTGTGCTTCGCCAATGGTATTACCCAGTGCTGTCACACAAAGAACACGACCACCCGCAGTCACGATGTCACCATTTTCATTGGCTTTGGTGCCTGCATGGAATACTTTCGCATCAGTCATTTCAGTGTCTAGACCAGAAATCACATCGCCATTGCTAGACGTTTCTGGATAGCCTTTAGATGCCAGTACGATACCAACAGTTTTACGCTCATCCCATTCAGCCTCTGCAGGTAAATTACCTTCAAGACCTGCTTGAACCAAATCGACCAAAGATGATTTTAGACGCATCATGATCGGTTGAGTTTCAGGATCACCAAAACGGCAGTTGAACTCGATCACACGTGGTTGACCTTGTTCATCAATCATTAAGCCAGCATACAAGAAGCCTGTGTACACATGACCGTCTTTTTTCATGCCTTCCACGGTTGGACGCATGACTTCTGCCATTACACGTTCAAATACATCTGGTGTCACAACTGGAGCAGGGGAATAGGCACCCATACCGCCAGTGTTTGGACCTTGGTCACCTTCAAAGATACGTTTGTGATCTTGAGAAGTTGCCATTGGTAAAATGTTGTCGCCATCAATCATACAAATGAAAGAGGCTTCTTCACCAGCAAGGAATTGCTCGATCACAACACGTGAACCAGCATCACCAAACTTGTTACCTGCCAGCATGTCATCAATGGCAGCAAAAGCTTCTTCATTGCTCATTGCAACGATGACACCTTTACCTGCGGCTAGACCGTCAGCCTTAATCACAATTGGTGCACCATGTTCAGCAACATAGGCTTTCGCCGCATCAACTTCAGTGAATACATCGTAAAATGCAGTTGGAATGTTGTGGCGTTTTAAGAAGTGTTTAGCGAAGGCTTTAGAACCTTCTAACTGTGCAGCAAACTGAGTCGGACCCCAAATTTTAAGTCCAGCTTCGCGGCAAGCATCTACAACGCCATTTACCAATGGAGCTTCTGGGCCGACCACAATTAAATCCACCGAATTATTTTTGGCAAATTCAATAATTGCAGGGTTGTTTTGAATATCTAAAGCAACGTTTTCGCATTTATTTTCAGTTGCTGTACCTGCGTTACCTGGGGCAACGAATACTTTGGCAACTTTTTCATCTTGAGCGATTTTCCATGACAATGCATGTTCACGACCGCCGCTACCCAAAACTAAAATATTCATCGGTTCATACTCCATGAATCGAAATGACATAAAGTCTTCTGCTGAAATGCCGAAGACTTTATGCAAGATTTAGAAATCTGTTTTAAATGATACGAATGACCAAGTCATTATCGTCGAAATCCGAAATTAGTGACGGAAATGACGCATACCAGTGAAGACCATTGCAATGCCTGCTTCATCAGCTGCTGCAATTGTTTCTTCATCACGCATTGAACCACCTGGTTGGATAATGCATTTAATGCCCGCTTTCGCAGCATTATCAATACCATCACGGAATGGGAAGAATGCATCAGATGCCATAACTGCACCTTCAACCACTAAACCAGCATGTTCAGCTTTAATCGCTGCAATACGTGCTGAGTTTACGCGGCTCATTTGACCTGCGCCTACACCAATCGTTTGACGGTTTTTCGCATAAACAATCGCATTTGACTTCACATATTTTGCAACTTTCCATGCAAAAATCATGTCGTCAATTTCTTGTTCAGTCGGTGCACGCTTAGTCACAACTTTTAGATCATCTTTGGTGATCATGCCCAAGTCTTGGTCTTGAACCAATAAACCACCGTTGACACGTTTGTAGTCTAACTGTGGAGCGCGTTCATCAATCGCTGGTAATTCACCGCAAACCAATACGCGAACATTTTTCTTCGCGCCAGTCACTTCAAGTACGCCTTCAGCAATGCTTGGTGCAATGATGACTTCTACGAATTGACGATCCACAATCGCTTGTGCAGTTGCTACATCAAGTTCACGGTTGAATGCAATAATGCCACCGAATGCAGATTCAGGGTCGGTTGCATAAGCAAGATCGTAAGCAGCTTGAATGCCATCTAATGAAACAGCAACGCCACATGGGTTGGCATGTTTTACAATAACGCAGGCTGGTTTAGCAAAAGATTTTACACATTCAAGTGCAGCATCAGTGTCGGCGATGTTGTTATAAGATAACTCTTTACCTTGAAGCTGTTTTGCAGTTGAAACAGAGGCTTCAGTTGCAGCAGGGTCAACGTAGAACGCAGCCGCTTGATGCGGGTTTTCGCCATAACGTAAATCTTGTGCTTTATTGAGCTGTGTATTGAAGGTGCGGGCAAATTTGTCTGCTTCACCTTCAGCTTTGCCTACGCGAGCGCCAAGGTAAGAAGCAATCATGCCGTCGTATTGAGCAGTGTGTTCGAAAGCTTTTACTGCTAAATCAAAACGAGTTTCATAAGACAACGCGCCATTCGCTTTAAGCTCGGCAACAACAGTGTCATAGTCAGATGCATTTACAACAATACCAACAGACGCATGGTTTTTCGCAGCAGCACGAACCATTGTTGGACCACCGATGTCGATGTTCTCAATTGCATCTGCAAGTGAACAGTTCGGTTTAGCCACAGTTGCAGCAAATGGATAAAGGTTCACAACCACCAAGTCAATTGCGTCGATGTTGTGTTCAGCCATTACAGCTTCATCTAGACCACGACGAGCCAAGATACCGCCATGAATTTTCGGATGTAAAGTTTTTACACGACCATCCATCATTTCTGGGAAACCAGTGTGCTCTGAAACTTCTACAACTGCGATATTGTTGTCTTTAAGCAACTTATATGTACCGCCAGTTGATAAAATTTCTACCCCTAGAGCAGAAAGGTTTTGAGCGAACTCAACAATGCCAGTTTTATCGGAAACAGAGATTAACGCGCGTTTAATGGTCATGATCTTCGTCACAGTTATCAAGAATTAAAACAAAAAAAGCTAAAATAGCAGGTAAAAAAAATGCCCGCGGAAGCCGCAAGCATTTTATCATTTATTCACTCATTAAACCGTGAGTTTTCAACTTTTTACGTAAAGTACCACGGTTCAGTCCTAGGATCTCAGCAGCACGCGTTTGATTACCGCGTGTATACTCAAGAACTACAGATAAAAGAGGTTTCTCCATTTCTGCTAGCACCATGTCATATACCTGAGAAGGTTGCTCGCCTTGCAATTGAGCAAAGTAATGGCGAACTGCGCGATCTACGTGAATACGTAGAGCAACATCAGATTGTGCAGTAAAAATAGGAGATTTGCTATTCATGCGAATTAATCCGAAAAATCAGATACCACTTGGGTAAAGCGGTATATTAATGTTGTCTATAAAAATAAATGAACTCCGTTTTAGATCCTAAAACGAGGAGTTCTAAAACTCGTACATTTAGCTTGCCACAAATTAGCCATATTGATCAAAAAACATGCGTAACAATAATTTAATATTTGTTACTGATCAAAATCAAAACAAAAAATAGATACCCTACGCATTATCTGGAATAAAGCGCATTGGCAAAACTAGTAGTTGTTGTGAAATATAGCGAGGAGTTTGCAGCACAAAGCTTTCGTGGCGCGTATGATACCATTGTCTTAGAAAAAGTGAGCAAGAAAACTGCATTTTTTTTACTTTTTTTTTACTTTTTTTGTAGTTTTTTCTTTTTTTAAGGCCCAACGATTTCTAAACGATAGTCATTAAAGCTTTTTCGGTCGACTGGAAGCTCAAAATGAATTTTAAATGGTCTTTTCTGTGGAATACGTTGAATACCGACCAAGCTGTCCGCCAAATATTCATTTGGTTGCAGGTTGTAGCTGCCTGTTTCGACACCTTGATCTTTTAAAGTCACTTTAATTATTGGTAAAGGCAAGCTCTTGTCATGTGAATTGACCAATTCACCAGTAAATAGTGTCTCTTTTTTACCAATCCGTCTAACTTTGACTTTGTTGATGGCGAGTTGGCTATAGTTTGCTTGCAAGAATTCGCATTTAAATAATGCACAAGCTTGGTTAAAACTTGCTGCCAAAGCTGGACTGCTTCTTAAATAATGTGGATTAAACCAGAAGAATTGGAATAACAATAAAAGAATTAAAGCAACATTAATCATACCCCACATGACATAGTACGCAGGACTACGTGGTTTACGCTCAACATCTTTGTCTGCCAAGTTCAGCGCGGGGAAGTTGCCAATCGGGTCGGTACTAAAATAATTAAGGTTGTTTAAATAGGTTTTTAAATCAATATTGGAGTGTTCAATTTTGCGGTCAAAAATTTCGAGGAGCTGCTGACGATTCGATAAAGAATGTTCAAACGCAATAGTGGTCATTTGCGGACGAAAATCTTCGTTCTGAGTAGGCGCATCAAAATAATCTTCTGAAGAAGGATAGGTTGCAAGCTGACCGAAGGGTTGATTGACCAAATGCGTTAACGCATTAAACGTAGTGGAACACTTTGGGCAACAAACCATGCCCTGAGCAACAGTCAGTTGAGCCACGGAGACTCGATAAATTGTTAGACACTCAGGACAGCTGGTTTGCTTTTCACTCATAGTTCTTTAATTTAGATAGTTAGATTTTGTGGCGTTTGCCTGAGATACGGCACCAGTTTTCTTCACGTTTCTCAACGTCTAATATATCAAAAAACTCTGAGTAAATACTAGAAACATCAGCAACTTGCTCTTCAATTACGCCTGCAAGTGCGAACTCTGCCTCAGATTTGGTTAAAGTTGCAAACTCTGGTGCAAGTGCCATGAGTGGACCCGCTAAAATATTTGCTACCAAAACATCAGCTTTTTGGCTGCCGAAAGTTTCGTTAAATTCATCAGGTAATCCGACAAAGATCTTGTCGAGTACACCATTTAAATCGGCGTTTTGTTGAGTCGCCAAGACTGCTTGTGGGTCAATATCTGTTGCATACACTTTTTTCGCGCCTAAAAGTAAGGCTGCAACACCCAAAATGCCTGAACCACAACCGTAATCGATGACGATTTTATCTTTCAGGTCGGTCTTGCCAAGCCATTGTAAGCAAAGGAAAGTACTTGCGTGATTACCCGTACCAAATGCTAAACCTGGGTCAAGTTTAATATTAACTGCATCTGCTTCAGGTGGCTCTAACCATTCAGGGACAATCCAGAACTTCTCACCAATTTGAATTGGCTCGTAGTAATCCATCCAAGATCTTTCCCAAACTTGGTCTTCCAAGAATTCGCTGCGCATTGGTGCATCTGGCATTTGAGTACGAATGAAGGTTTCTAAAGCCGCAACATCAATTTCTTCATCTTCTTCTTGGGCATAGATGCCTGTCACAATAACTTTATTCCAAAGCGGTGTTTCGCCTGGAAGTGGCTCAAGTAAGTCTTGATTTTCAGCATCGTCCAAAGTCACGCTTACTGCGCCCAAAGAACTTAATAATGTTTCTGTAAAATCGACTTGTGCTTGATCAACAGTAATATGAATTTGTAACCACTTCACGGAGATAACCCAAACTTTGCTTTTCTAAAGCGCCCATTGTAGCGGAGTGCAGTCCAGACAGCTACTCTTTCATATAACTGTAAAAAAGGATGCCGAAGCATCCTGATTATTGATTAAGATTCGAGTTTCAGTGAGTTGCTGTTATGGGCAGGTGCGGTGGCACGATCAAATTTATTCAATAACATGCCGAAGCCAGCCGCGATGATGTACATGAAGAGTGAATACACGGCTGCTGGAATGGATACCGTAGTATTTTCCAAGACTGTTAGTGCAATGGTCATGGCTAATGTACCGTTATGGATGCCAATTTCAAAGGCACAGGCACGTGCTTGAGTGGTATGTACACCCATTAGACGCGGTACAAAATAACCAATCGTCAGGCTGATGATACAGAACAGGATGGTTGCCGCACCAATTTGCGCAAAATATTCCATGATGTGCGCGCGCTCTTTCATAAAGGCAGCGATGATAATCAGCACCAAGAATACCACGGCAAAGATACGGACAGGCTTGTTCATTTTATGGGTGAAATTCGGGGCAAAATGACGAATCAGCATGCCGATGCAGACGGGTACAATAATGATGCTAAACACCTGAATAATTTTGCTGAACTGTAAGCTGACTTGTTGTCCATCATTCATAAAATGATTGATGGAGAAATTGACAATTAATGGCAAGGTTATGGCAGCGAGTACAGAGTTAATCGCGGTGAGGGTAATATTTAAAGCAACATCGCCTTTAAATAAGTAGCTGAATAAGTTAGCAGTACTACCACCAGGTGAAGCTGCCAATAACATTAAACCGACTGCGAGCAGTGGGGGTAGAGCAAAGAGCTTACAGAGCAGGAAGGCAACACCGACCAGCAGAAAAAGTTGGCTGAACAATGAAATTAGTACAGCTTTGGGTTGTTGAGTGACACGTGCAAAATCTTTGGGGGTAAGTTCTAAACCCAAACCCATCATAACAATTGCCAAGGCTAATGGCAAAACAACGGTAATCAATCCAGCATCCATTCTTTATTCCTATTGTTTAATCAATTTAATTTTTAAAATCAGTCAAACTCGATCCTGAGTTTTTGTGATTGGGATTGTGTGCAATATTTTTGTGAGGGTCTTTCGCGCATAGCGATACACAATCCCTTTGATCATAATCAATTCAAATCAATTGCAAATGACATTTATGCACAGTGCTGTGTTGGAGAGGATGCGGATATTTATTTTGCGATTTTTAAGCGTTATTGTGATGAATGACACGCTTGCTTAAATGCTTCATTTTCATGGAAGCTCGCGCCACAGCTATAAGTAATTACTTTTTAATAATTAATGGAGAATATTTTAGTTTGCTCAGATTTGAAGCGTTGCAACTTGGTAATGTGTCATATCAAGATAAGGCATCCACATTTAAATTTAGCAAGTGCAAATTGTGCTCAAAATAACAGTAAAACGTGACCGAACGGTACTCAAATTGATCTGGTGCCTATTTTTACTGACGTTAAGGAAAAGTAAAAGGGAGAGCAGGCATTTAGAGTTTTATCGAATATCAAAATCATTTTTCAATCTTGCCCATCAATAGACTACGTTGAGAAGCTCTTCGAATAGAGTCATTCACCATAAAAAGCTTTTCCTTTAAGATGGAGCTAAAAGAGTGAATGCGGCTTAAATATAGTTTCTATTTATCACTTGTGATTGTTTTATTTGAATAAAAAAGATTTCACATTAGTGTTAATTAGTAAGCCTCATTTTTAGAGTTGTTGAATTTCGGATGGTGTTATTAACACAAAATAGAAATGGTCAAAGGCGTACAACCGATGACCACTTTGTGGAGGATAACTTTGGAATATGTGGTGTTTATTTAGGATGGGGTGGGGTAAAGCCAAGTGCACATTTCCCTTTCACTTCCATACCATTGATCATGACAGATTTGGTTGCCATATCCATTTGACATGCGGTCATTAATTCGGTTTCATTGCCTTTGACGGCTTTATTCATACTAAAAAACTGTGGCTCACAGGTACCATTCCAAATAATTCCGCGGTAGGCAAAACTCACCCAAGTACCTTGAGACTTACCTTTACAGAGTTGCATGTATTTTTGGGCGTTGTAGGTAGTTTCAACTTTATCATTTGCTTGGGTTGCAAATGGCGCGAGACATAAACCGCAGAGAACAGCAGAGAGTAGAATATTCTTATTCATGATGCGTACCTTGTTCCTTTGTTTCTAATGTCATTAATTAATAGGATAAAAAATAGACAAAATAAAACAGTGTAAATCAGGTAAAAAGTGCAGAGAATTTGTGTTTAATTGCTTAATTGATAGACAATTCAATAGTGTTTATGTAGTGATATGCAACATTGAAGATGGAATGTTTAAAAATAAAATTGACTAGCTTTGTCAACTTATCCAGCAAAATTTGATATAATGTTCTGTCATTCTTTTTACATCTCTCTATACCACTATGCATTATCCTAAAGTTTACGATGTCATTGTTATCGGTGGCGGTCACGCAGGTACGGAAGCAGCGCTTGCTGCGGCGCGTATGGGTCGACAGACTTTACTCTTGACTCATAACATTGAGACTTTAGGGCAGATGAGCTGTAACCCAGCCATTGGTGGTATTGGTAAATCACACCTCGTTCGTGAAATTGATGCCTTAGGCGGTGCGATGGCACTGGCTGCCGATAAAGGTGGTATTCAGTTTCGTATTCTGAACTCACGTAAAGGCGCAGCAGTACGTGCAACACGTGCGCAGGCTGACCGTGTGCGTTATAAAGCTGCAATTCGTGAGACTTTAGAAAACCAAGCCAATTTGGATATTTTCCAGCAAGCGGCTGATGACCTGATTGTAGAAGGCGATACCGTTAAAGGTGTAGTAACACAAATGGGTATTCGCTTTGATGCGAAAACGGTTGTACTGACTACAGGCACATTCTTGGGCGGCGTGATTCACGTTGGTTTGGAAAAATCGAGCGGTGGTCGTGCTGGTGATCCTCCTTCTATTGCGCTTGCAGCACGTTTACGTGAATTAAACCTTCCTGTTGGTCGTTTAAAAACGGGTACTCCACCACGTATTGATGCACGTTTAGTAGACTTCTCTGTGATGACACCACAACCGGGTGATTTCCCATCTCCAGTGATGTCGTTCATGGGTGACGCGTCTATGCACCCAGAACAAGTGAACTGCTACATCACACATACCAATGAAAAAACCCATGACATTATTCGTGGCGGTTTAGACCGTTCACCAATGTACACTGGTGTAATTGAAGGGGTTGGTCCACGTTACTGCCCATCGATTGAAGATAAAATTCACCGTTTCTCAGACAAAGATTCGCATCAAGTTTTCTTAGAGCCAGAAGGTTTGGATACACACGAATTATATCCAAACGGTATTTCGACCTCTTTACCATTTGACGTGCAATTTGAATTGGTACGTTCAATTCGTGGTATGGAAAATGCGCATATTTTGCGTCCTGGTTATGCGATTGAATATGATTACTTCAACCCGCAAGCACTTAAATTTACTTTAGAAACCAAGGCTATTAACAACCTGTATTTCGCAGGTCAGATTAATGGTACGACGGGTTATGAAGAAGCGGGTGCACAGGGTCTATTGGCAGGTCTGAATGCTGCACGTCGTGCATGGGATCAAGAACAATGGACGCCAAAACGTGATGAAGCCTATATGGGCGTATTGGTTGACGACTTGATTACATTGGGTACAAAAGAACCGTACCGTATGTTTACCTCACGTGCGGAATACCGTTTGATGTTGCGTGAAGACAATGCGGATCAACGTTTAACGCCAGTGGGTCGTGAAATGGGCTTGGTGGATGACGTTCGTTGGGCAGCTTACTGTGAAAAAATGGAAGCGGTTGAAACAGAAACAGGTCGTTTACAGCATTTATGGGCCGCACCAAACAACCCAATGGGTAAAAAGTTTGTTGAAATGACAGGTGCTGACTTGTCGAAAGAATGTAGCGCAATTGACCTGTTGAAACGTCCAAATATTTCATTTGCTCAAATTGCAGAATTGACTGGTTCTGAAGTGTCACCACAAGTGGGCGACCAAATTGAAATTGCGGTGAAATACGAAGGTTATATTAACCGTCAGCATGAAGATGTCGCGCAAATGAAGCGTTTGGAAGAAACCAAAATTCCAGCCGATTTTAACTACGATGTGGTTTCAGGTCTTTCACGTGAAATTACCTTAAAGCTGAAAGATGTACGTCCAGATACTTTAGCACAAGCAAGCCGTATTCCTGGTGTGACACCAGCAGCAGTGCAGTTGGTGATGATTACGATTCGTAAGAATGCACAAACCAAGAAATCTGCTTAAGCTAATTTGATTTGTAAAAACCCGCTTGAGAGCGGGTTTTTTTTGCAAAAATGAGGATTATCATTTTTAGTAATGGCATGATAGCGAATAGCTTTCCATTTTTTATCTATATGAAAAATAATAATTTTAATAATATTTAATCGCTTAAAACTATTGAGAAATAAGCTTTTAGCTCTTAATTTGTTTAAGCTGCTTGGCACAAACAAATTAAACCCGACCATTGTCGTGCTATTTCTCGCCAGTAATCCCTTTCAAAATAGCCCCACAAGTTTTAGCCAACTTGCAAACTATTGAATGGAGATCAATTATGGCTCAAACAAACACGGGAAAAATGCAGAAATTCCTCACCGTTTTTTTGTGTTTCTGGGTGGCATTTTTTGAAGGCTTTGACCTACAAGCACCTGGTATTGCAGCAAAAGGAATCGCAGCAACCTTTGGATTAGATCAAGTACAAATGGGGTATGTGTTCAGCCTTGGTGTATTTGGCATGCTGTTTGGTGCATTCTTTGGTGGACGCGTTGCAGATTTTTTAGGGCAAAAGAAAGTCCTGATGCTCTCGATTGCGATTTTTGGGGTGTTTTTTAGCATCAGTGCGGTCGCACCGAATGTAGAGGTTTTATATCTTGCGCGTTTTTTCACGGGGCTGGGTTTAGGTGCTGCTATGCCGACCATGATTTCAGTGGTGGGTGATGAAGCAACTGAAGCCAACCGCGGCAAATTAAACAGTTTGATGTATTGTGGTTTGCCTGTCGGGGCAATTTTTGTAGCAGGGTTGGCGATTTATTTTAAAGATATTCCATGGCAAACCCTGTTCCTGATCGGTGGAATAACGCCATTGGTTCTGATTCCCTTCATGGCATTTATTTTAAAAGATAAGCCTAAGCCAGTAGCACTTTCAGCGCAAACGGACGCTACGCCTGTGCCTGCAATGATAGAAGTATTATTTCAACAGCAAAAATTTAAACAAACTTTACCGCTCTGGGTCAGCTTCTTTTTTACCTTAATGGTGAACTATATTTTAATTAGCTGGTTACCCAACTTACTGATGGAACAAGGCTTAGAAAAGCAACAAGCATTTTTAGTCATGCTGGTATTCCAAGTGGGTGCAGTAATAGGAACGTTGGGCTTTGGATTTTTGTTAGACCGTCTAAAATTATGGCAAATGGCAGCCATTATCTATACAGGTTTGTTTATCGCCATATTATTACTGTTTACCAGTAAGGTCGCGACGGTATTAATTATTGCAGGGGTGTTGGGTGGTATTTTTTCTACGGGTGGTCAATCGATCCTTTACGGTATTTCTCCAATCTTTTACTCAGGCTCTGGTAAAGTGACTGGGGTGGGGAGTGCCATTTCTTTAGGCCGGTTAGGGGCAATGACGGGACCATTGCTAACAGGTAAAATTCTGGCATTAGGTTTAGGAACTACAGGCATCTTGCTGGCAAGTGCACCGGGGATTGTGCTTTCAGCGATTGCGGTCACTTCGTTATCGCGTTTTAAAGCTAAACAAGAGCAGAATGAAAGCGTGGGATAAAACCGTAGCTATAAAATAAAAGCACAGGTGTGATGATTTGCACTTGTGCTTTTTATATTGGATTTGCTCATTAGACGATAACTAAAAACTTATAGCATTGTATTTATAAATTTATAAGAATGAGCCACAGTCTCAAAAAGTGAGAAATATCAACTTTTTT
>NZ_JBSYVT010000039.1:0-27152 GCF_054112845.1 Acinetobacter sp. NigerLNRRAM0016
TTTCTTAGAGCTTTCAAGCAACTTATCAATTCAGGACGATCCTTAATTTTTCCTGTTATCTTTTCCTGAAAAATTTGTTCACAGTCTGCCTTCTGGAGTGCATCTAATTGTGAATCTAGATTTTGGTCATGTGTACTGACACGAGCATATCCAATAATCATAATAAAACGTACCTAAACTTTACATAGATTTATTATCGCAATTTCTTTACGTTATTTTGAATAAAAAATGTAATTCTAGGATCATGTTTTAAATGTAAAGAAAACGACCATTTAATTAACACTAATTTTATGGAGGTGTCTTTGTGACATATTAGTCGTATTGTGCAGTAAGTAGTTTTGTTAAATTTACAATAAAGAAATTGACAAAATAATTTACTTTTTATTATAATTAATTGTAATATAAAAATATATTTGTTTTTAGTGTATATATCCGTTTTAATCGGACTTAAGTACCTTCATCCCATTGATGTAAATAAGCAAAACCTTCTTAGCCCAGCTAGGAAGGTTTTTTTATTTAGTTCAGCTAAATAATTTGCGCGCTATACTAAAGTTCTAGAGGATAAGCCGTTCGCGAGGTTCATGAATTGGCTCCTGTAAAAGTGGATTAATTTAGATAGGAAATTTTCTGCTTAAGTTATTATTTTTAATGACTTTGGTCGCTGATTTTTAGTTTAAATTAGACACGGCACACGGAAACAAATTACAAAAACGCACAAAAATAGTGCATTAAAAAAGCAATTGGCTCTTTCTTTCTATAGAAAAATGGCTCTCGTTTCTTGAGTGCCAAAACGACAAATTAAGCCTATTAGAAGTATGCATACGGAAACGTCGGATTTGCCCACACAATCCTCTCCCTCAGGCGGTTGGGCAAATTCACCAAGTATTTAGGAATAGGGATGACCTAGGGTGAACTCACTCTGTGACACCAATATTCCTATCATGTTAAGGAAAATTGTATGGCTGGACATCAAAATACGTCTGAGTCCAAAGGCTCCCAAGGCTTAAATAATGGGCTTAAGTCACGCCACTTGACCATGATCTCGATTGCGGGTGTTATTGGCGGCTCTCTCTTTGTCGGTTCAGGAAGTATTATTTACAACACTGGACCTGTTGTTTTTCTCACTTACGCACTCGGTGGTTTATTGGTTTGGTTCATCATGCGTATGCTTGGTGAAATGGCGGTTTTAAATCCTGATAGTGGTTCTTTTTCAACGTATGCTGACCGTGCAATTGGTCGTTGGGCTGGTTTTTCAATTGGCTGGCTGTACTGGTGTACTTTAGCCATGCTCATGGGATGGGAAGCCTATGTTGCCGGTAAAATTTTAAATAACTGGTTCCCGTTTATTCCGATCTGGACCTATATGGTGGTGGTGATTGTTGCTTTGGTTGCCGTCAATTTACAGAACGTGAAAAATTACGGTGAGTTTGAGTTCTGGTTTGCACTGGTCAAAGTCATTGCGATTGTGATCTTCCTTGTGATCGGTAGCTTAGCCATCATGCATTTATGGCCTTGGGGTGACCCGACTGCATCAGGTATCAGCAATTTGACGGCTGAAGGCTTTATGCCAAATGGTGCATCCTCAGTGATTACTGCCTTGCTGGGTGTGATGTTCGCCTACATCGGGGCTGAGATTGTGACCGTTGCAGCGGCTGAATCTGAAAATCCATCTAAAGAAATTCGTAAAGCTTCAAACTCAGTGGTTTGGCGAATTGTGTTGTTCTATGTCGGTTCGATGTTTGTTGCGGTTTGTTTGATTCCACACAACAACGAACTGTTGAAAGATTCAACTTGGGGTACGTACAGTGTGACCTTGACGGCTCTTGGCATTCCTGGTGCGCGTCATATTGTGAACTTCGTGGTACTGACTTCGGTATGTAGCTGCTTTAACTCGGCATTGTATACCTGCTCACGTATGATCTTCTCTTTGTCTAAACGTGGTGATGCACCGAAGAGCTTTGGTAAAATCAACCGTCATGGCAGTCCATCTGTAGGTGTGATTGTATCCTGTATCTTCTCGGTAATTGCAGTTGTGTTAACTGCAACCAAGAGTATGGATGTCTATGACTTCTTCATGCTCACCACAGGTGCAGCAACCTTGTATGTGTACTTGACCATTGCCTATTCGCAACTGCGTATGCGTAAAAAGTTGGAAGCACAAGGGGTGCAAATTGACTTTAAAATGTGGTTATTCCCTTATGTAACCTATGCCGTAATCATTGCGATTATCGGGGCGATTCTGACCATGCTGATTGAAGGCACTTATTTCAAAGAAGTGATCTACACCACAGCATTGTTCGGCACCATTGTCTTCTTTGGCTTCTTGTCGGAAAAGCTGGGCTGGGGGAAGGAGCGTAGAGCGGTTCATCTTGCGCATACCCATAAAGAAGAACTGGTTTAAGTCTTGCTTAGCCCAAGTTAAAAAAAGAGTCTCCAATTAGGAGACTCTTTTTATTTCTACAGGGGATCAGTTTAATTCAGGGTGGGAACCCCAGCTTCACGCAAGCATTGCAGCAACACGCCAAAGGACATCACCATATCGCGTTCATTTACGCAGGCAAAGCCCATTAGCAGTCCACGCTGCGCGCGTGCATGTGAGTGCATATAGTATTGCGACAGTGGACGGACTTTAATGCCACGCTCCAAGGCAGAAGAGGCAATGCCGACATCATCGCAGTGCTCAGGCAGTTTCAACACCAAATGCAGTCCTGAAGCATCATTGTATTCATGCACAAATTCAGGCCCGAGATAGCGATTGATTAAATCGACCAAGTAGGCGCGACGTTTACCATACAGTAAGCGCATACGACGAATATGCGCCTCATAATGCCCTTCACGAATAAATTCCGCCAAGGCACGCTGCTCCAGCAAATGTCCACCACGGTACAGTTCCGCAGCCAAGACCCGTAATGGAGAGAACAACGAGCGCGGCACCACCAAGTAGCCAATGCGTAGTGCAGGGTAGATGGTTTTACTGAAGGTGCCCATATAAATTACGGGCGAGTCAGGCTCTAAACCTTGCAAGGACGGATAAGGCTGTCCTGAGAAGCGGAACTCACTGTCATAGTCATCTTCTACAATCCAGCTATTATTTTGTTTAGCAATGCTTAACAGTTGTTTTCGACGTTCTAAACTCAGGTGTGAACCCAAAGGATACTGATGCGAAGGCGTGACAAAAATCAGTTTCGGCGGCTTTTCTGGATTTTGTTCAGGAATAATGCCATCTGCATCCACAGGCATGGGATGGATATCCAGCCCGTTAATGCGCAGGGTATTGCGCATGCCCCAGTAAGCGGGGTCTTCAATCCAGACCTGATCGCCAATATCACACAAGGCACGAGACACCAGATCAATGGCTTGGTGAATGCCTTCGGTAATAATAATTTGGTCGGTATCGCATTGCACTGAACGGGCAACTCTTAAGTAGTCTGCCACGGCACTGCGCAGTTCCATACAGCCACCCGCATTGCTGTAAATCAATTGTGTAATATCTGGTTCACGGTTCAGACGCGCCTGAATGCGGCTAAAAATTTGATGCGGAAATTCGGTCACATCGGGTGCACCCGGCACAAAAGCGCCCCATTGATGCGGAGAGGCTGCGGCATGACCAAATACCAGTGCACCACGTTGCGAGAGCGAAGCATTTTTTTGGGCTTTGGCAATGCCTTCGGTTTTTTTGCCGTGAATGGTATTTAAAAATACTTCAGGCAAATGTTCTGCCACCCATGTGCCATGTCCTGTACGGGCTTCTAAATAGCCTTCGGCTTGTAGTTGTTCATAGGCGGACAGCACGGTATTGCGCGAGACTTTAATTTCACTGGCCAAATCACGAGAAGCGGGCAGGCGAGTTTTGGGTTGAATCACGCCTTCGGTGATTGCTCCTCGCAAACAACGGAATAAACGTTGATGCAGTTTACCCGCAGTATCCTGTTGGAGACGGTGTAACAAATGGTCGCCTAACAAACTACGCAATTGGCTCTCTCCTACAGTTAAAAAGTGGCTCTCGTCAGTTGACGCAAGAAGCGCGAAATTACAGTCATAGGCAGTCATTGTAAAGCATCCTGAAATAAGGCGAAGGGATGCATAGACCAAAGCTGTAATTGATGATGAAAAAATGAGGAAAAATAATGGATACTCAACATTCTGCACTCAACGCACGTAAACAGCAAGCAACTCCACGCGGTGTAGGCGTGATGTGTCAGTGGTATGCAGAAAAAGCTGAAAATGCCACGATTTGGGACAAGGAAGGCAACCAATACATCGACTTCGCAGGTGGTATCGCGGTATTAAATACAGGTCACCGTCATCCGAAAGTGATTGCAGCAGTGACTGAACAATTAACCAAGTTCACCCACACGGCTTACCAAGTAACTCCATATGAAAGCTATGTGGCTTTGGCTGAGCGTATTAACGCACTTGCACCGATTGATGGTCCAGCAAAAACCACATTCTTCACCACAGGTGCAGAAGCGGTTGAGAATGCGGTAAAAATCGCGCGCTCATATACAGGTCGTCACGGCATTATTACTTTTGGTAACGGTTTCCACGGTCGTTCATTCATGACTATGGCAATGACAGGTAAAACTGCACCGTACAAACGTGATTTTGGTGTGATGCCAGCAGGCGTATTCCACGCACGTTACCCAGTTGCATCTAAAGGTATTTCTATTGATGCAGCGATTGAAAGCGTTGAAAACATTTTCAGTGAAGATGTTGCAGCACATGACGTTGCAGCGATTGTCCTTGAGCCAGTTCAAGGTGAAGGCGGTTTTAACGTTGTTCCTGCGGAATTCTTAAAGCGTTTACGTGCGCTTTGCGATCAACACGGTATTTTATTGGTTGCTGACGAAGTTCAAACTGGTTTTGCACGTACAGGTAAATTGTACGCAATGGATCACTACGAAACTAAGGCAGACTTAATCACCATGGCGAAAAGCTTGGGCGGTGGTTTCCCAATCTCAGGTGTTGTAGGTCGCGCAGACGTGATGGATGCACCAAACCCAGGTGGTTTAGGTGGTACTTATGCAGGTAACCCAATTGCAGTTGCAGCAGCGCACGCGGTGATTGATGCGATTCAAGAAGAACAGCTATGCGAACGTGCCAATGTCTTGGGCGACGAATTAGTAACGTTGTTAAAACAAATCCAAGCTGAAACCACGATTGTGAACGATGTTCGTGCATTGGGTTCAATGGTGGCTGTTGAAGTTGAAAATGCAGACATCGCAAAAGCTGTACAAACTTTTGCAATGCAGAAAGGTTTGTTGTTGTTGACTTGTGGTAAAAATGGAAACGTTCTTCGTTTCTTATATCCATTAACCATTCCAACAGAACAATTCCGCCAAGCATTAGACATCTTAAAACAAGGTTTTGATTCACTGGCACTTCCAGAGACTGTTGGGGCGCAAACTGCGGAGCAATCAGCATGATTCAACAAGGATTGCAATATTTATTAGCACATCCTGATATTGCACTTGAAGCACCTGCTTCAAGTGACTATATCGAAGTTCAAGATGCAGCGACAGGTGAAAGCCTTGCATGGGTGAAAACCTATGACCGTGCTGGTGTCGAAGCTGCCATTACCCGTTCTGAACACGCACAAGCACAATGGAAAAAGCAAACCGCTTTACAACGTGCCGATGTATTGTGGGCGTGGTACGAGTTAATGCTTGAACACAAGGAGAACTTGGCACAGTTACTCACGGCTGAACAAGGCAAACCATTGCTTGAAGCACGTGGTGAAATTGCTTATGCCGCATCGTTTATTCGTTGGTTTGCCGAGCAAGCACGTCGTATTGATGGTGCTGTGCTTTCTCCAACCCAAGCGCATCAGCGTTTGGTGGTGATCAAGCAAGCGATTGGTGTGACTGCGGCTATTACGCCGTGGAACTTCCCCGCTGCGATGATTACCCGTAAAGCAGCACCTGCGATTGCGGCAGGTTGTTCAATGTTGGTGAAACCAGCGGAACAAACGCCGTTAACTGCGTATGCTTTAGAAGTGTTGGCATTGCAAGCAGGCTTACCGCAAGATGTGTTGTTGAACATTAGTGGTGATTCTGCTGAAGTCGGTCAAACCCTATGCAACAGCGATGTGGTACGTAAGCTGAGCTTCACAGGTTCGACACCTGTGGGTCGTATCTTGATGCAGCAATGTGCACCGACCATTAAAAAGCTTTCTTTAGAGTTGGGTGGTAATGCACCCGTGATCGTATTTGATGATGCAAATCTTGATCAAGCCGTACAAGGCATCATGATGAGCAAATTCCGTAACAGCGGTCAAACCTGTGTTTGTGCGAACCGTATCTATGTGCAATCAGGCATTTATGATGCCCTATGCGAGCGCTTAGTGGCTGAAGTGGCAAAATTAAAAGTAGGTGATGGTCGTACCGAAGGTTCGACGCAAGGTCCACTGATTGATGCCAAAGCTGTAGCGAAAGTGCAATCACATATTGATGATGCGAAAGCGAACGGTGCGACAGTGCTGATCGGTGGGCAATTGCATGCTTTAGGCAAGACCTTCTTCGAACCAACAGTATTGCGTGATGTAACGCAAGACATGCGTGTGGCGAAAGAAGAAACCTTTGGTCCATTGGCACCATTGTTCCGCTTTGAAACGGAAGCAGAAGCAATTGCGATGGCGAATGATACCGAGTTTGGTTTGGCCAGCTATATCTTCACGCAAAGTGCTGCACGTCAATGGCGTGTGGGCGAAGCGTTAGAATATGGCATGGTGGGTGTAAACACGGGTGCCATTTCCAATGAAGTTGCGCCATTTGGTGGTGTGAAACAGTCTGGCTTAGGTCGTGAAGGTTCAGAGTGGGGCATCGAAGAGTACTTGGAAATGAAGTACATGTGTATCGATGTGACTGACACCACAGCATAATTTTTGCTGATGGTTCAAAATGCTGGTGATGGCTGAGGTTGTCGCCAGCATTTTTATTGGCATCGAAGAAATAGATGGAAAGAAAATATTTGATCTAAATTATAAATCTATAAAACCGATTAAAATTATAAAAAACTACGGTTTTACCTATGTAATAAAATTCCTTATTCTTGGTTTCAAGTTAAACAAACACCGTTACAGAGACCGAGGAACAACACATGAGTTTAATCAATACTGAAGTCAAACCATTCAACGCAACTGCTTATAAAAATGGTGAATTTGTTCAAGTATCTGAACAGAATTTTTATGGCAAATGGTCCGTTGTATTTTTCTATCCTGCCGATTTCACTTTTGTCTGTCCAACCGAATTAGGCGATTTAGCCGATCACTATGCTGAATTCCAAAAGATGGGTGTAGAAATTTACTCAGTGTCGACCGATACGCATTTCACGCATAAGGCTTGGCATGACAGTTCTGAAGAAATTAAGAAAATTCAGTACAGCATGATTGGCGATCCGACTTGGGTATTGGCGAAAAATTTTGACGTGCTGATTGAAGCAGAAGGTCTGGCAGATCGTGGTACTTTTGTGATTGATCCTGAAGGGAAAATCCAGATTATTGAAATTAATGCCGGTGGTGTCGGTCGTGATGCGCAAGAATTATTGCGTAAAGTTAAAGCGGCGCAGTATGTACATGCTCACCCAGGCGAAGTTTGCCCTGCAAAATGGAAAGAAGGCGATGCGACTTTGGCACCTTCAATTGACCTGATTGGTAAAATCTAAGTCGAAAATGCTTTGAATTTAAAAATCCAGAACTTAAGGTTCTGGATTTTTTATGTCGGTGAAAAACAGGAATCCGTCAAACTAATCCCAAAGATCGTTTTAAAAATAGAATGGTGTATTGCACAAGCTGACTAGGTTCAGCGCTTTAAAATTCCTAAGATGCCTGCATGTTAAATCCTAGAGATAGGAGTTTTGAAATGAAAAAAATTACAGGTGTTTACCGTAACCAAAATATGCATTGGGTCGGTGATGGTTTCCCAGTCAGAAACCTGTTTTCTTATGACCGTCTAGGTCAGGCGATCAGCCCATTCTTGTTGCTGGATTATGCGGCACCTTATGAATTTAAAGCGACCACGGCACAATATGGTGTTGGTTCGCATCCCCATCGTGGTTTTGAAACCGTGACCCTTGCTTACCAAGGTGCGGTAACGCATAAAGATTCCAGTGGTGGTGGTGGCACCATTCAAACAGGTGATGTGCAGTGGATGACCGCAGGCTCGGGCTTGGTGCATGAAGAGTTTCATTCGAGCGAGTTTGCAGCGCAAGGCGGTTTGTTTGAAATGGTGCAGTTGTGGGTGAATTTACCTGCTGCCGATAAAATGACCGCACCGCAATATCAAGCCATCCAAGCGGAACAGATTCCTGTGATTGCATTTGACGATGAGGCAGGGCATTTGCGGGTGATTGCCGGTGAATATGCTGGTCATGCTGGTGCAGCATCAACATTTACACCAGTCAATGTCTGGGATGGTGAATTAAAAGCAGGACATACTGAACAAGTATTTGTCCCTGTGGATCACAACACCTTGGTGGTGGTGCTACAAGGTGAAATGCTGCTGAATGGTCAGCAAAAAGTGCTGGATCACTCCATTGTACTGTTTGCCCATGATGGCGAAGCCCAGATTCAGCTGGAAGCCGTGGCCGATGCCAAATTCCTGATTTTGACCGGCAAGCCCTTAAATGAACCGATTCAGGGTTATGGTCCGTTTGTGATGAACACCAAACAGGAAATTATTCAGGCATTTGAAGATTTTAACCAAGGAAAATTTGGTGAAATCCCTGTAGAAGAGCGTGTGCGCTAAATCATTTCGCCACTCTTTCGTTGTTTTATATCCATCCAAAAAGAAGAAGCCCCGAGGTGAATCGGGGCTTTTTGCGCTGTAAGTTTTGTTCTGGGTGACACCATTGTTATGAATTAGATTTGCATAGTGTCCTACTTTGTATAGTGTGATGAAGTTGTCATTTTTCTGCGACGTATGATACCTGCTTTTGCTGTGTTTGTAAAATAGGTGGTAAAATATTGGTTAATATAATTAACTAATTTTAAACAAAAAATAAAATTTTAATAATTTAAAAATAGAGTTTGTTTAAAAAATATACTTAAAAATAAAATCAAAAAAACGCTCTGAAATTATTTTGTTAGCGAATTTTAAAAGCGCGGAATCTGGCACTTTTTAATAGTCTGTTTTGTCTGCCCTTGGTACATAATTTCCTTAATGTGTAACTGACGGATAATAACTTTGGATATTGCAGTTATTGGTAGTGGCATGGCTGGGCTGGCTACCGCGAGAATTCTTAAAGATGCTGGACATAACATTACAATTTTTGAAGCCTTACCACGCCGTGGAATGGATAGTCACAGTACCGAGTTTGAGGGTGGATTGATTGATGCGCCTTTACGTGTCATGAATCCGCATTTGTGGAAGAATACTTTAAGTCTGGCGACCTATTTAGGCATTCAGACCTTCCCAGTACGCACCTATATGGCGTGTAGCTGGTTATTTGAAGACAAAACCGAAACGTGGTTGACCACCACCCGTACCCGTATTGGCAATTTCCCAATCATCAATAACCGTAAAGGCATCAAGCAGTACGGTTGGCGTTTGGTGAAAGGCATGTTGCAGTTGAAAACGGCCATTTCGCAATTCTTTAAATCAGACAATCAAGATATTACGCTGGCTGAATTCATTAATCAGAATGATATTGAAGAAGTGTTCTGGCACGGTGCGGTGATGCCGGTGCTGTATACCATCTGTACCTGTAACCCGAAAACCATTGGCGACTGGCCAGCAAAACCCTTATTGACCTTCTTGCGTCAATTGACGGATGGTGATGCTTTGCTTCGTATGCAGGGTGGCACGCCAGCGCTGGTGGACAAGCTGATTCAAGGCATCGAGATCCGTAGCGGTTCTGCGATTACTCATGTGAAGCAGCAAGGCGATAAAGTGCAGGTAGAAAACTCTGCTGGGGAAACCTACCAGTTTGATCGTGCGGTGATTGCGACGCCAACCAACAAAATTGACACTTTCCTCGATCAAGATCAGTTTAAAGAAGATATTGATTTGTTGAAGCAATTCAAATTTGAACAAGGTCAATTGGTCATTCATACCGACACATCGGTGATGCCACCAAAGCGTAAAGACTGGGCGGTATTGAGCTATATGATGGATCGTAAATTTACCCGTCAGCAATTCACTGTCTGGTTAAATGCGGTTGAGCCAAGCCTTGTGGGTAAAAATCCAGTGTTCCAAACTTGGCGTCCTGTCACTGAAATTGATCCGAAAAAGATTATTTCTAGTGTGACCTTGACTCGTGCGGTGGTGAATTCAGAAACTGTGGCATTGAATAAACAGTTGCAACAACGCCACAAGCAAGCCGATCGTAAAGTGTTCTATTGCGGTTCGTGGTCGTGTGATGGTTTACCAATCTTGGAATCTGCAGTGACATCAGCCATGAATATTGCCGAGATTTTTGGTGCACCATTGCCGTTTGTGGGCTTAAAGCCTAAAGTAGAGGTTGCTCCGCAACTCGGCTACTAAGCAATCATGAAATGGCTCCAACAGCTTAGCGCAGAAGTGTCCCAACATAAATATGCCATAAATGCAAAATTATTAGGGGACAGTAGCGAACTGGCTTGGAGCAATTTGGGCTATTGGTCTGACGTAGCGCAGACATATCCCGACGCTTGCCGTGCCCTAGCCGATCATCTGGCAGAGAGTGTGCAATTAACTGCATCCGATCATGTACTGGATTTGGGTTGTGGGCAAGGTGCAAGCGTGCTGCATTGGCGGCAGCATTATCAGATTCAACACCTTGCAGCAGTCGAGTTGCAAGCCGAATGTGTGCAACGTATTCAAGCCATCTTCCCCGAACCGCAACAGATTTATTGCCAGTCTTTTTTGAATTTAAAAAAAATTCCGTTTCAGCAGCACTTTGATGTGGTGTTGTGTATAGATGCGGCCTATCACAGCAGTTTGAATTCATTTTTAAGTGCAGTGTCTCCCGTTTTGAATTCAAAAGGGCGTTTGGCGTTTCATTACTTAAGGTTGAGCCCAAAATTTTTGAATTCAAATGCCGTGGACAAAATGCAGTTGGCGCTATTACTCAAAGCGGCAGATGTGAATTTAAAAGATCTGCCCGATCACATGGCGCTACAGCAACAGTTAGCACAGGCAGGATTTGAACACATTCAGATTGAAGATTTATCCGAAGCTGTATTCGGTGGTTTCGCCCGATATATTCAGCAGCAGAACACGGCACAGACGGGCGAACAACACACAGCTTTTGATGTGATGAAAATTAAGCTGACGGCAAAACTGTGTCAGAAATTATGGGCGCAGGGCATGGTGCAATATGTGCAGGTGAGCGCACAAAAGAAATAAAAAATGCAGGGCTAAAAACAACAAAAGCCCACTATAAATAGTGAGCTTAAGTTAATGGTGCCGGCACACGGATTCGAACTGTGGACCTACTGATTACAAGTCAGTTGCTCTACCAACTGAGCTATGCCGGCATCTTGTGCTGTGCATTTTACATTAAGTTGTTTTGAATGCAAGCCAAAAAATGAACGATCGAATATACAGAATGTTGAATCGCATCCAAGCGACTCGCCATCTTCTTTTTTTGTCTAAAATTCAGGCTATTTTAGGCTGTAGACCCACGTGTCAATCTGTTCACCTGTTGCAACTAAGCTGGCTTGTACAGGACGACGCACATAGCCTTCACCTTCAAACTCATCCAGCACAGTCCAATGTTGGGCTAAATTGTCCGAGAAAAACACAAAACCGTGTACGGCAGGCGCATCATCTTTCAGCACAATGCCTGGAAAGCCCAATTCTGCGCCCCAACCTTTGTCCTGTAGCTCGCCATGTACATAGGCCTCTGCCCATGTTCCACCGATATTTTCTAGAATGTGTGCATTGGGACGATTCGGTCCTAAAGTGCCATAAACAAATAAACTCAACATGATTAGCCGTTGTTCCTTGAAGAAGAGATGAAGCTGGTTTAAACAGGAGATTGCGGACGAATTTGAATCAGGCAGAGCAGAATCCCTGCCAGTACTAAGCCGAGCGTGAGGAATACCACCCCCAACCAGCCTGCATGTAACCAGAACCAGCCGCCAGCAGAACCGATAATGCTCGAACCGAGGTAGTAGAACAGTAGATATAAGGAGGTGGCATGTCCTTTATGGTTTTGTGCCGCTGCACCGACCAAACCACTACATAGCGCATGTGCAATAAAGAAGCCTGTGGTAATCAAGGCGATGCCGAAAATAATTGCCCAGAGGTTCTGTGCTAAGGTACAGGTAATACCCAGTCCCATACAGACAAAGCCCAGAATCACCATACTTTGCCGACCATAACGCTGTGCCAATCGACCTGCCAGTGATGAAGACACCATCCCCAAACTATATGACAGGAAAATCAGGCTGATTTGCGTTTGACTGAGAAAATAGGGGGCAGCATCCAAACGGAAGGTAATGTAATTAAACAAGGTCACAAAAATACTGGTCAACACAAAGCCCACAGCATACAGACGCAGGAGTGTAGGACGACTGAGATGCGACCACCATGCTTGCAGGTGAAAGTTTAAATTCAGTCCTTTTTTGGCCACAAAATGGCGGGAAGGTGGTAGTAAATAAACAAAGCCGAATGCGCAGAGCAAGCACAGCATGCCCAATAAACCCAGTGCGGTTTGCCAGTTGACCCATTCAATCAGCATGCCCATACCGACCCGACCCATCATGCCGCCAAACGCCGTTCCCGCAATATACAGCCCCATGGTTTGTGCCAAGGCTTTGGGATCCATTTCTTCGGCAATCCACGCCATGGTTACGGCAGGTACGCCACCCAGCACAAAACCTTCTAGTGCGCGTGTCGCGAGAAAGGTGTGCCAGTGTGGAATAAACATCGCCAAAATATTCAGGGCTGCTGCACAGGCCATCGAGATGAAAATCACATTGCGACGTCCTAAAGCCTGTGAAAAGGCACTGGACAGTACAATCGAAACTGCCAAAAAGGCGGTAGTGAGCGACAAGGCCAGTGCACTGTTAGCAGGGCTGACTGCAAAGGTTTCAGTAAAGGCAGGCAGCAGTGGTTGCACACAGTAAATCAGCGAGAAACTGGCAAAACCCACCAAGAACAGGGCAAGTCCTGCACGGTAATAGGTGGCTGTCCCAGACTGAATCCAAGATTCGGAAAGGGGCGGGATAGGTTCAAGTTCTTGACTTGATGAGGCGGGGCTGAGCATCTGAATTTCCAGTCGCCAAAAGATGTGGCGCTTATGATCAATTACAGAATAAGCCTAGCAGTGGTCAGATTATCTTTCTAATATATTTGAGTCTAGAGCAATATATGTTTTATATATGATTATTGAGCTGCGCCATATCCGCTATTTTTTAACTGTAGCTGAAGAAAAAATCTTTACCCGCGCGGCACAGCGTTTGTGCATGAGCCAGCCACCTTTAAGTATGCAAATCCGCGATCTGGAAGATTGCATTGGAGCAGAACTGTTTTTACGCACTTCTCAAGGGGTGGTGCTGACCGAGGTTGGACAGGCTTTTCTCACGGCTGTCGAACCGTTGCAACATCAACTGGAGGATGCGATTCAGCTGGCGCGACATGTGTCGAATGGTGAAGTGGGGCAGCTGCGTCTTGGATTTACAGGCACTTCGATGTTGAATCCGCTGATCCCTGAGAGTATTCGTCGTTATCAGCAGCAGTATCCGAAAGTGGGTTTAAAACTGGAAGAAGCCAACTCACTTAAATTGATTGACTATGTGCTGGAAGATCGACTGGATATTGCGATTATTCGCCCACCCAAACAAATTCATGCCAGTTTGGCCATGCAGCATTTACTGGATGAAGCCCTGATTGCCGCAGTTTCTGTACGCCGGGATCTGGCACAGGGCGAGCAGCCGCTACAGGTGGCATGTTTGCGTGAACAGGAGTTGATTGTGTCACCACGGAGTGTCAGTGCAGGCTTGTATGATGCCATTAGCGATGCCTGTCAGCAGGCGGGATTTGAACCGAAAATGGGGCAGAGCGCCCCACAAATCGTGTCGATTTTATCCTTGGTGGCCGCCAATTTAGGGGTGTCGATGGTGCCTGAGTCGTCACAGCAATTACAAATTCAGGGTGTGGTGTATCGTCCTTTTGCATCGCCTGCACCGACGGTTGGGCTGGCGGTCATTTATAAGCAGCATTTGGCAACCCAACTGGCGATTAATTTTGCCAGCATGTTACAAATGGTCTGTCATCAGGGTGCTACATAAGCCACAGAGTCGGTGCTGGAGTGTGGAACAGTTATGAGATTGCTGCTGAATCTGTGCTGAAAATGCTGAAATAAAAAGCATATTAATTTAATTATTTCAGTATCTTAGTTTGGTTTTATCATGTGATTTAAGCCATGGAGTTGCTATAATCCCTTGCGCCTATCTGGGGGAGAGTATGGTGTTCAATCGTGTGCTGATCAGTTGTCTCAGTTTATTTTGGAGTGTGTTTGCATGTGCCGAGTGGACCTTTGTTAATGCAAATTACGATCGCTCGCAATTCATTTATGTCGATTTTAATCGGGTCAAAGTCCTCGATGCCAAGAGCAATGAGGTCGAATACTGGGTCAAATATCTGATTAAAAATGATAAAGAAAAAGATGGTCTGGAGCTGGGCGATTATTCCTTGGCGTTATACCGTGTGGGCTGCGACAATGAACAATACAGCATTCGTTCCTCTGCCAATTTCAAGAAAAATGGCTCCTTAATGAGTAGCCAGAATTATGCCGCCAGTCAGGCTCGCCCGATTATTCCAAATACTGCGGTGGACTACACCGCTGAAATGGTGTGCCGTGTTTTGCCGCAAAGCCAGAAAGTGGATCGTCTGGAACAGCTGACCCGTCGTATCGAAATGGGCGAGTATTGAGGGTACGTAGCTGGCGTTGACCGCTTAATCCATTAAAATCCGTTGCTTCAGATCGGCCTGTTTACGCAGATAATCCCAGACCAGTTTAATCCGTGGTTCATGCTGTAAATCGACAAAGGTCAGCATCCAGAAGGTGTGGGTAAAGCGGACTTGTTCAGCCAGTACTTGCTCCAGATTGGGTTGATCATGGGCTAAAAATTGCGGCAAAATCGCCAGTCCAGCCCCTGCGTTTACCGCAATTTGCTGCGCCAAAATACTGCTGCTGCGGAAATTGGCGGTCAGTGGAATCGGTAAGCGTTCCAAGCAATACAGTTCGGAACTATAAATCAGATCATCAATATAATTCACAAAGCGGTGATGGGCTAAATCTTGCATGTTTTGAATCGGGGGATGTTGTGTCAGATAGCTTTGGCTGCCATAAATTTTCAGACAATAATCGGTCAGACGGGTAATGATGTAAGGACCCGATTTAGGACGGTCAATTGAAATCACAATATCGGCTTCGCGATGCGACAGCTTAATCATTTTGGGAACGGGAATCAGGTCGATGGTCAGCAGCGGAAATTGCTGTGACAGTTCGGCCAATAACTGGGTCAAAAATGCGGTACCAAAACCTTCAGGTGCGCCAATTCTGACCCGACCTTCGAGCGGTTGCTGCGGTTTTTCAATCTGCAAAAAGGCCTGTTCCATTTGCTCGACGCGAGGTACCAGCGCCATGCCATCGACCGTCAGTTCATAGCCTGTGGCTTCACGTTTAAATAGCGGTGTGCCTAAAGCCAGTTCCAGTGCCTGTACCCGCCGCGCCACAGTACTGTGTTCGACCCCAATAATCCGCGCGGCATTGGTCAGGGTTTTGGCACGCGCCAAGACCAAAAAAAACTGTAGATGATCCCAATCCACTTTCATTTTTTTATTTTCCACATCCTGTGCAAAATTGCACAACCATCGTGCACCAATCTGCATTGGTGGTCAAAGTTTTCTTTGCTAGTCTGATTTGAAAATCACAAATTGAACATACGGTTTAAGTCGTAGGGTTCAGCAGCAATACAATAAAAATGCAAGCCTATGGAGAGGTTATGAATACGGTTCCTAAGATCCAACTATCGACAGCTAAATTATTGATTAACGGTGAGTTCATCGAATCTAAAACCCAGCAGTGGCAAGACATTGTCAATCCAGCCACGCAAGAAGTGATTGGTCTGGTGCCTTTTGCCACGCCTGAAGAAGTACAGGCAGCCATTGCTTCCGCCAAAGCGGCATTTGCCAGCTGGCGAGAAACCCCGATTCAGGCACGTATGCGCATTATGCTGAAATTGCAGGAGCTAATTCGTGCCAATGCCAAGAAAATTGCACAGGTGTTGACGGCAGAACAGGGCAAAACTTTAGCCGATGCCGAAGGTGATATTCAGCGTGGTTTGGAGGTGGTGGAACATGCTTGCTCGATCGGAACTTTGCAAATGGGTGAATATACCGAGGGCGTGGCACGCGGTGTGGATACTTATACCTTGCAACAACCGTTGGGCGTCTGCGCGGGCATTACCCCATTTAACTTCCCAGCCATGATTCCATTGTGGATGTTCCCGATGGCGATTGTCTGTGGCAATACTTTTGTATTGAAACCGTCTGAGCAAGATCCGCTGTCGACCATGATGCTGGTCGAGTTGGCGATTGAAGCAGGTATTCCAGCAGGCGTGTTGAATGTGGTGCATGGCGGCAAAGATGTGGTCGATTCACTGTGTACTCATCAAGACATTAAAGCGATTTCCTTTGTCGGTTCGACTGCCGTGGGTACGCATGTGTATAACCTCGCAGGTCAACATGGCAAGCGTGTGCAATCGATGATGGGGGCGAAAAACCATGTGGTGGTGATGCCTGATGCCAATAAAGAACAAACTTTAAATGCCATGGTCGGTGCCGCATTCGGTGCGGCAGGGCAGCGTTGTATGGCACTTTCTGTCGCGGTGATGGTCGGTGACAGTAAACACTGGATTAATGACTTGGTGGCAAAAGCTAAAACCTTGAGCGTGAATGCGGGGCATGAACCGAATACCGACATTGGTCCGGTGATTTCACCACGTGCCAAAGCGCGTGTGATTGAGCTGATTAACAGCGGGGTGGAGCAAGGTGCGGAATTATTGCTGGATGGTCGTGAGATTCAGGTCAAAGGCTATGAAAATGGCAACTTTGTTGGCGCAACAGTGTTTAACAATGTCACGACGGATATGCGCATTTATAAAGAAGAAATCTTTGGTCCCGTACTGGCAATTATCTGTGTAGATACTTTGGAGCAGGCAATTGAGCTGGTGAATGCCAATCCATTTGGCAATGGCGTGGGCTTATTTACTCAAAGCGGTGTCGTGGCGCGGACCTTCCAAAACCGCATTGATATCGGTCAGGTCGGCATCAATATTCCAATTCCTGTACCCGTGCCATTCTTCAGTTTCACCGGTTCACGTGGCTCGAAACTGGGGGATTTGGGTCCATATGGCAAACAGGCGGTACAGTTTTATACCCAAACCAAAACCATCACCAGCCGCTGGTTTGAAGACAGCCAAGAGGCTGGGGAAGTGAATACCACCATCAGTTTACGCTAAGGAGTAGCGCGATGAAGATAGCTTTCATTGGTTTAGGCAATATGGGCGGTTCCATGGCACAGAACCTGCTCAAAGCAGGGCAAACGGTTCTGGGTTATGACCTGAGTGAAAAAGCCTTGCAGCAGTTTTCCGAAAGTGGCGGAATCGTCTGCGATAGCCCGCAAGCCGCAGCAGAACAAGCGGATGTGGTGATCAGTATGTTGCCCGCAGCCAAGCATGTACGCGAGGTGTATTTGGGAGACACTGGAATTTTGGCAGTGATGCGTGCAGGCAGTTTATGTATCGATTCCAGCACCATTGACCCGCAAACCATTAAAGATGTGGCGGCTGAAGGTTTGAAGCATCAGGTTCAGGTCTGCGATGCGCCTGTGTCTGGTGGCACCATTGGTGCCAAAGCAGGGACACTCACCTTTATGGTCGGTGCCGATGAGGCGACCTATGAGCAAGTCAAACCGATCCTGAGTTTTATGGGCAAAAACACCGTGCACTGCGGCGCGGTGGGTGCAGGGCAAATTGCCAAAATCTGCAATAACATGATTCTGGGCATTTCCATGGCGGCAGTGGCAGAAGGCATGGCACTCGGTAGCCGATTGGGGATTGATTCGCATGCTCTGGCAGGGGTGATCAATAGCTCTAGCGGTCGTTGCTGGAGTTCGGAAATCTGTAATCCTTGGCCAGATATCAGCCCGAATGCACCCGCGGGTCGTGGTTATACCGACGGTTTTGCCTCGCAACTGATGTTAAAAGATTTAGGTTTGGCTATTGAAGCGGCGAGCCAAGTCAAGCAACCTGTATTGCTCGGTGGTTTGGCGCAACAGCTGTATCAACAGCTCTGCCTGCAGGGCAATGCCCATTTGGATTTTTCCAGCATTATCCAGCAGTACTTACCGCGTGAGCATTAATTGAAAAGCAACACTGGGGTGCAATGAATGCACCCTATAAAAAAACCCTTGTCGTGAATAACAATAAATGAGACTGAGGTGAAGGATGACTTTAAATTATCAACAAGCGCAGCAAAGCTTTGATTTGCAACAGGCTGCGCAACGGTTCTTATCCGGTTCAATCGATGCGCTGAATGCGTGTTATGAGTGTTGCGATCGGCATGCCTTGCCGGGGCGCATTGCGCTGTTTTGGCAGGGGAAAGATGGTCGTAAAGAACAGTATACCTTTCGCGAATTACAACAGCGGGCCAGCCAATTTGCCAATTTCCTCAAATCACAAGGGATTGGAAAAGGCGATCGCGTGTCGGGCTTATTGCCACGTACCCCCGAACTCATCATCACCATTTTAGCCACATGGCGTATTGGTGCAGTCTATCAACCCTTGTTTACCGCATTTGGTCCGAAAGCCATTGAGCACCGTTTACAGTTGGCACAAAGCAAACTGGTGGTGACCGATGTCGGCAATCGCGACAAATTGCATGAGGTAGCAGGCTGCCCTGCAATTGTGACTGTGTCAGGAGCCAAAGGCACAGGACTGTATCAGGGCGATTTCAGTTTTTGGGCAGAAGTGAACCGTCAGTCGGATCAATGCGAACTGGTGATGATGAACATTCAAGATCCGTTCTTGTTGATGTTTACCTCAGGCACCACAGGTCCTGCCAAACCACTGAAAGTACCGCTAAAAGCCCTGATTGCGTTTGGTGGCTATATGCAAGATGCGATTGGCTTAACAACCGAAGATTCGTTCTGGAATATTGCCGATCCGGGTTGGGCCTATGGCTTGTATTACGGCATTACCGGCCCGTTATTGCTTGGACATCCGACCATTTTTTATGAAGGCGCATTTACCCCGGACAGCTTATGTCAAATTGTTCAAGACTATGGCGTGAATAATCTGGCTGGTGCGCCAACTGCTTATCGCATGATGATGGCGGCAGATCCACAACAAATGGCGAAATTGCACGGCAAATTCCGTGTGGTGAGCAGTGCAGGTGAGCCGCTGAACCCAGAAGTGTTCCGCTGGTTCAAGCAAGTACTGGATGCTCCAATCTTTGACCATTATGGTCAAACTGAAGTCGGCATGGTGGTGTGTAACCATCATGCGCTGGAACATGAAGTGCGTGCAGGTTCGGCAGGCTTTGCCAGCCCAGGCTATCGCGTGGTGGCGGTGGATGAACAGGGCAAAGAACTGGGTGCCGATACTCCGGGGATTCTGGCAGTGGACATCAGTCAGTCACCGATGATGTGGTTTGGCGGTTATGAAGAAAGCCGTAAATCACCCTTTGTTGGTCATTACTATTTAACTGGCGACACTGCGGAAATTCATGCCGATGGCAGTATGAGCTTTGTCGGCCGCAGTGATGATGTGATTACCACGTCGGGCTATCGCGTCGGTCCATTCGATGTAGAAAGTGCCTTGCTAGAACATGATGCGGTGATTGAGGCTGCGGTGATTGGCGTGCCTGATCCTGAACGCACCGAAGTAATTAAAGCCTTTGTGATTTTATCGGGTGAGCATCTGGCCAGCCCAGAATTACAAAACGAACTGAGTCTATTTGTGAAAAAGCGTTTATCGGCGCATGCCTATCCACGTTTGATTGAGTTTGTCAGCGAACTGCCAAAAACCCCAAGTGGAAAAATTCAGCGCTTTTTACTGCGTAATCAGGAAATTGCCAAGCAGCAAACAGCCACGGCTGTCGCCAGTTAACAGATTGTAAGGAAGGGATGTATGCAATTCACTGAAGAACAGGTCCGCATGCAGGACACAGCGAAAAGCTTTGATCAAGAACAGATGAAATCGACGAGCAGTGAGTGGGGTCGACACGGCATGTTTTTTGAAGAACAAGTCCTGATTCAGGACATGGTAAAAAGCTTTGCCCAAGAACAGATTAAACCCTTTGCCAGTGAGTGGGATCGACATGGCATTTTTCCCGCAGAGGCGTTACAGCAAATGGGGCAATTGGGTTTTATGGGCATGTTGGTGCCTGAAGAATGGGGCGGATCAGCCACAGGCAATTTGGCTTATGTGCTGGCGCTGGAAGAAATTGCTGCGGCGGATGGGGCAACCTCAGCCATTATGAGTGTGCACAACTCCGTGGGCTGCGTACCGATTCTTAAATTTGGCACCGAAGAACAAAAGCAGCAATTTTTGTTGCCTTTGGCCAAAGGTGAAATGATTGGTGCATTTGCCTTAACCGAGCCACATACCGGTTCCGATGCTGCGGCGATCAAAACCCGTGCTGTGAAAGATGGTGATTATTATGTGATTAATGGGGCCAAGCAGTTTATTACTTCGGGGCATAACGCAGGCGTGATTATCGTGTTTGCCGTGACCGATCCCGCTGCGGGTAAAAAAGGCATGAGCGCCTTCTTGGTGCCACGCAATACCCCAGGTTATGAGGTGATTCGGGTTGAAGAAAAACTCGGTTTACATGCCTCCGATACCTGCCAAATTGCCTTGACCGATGTGCGGGTGCACAAAAGCATGCTGTTGGGTAAAGAAGGTGAGGGCTTAAAAATTGCCTTGTCCAATCTGGAAGGTGGACGGATTGGCATTGCCGCACAGGCGGTGGGTTTAGCCCGCGCCGCTTTGGAAGAAGCCACCCGCTATGCCAAAGAACGCGTTGCCTTTGGCAAACCAATCTTTGAACAACAAGCGGTATCGTTCCGTTTAGCCAGTATGGCAACTGAAATTGCCGCAGCGCGTCAGTTGGTGCATCAAGCCGCACGTTTGAAAGAAGCAGGTCAACCGTGTTTAACCGAAGCTTCGATGGCAAAGCTGTTTGCCTCAGAAATGACGGAACGCGTCTGTTCCAATGCCTTACAAATCTTTGGCGGTTATGGCTATTTGAAAGATTTTCCAATTGAACGGATTTATCGCGATGCCCGCATTTGCCAGATTTATGAAGGCACCAGTGACATCCAGCGCCTCGTGATTGCGCGTAGTTTATAAACAGAAAGAAACAAGCATTGAAGGATGTACAGGCTAGTTTAAGTGGCCGATTTGAGATCGGCGGAGTGCCTGTACAGCGTATCTAAACAGAAAGGATAAAAGCATGCAGTGGGAAAAAACTTTCATCGAAGAACAACAATGGGACACCATTTTGGTGGAAAAGCGCAATGGTATGGGACTGATTACCCTGAACCGTCCTAAAGCACTGAATGCCTTAAACAGCCAGCTGATTGCTGAAATTAACCATGCACTAGACCAGTTTGAACGTGATCGTGAGATTGGCTGTATGGTATTGGCGGGTTCAGAAAAAGCCTTTGCTGCGGGTGCCGATATTAAGGAAATGGCAGAGCTGAATTTCCCTAATATCTATTTTGATGATTTTTTCCATTTGGCAGATCGCATTGCACAGCGCCGTAAACCCTTGATCGCCGCAGTCAGTGGTTATGCACTGGGTGGTGGATGTGAATTGGCATTGATGTGCGATTTTATTTATTGTGCCGAGAATGCCAAATTTGGTTTGCCTGAAGTGACACTGGGCGTGATTCCTGGGATTGGTGGAACGCAGCGTTTAACGCTGGCACTGGGTAAAGCCAAAGCCATGGAAATGTGTCTAACCGCCCGCCAAATGGATGCCACTGAGGCAGAACAGAGTGGTTTGGTCGCGCGGGTGTTACCAAAAGAAGAATTACTGGCTTATACCCTTGAGGCGGCTGAGAAAATTGCCCAGCGCTCCCTGACCGCAACCATGATGATTAAAGAAAGCATTAACCGTGCCTTTGAAGTCAGCCTTAGCGAAGGTTTGCGCTTTGAGCGCCGTACTTTCCATTCCATCTTTGCGACGCAGGATCAGAAAGAAGGCATGCAAGCCTTTGTCGAAAAGCGTGCAGCGCAATTCAACAATCAATAAGGATGGACACGCATTATGGAAAATAATTTACAGATCAGTGTTCAAGGGCATTTAGGTGTGATCACACTGGATCGTGCCAGCCATCTGAATGCACTGTCCCTCACCATGATTCATGGCATTACCCAACAATTAGAGCAGTGGCGCGAAGATGCTCAGGTTCAGGCGATCCTAATTAATTCGAATAGCCCGAAGGCTTTTTGTGCAGGGGGTGATATTCGCTTCCTATATGACAGTTATCAAAATGGCACCCGCAATCACCAGCGCTATTTTGCCGATGAATATCACATGCTGAACACCTTGCGCCAATATCCAAAATCCGTGCTGGTGTTTTTGGATGGTTATGTCTTAGGTGGTGGATTTGGTTTGGCGCAAGCCTGTCATATTATTGTCAGCAGTGAAAAATCACGTTTTGCCATGCCTGAAACTGCGATTGGTTTTTTCCCTGATGTCGGAGCGACGCATTTCCTGTCCCGCCTAGATGATATTGGCGTGTATATGGCAGTAACAGGAGATCAGATTAGCAGTAGCGATGCCTTGCATCTGGATTTGATTGATTACTTGGTGGGCAGTGAGCAGTTGGCAACTTTGCAAACTGAGCTGGCGAGTGCCTTAGCATTAAATCAGCAGTTGATTGAACAGATCATTACACGTCATTTAAAAACACCTGTACCAAGTGATTTAAAACTTTATGAAGAGGCAATTCGACAGCATTTTGCTCATGCTGAATTAGGGCAGATTGAAGCCAGTCTGGCGAGTGCAGCAGAGGGTGAGCATGCGGATTGGGCAGCCAAAATTTTGGCGACTTTACAGCAGCGCTCATTGTTGGCAAAGCAGATTAGCCTGAAACTCCAGCATGTAGGACGTGGTTTGTCTTTAGAGCAATGTATGCAGCTTGAGCGTGATTTGCAGGATATCTGGTTTGAGCAGGGCGATATGCTGGAAGGTGTACGTGCCTTGTTGATTGATAAGGATAAACAGCCAAAATGGCAAACAGCAAATCCAGAATTGATGCAAATGTTTGAGAACCTGTTGCCACCTTCACGACAGCAAAAGCAGATGAGCGCATCGGTATAAGCCTCTATTTTTCTACGTGCTAATGATGAAATCCCCCTTTGTTGGGGGATTTTTTACAGGTTGGCTATATTTTCTAAAGGCAACAAAAAAGGCTTAAACCCTTTGGATTTAAGCCTTTCAAGACATCATGTGACTGCATGATAATGAATCTTGGCTGAAAGAGGGAGTCGCATTATTAATTTAAATTATTGAAATAAAAATATATTTATATAGCATGTTTTTGTTTCTACCCCCAATTTTACCCCCATATAGATGATGATAGAGTTAGCTCAATTTAGAGGTGTATTAATTGGTCGTATAATAACCGTTTAATTGATTGTATGCCAATAGTGAGCTTTTTATTGCTTTGTATAATTATTAAGAGAGTCAAATTTATTAATTCCAGAATGGATTGAACGTCTGTTGGTTTCATCTAGAGCAGAATAGAATTCGCTCTGCTTATAACCGTGCGCAGTATTGGGAAGAGCGTGTGCGAATGATGTAATGGTATGCAGAGCAGTTGAAGACATGGATGGAATTTTGAAATTATTAATAAAAGCCTGAATAGACTGAAATCCCCCTTAAACCAATATGGTATAAGGGGGATTTTTTTGTTTATGTCTTGTTGAATTATTGGGGGGAGATGCTTGTCTAGTCTGTTGTAAATAAGTGCAATGATTGTTGTAACTTATCAAATTTGCTGTGGTATTAATTAAAAAATGCAGTATTAAAAGTTAAAATTTGCTGTAGTAAAAAATTAGTAAATGAGTCATTATGAATCTATAAAACAATAGCTTACGTTGGTGTTGTATGTCTAATACTACCTATTTCCCCAATGCTGCTTTGGTACAAAGTGGTGATTTATTTAAAATAATGGAACTTCGTTATTCGCATTCAATTTATGATGAAGATGGTTACTACAACGTAAAGCAACCAGTTTCTAATTCTTTGGAATTGATTCGATGGTATCGAAATTGTGAGATATATTTTGGTCGGTTAATGGCAGCAGAAAATGAGGGAATACCCTCAAATGAAATTGATTACTGTACGTTTAAGAATGTATTGGAAAATCTTAAAATTGATCCTGAAGTATTTTTAAATTTTGGTATAACCGAATATTCAAAAGAGTGCCGAAGACTCTACACTGAGCTTCAGTTAAAAGACTATCGACAATTAACTCAGAATAAAAAAGATGAGGCTGAAATTAATGCTTTTCTCAGGAATATACATTCAGCTCGAGACGAGCTTAAATTGTTGGCTAAACAACCTGAGAGGTTTGATTGTAACGATGACCACAAAACAATATTTAAAGATTTACATTCTTTTTTAAAACAAACAGACAACGCATATTTTTTGGCATTTGATATTGAGATTGAAACATCCCGATTTGAAGATAATTGTTCAGATAGATGGTTGGAGCGAGCAACGACTTTAAAGCTGATTATTGAAGAAGCTTTAGTCACGATATTTTCTCAGCATACAGATGTCTTACGCGCATATATAAAGTTGGAAGATGATGGGGCTTATGGTTATAGATTTCATACAGTCACTCTGCTTAGTTCTATAGCTCTAACTGAACAATCTTGGTTGGCGAGTTTTAATGAAAGTTTGAAAGGCTTATTGGCAGATAAGACAAGAACAAAAAATTATCTTGAAGCTAAATATTTAAAAGAATTAGAAAAGATAAGAAACCATCGGGATTTGATGGAACAGCCTTTTTCAGAAGATAGAATTGATAGAATTGAGCAGGAAATAAAATCAGATATTGAGAGTTTTCAAAATATTTCATTTAGATTAACTAACTGGAATAATCAATTAATGAAACTTATTCCTGAGCTAAAGTTTAAAATTGACGCTTCTTTTACAAAAGAAGACTTACGTTTGCTAGAGTATTGGGGAGTTAAATATTTATTCATTTCAAGTAAGTATATTTATTTTTCTCATCATAATAAAAACTTGCATCCTTCAATCAAATGTTGGGTTAAGGATACTGATGCACAAACAACGGAAATCGCTACAGTTCACTTGGTAAGAAATACTAGCCCGAAAATAAATAGCAATACTCGTCAGCTTGAGCAGTTCAATTCCAAAGTGGTACAAAGGAATATTCAAGCTGCTGATCTGCCACAGAGAAGATGTAGTGATCCAGAAGATGCCTTTTACAACAATAAGCGTGATTTTACGCAAGCTATGCCTTTGGCTTCAGTTGCATTACCTGAGCCAAAATCAAAATTTGAAAAACAAAAAGTTGGAAAGAGCTTGGAAATCCAAGTTGGGGCGCCATCGCAAGATGAAGTCATACATTCATCAACTCCATGCACAATGCAGGATTTTATTGATTATGTTGCTGATGAAAAAAATGGTGCTGTCAAAACCAAGATAAATAATAAACAAAGACATATGTGGGCTAAAATATTTTATGGCAACACTATACTTGATGAAGAGCTTTTAAAGTTCTTGATTCAGTTTGAATGTTTTATTGACAATCTATTACATTCGACAAATCCGTTTTTCACCGTTAAGCCCCAACAGAACTGTAGCCCTGAAGGGCTGTCTACAGTTGGGAGCCAGTACCTTGTATTATTTTATAATTTTTATACCCAACAAATTGCAAATAAATTAAGAGCAATAAATATTGAATCAGATTACTGGGATTTGGTGATTAACCTTTTTGAATACCATTTTGTAGAAGAAGAGCATCGTAATATTTCGCAAGTAGTGATGCATCAGGAACAAATCCAAACTTTAAATGACTTGATGAAAAAAGCACGAGTATTGGCAAAACAATACGAACAAAAAATAAAGCCTAATTTACAACATTTGAAGTACGCAGATGTTAAACCATGGCGAAAAGCTTTTGATCAAGAGCGAGTTCTTATGAGATGCAAATTTAGCCTACCCTACTCATTGCACGACAAATTAGGGATTACAGCTATTTTCAATGCGTTTAAAACACGGTTATCTGGAAAGAATAGGCAATTCAAAGATGTCCAACATATTGTAATCTGTCGTAAAAAAAATCAACATGAGACACTAGATGTTCTACTGATGTTTGATAATTCTAATGGAGCGGAAGATCAAAAATGGCTAAGTGAGCAAGTTGAAGAACTTTGGGTTAAATCTGCTAACGCTGCAATGAAGAAATGTAAAGTTCAACCGAGCAATTCTGATCTAGAAAAACTAGTCAGCTTTATAGACTTTATTCCAAAGCATGAGAGTTTGGCTGTGAAGTATCTTTACATTAGAAATCATAAAGCCGCAGTAGAAAAATCAGTGATTTCACATCTTATTCCCTATTTTATTTCACAGGCTATTTTTTTACAGGATGTATCATCTGGTTCAACACATAAGTTAAGCATGAGTCGGTATTTAACGAATTTATTTGACAATCAAATGCCTATGGAAAAAGTTGTACCAGTGGTTAGAAACAAGAAATCGAAAGCAAAGAGTGATAGTGGAGTAAGCTAACTTTAGCTTCTCTGCTGATGAAGAAATTCCCATAATTTAGTAGTTGTTACTATTAACCAAAGTAGGATTTTATGGGTATTTTTAGTTTGTGATGTAGCAGGCTTAGTTGGTATCTTATATTATTAAGATATCCTAACTCTTCGATTAATAAGATACTGACTATAAAAAGAATTCAATCAATCGCTACAATCTTTCTTTCATGATGCTACTTCTCACAGATCATTTACAGAGAATACTGTACTGGAGACTGTGAGAGTACTCAGGAACGAGTACATATGTACTCGTAAATAAATACTCAACTGACTGATGACATGGTGAAAAATACTTTTTGGAGACACCATGACATCAATACCTTCATTCAATCGTCTTTCTGAACCA
>NZ_JBSYVT010000040.1:0-26942 GCF_054112845.1 Acinetobacter sp. NigerLNRRAM0016
ACCCACTGTACCTGTGTCGTTAGTGATCGAGTCAAAAGTGACTGTATAACTGGTGACATCTGTATAGGTTGTATCACTATCACTAGCAGTATTATTAAATTCGTCAGAACCGACCGAAGTTACAAGACTACCATCTAGAACAGCTTCCATTCCAATGCTAACGACACCCGTAGTAGGGTCAATACTTACGCCTGTTGGGGTACTATCTAAACTCCACGACCCATCTGTACCCTTAGTTGCTATTAAAATAACAGCGTTATTAGATTCGTCAGTATAACTGATCACTTCTTTAACATTATCTGCACCAGGAGTGACTGTTACCGAACCTCCAACCAATGCCAACACATCAGGTTTATCCGCAATTAAATCCGCACCTTGAGTATCCGTTGCATCAGTTAATGCTGTATCGCTATCACTGGCTGTATTGTCATACGCATCTGTGCCAGTCGAAGTTACCTCACTACCATCTTTCACCGCGTCAGGACCAATGGCAACGATACCTGTAGTTGGATCAATCACCACGTTAGCAGGTGTGTTATCTAAACTCCAAGTACCATCTTCACCTTTAGTTGCCGTTAAGGTCACAGGGTTATCTGATTCATCTGTATAAGTAATGACCTGTTTAACATTATCTTCACCTGGTTTAACAGCAACAGCACCCGTCGCCAATGCAGTAACATCAGGAGCATCTGCCGATGTTGGTGTACTGTCATCCACCTTAGCTGTATCACTATCAGTCGCGGTATTATTACTCGAATTGGTCCCTGTAGAAGTCACCGTGCTGCCATCTTTCACAGCATCCATACCGATGGTAACTTCACCCGTAGAAGGATTAATCGTTACCTCAGTAGGTGTTTGATCAAGGCTCCATGACCCATCAGAACCCTTGGTTGCCGTTAAGGTCACAGGGTTATCTGATTCATCCGTATAAGTAATGACTTGTTTTACATTATTTGAACCTGGTCTAACCGTAACTTGACCACCATCTAAAGCAACAACATCAGGTTTGTCGGCAGATGGAGCAGGTGTCCCACCTCCACCACCTCCGCCGCCCCCTCCAGCAGCGGCCAATCCAACAATCGGAATCAATGCCAACAACCAATAAGGATTAAATTCATATGCCGCAGACGTTAAAGCTTCTCCACCGAGAGCCTGCCCCGCACTCATTTGATCTGCGAGCATACTGACCGCGTTTTGTTGCAAACCACTTTCTGGGACATAGGCATAGTAATTGCCATTTTCATGCAGACCGATCAGCAGATTGGTAGTATTGCCATCCGTTCCGTAATAGCCTTGAATAATCAAGTCAGGATCAAGCGCACTATCACCATCCGCCTCAAAGCTAATATATAAATCATCACCCACTCGCTGAATCTTAATATTTTCTGGTGCAAATTGAGTGGCATCATCAATCAGCTCGTAATTGATGCCTTTTTGAGCTTGAATCGTAACAGGCTGGTCATGGGTTTTCGTCACTTGGAATGCCGAAATAATGGTTTTCGCATCATGCAATTTTATTGTTACTGTTTGATTTGGCATGTTATTTATCCTTTTCTTATAGCTTAATTCTAAAAATAGTGAATAAATGCAGAGAGCGAGTCTTACTCAGCTTTCATTCCGTAGGTAATAATTTCTACGCGTCTATTCGGTAAATCACACTGCTCACGTGCTGCCTTATCTTTTGCGTATTTCCGCTCACAATCCGTGACCACCAGCTCTTGTTCGCCACGTCCTTCAACCAAAATATTCTTTTTCACGACGCCATTTTGAACCAAGAGCATGCGTACCGTTTCCGCACGACGCTGCGACAATTGTTGATTGGAGTTTTCGGACCCCACAGGATCTGTATAACCAATCACAGCAATATGGCTAATCGACGCCTGATCACGGGTAATTTCTGCTGCAATTGAAGCAATCTCTTCACGACCTTTCGGTGTTAAATCATTCGGTCCAGATTTGGCATAACCAAAAACCGTGCTTGCCTCCAAGGTATATTTCTTCAATTCCGATTTCACAGGCACCTGAACATAAACTGGCTGAGCACATGCCTCGACTTCTCTTACCCGAGAAACCGTGTTCACTTCTTCTTTTAAATTAGATAAAAGCGCTTGCGCCTGACTCTCGCTAACGGCTTGAAGTTGAATGTTCTGACCAGTTCCATTCACTAAGCGGAAATATTGCGTAGTTCCCTCAGTGAGGTTTTGCTGAGCATTCAGATTTCGGGCACTGATATAATTCAAATCACTCTTGGTATACGCTGCATTAATTCGCGTTGGATTCGCACACAATTGAACCGCCTTAAACCCACCTGGCAATAAGGATGTTAAATAATGTCCATTCACAAATACATTTGCAGCAGGACCTATTAAACCCTCTTTATCACGAATAAAAACAACCTGAGTCTGCCCTGATTTAATGAGTTTAGGCTGAGTATAAGTATTAGAACCAAATAGATTCCAATGCTCTAATGGCGGTTGTTTGTTTGCAGATGAGCATCCTACCCAAAACAACGAGCAGCTCATAATTAATATTAACCTTTTTGCATTCATACTCATGACCTCTTTTATTTATATCTCAATATTATTCACCCCGATCTAGGGGATTATTCTTAGCTTCAACATAAACCCTTATAAAAAATAGGTATTTATGCAATTTTTTTATAATACTTAATTAAAGAGAATATAAAAAAATGAGCAAAAAAAAATAGCTTTAATCAGGTTTTTTTGAATAACATGAACTAGATCACAAATAAAATTAAAATTCTTATAATTATTTTGTTTTTATTATTTAAAGTTAAAAACCATATTTTAAATATGGTTTTTTAGCATTTATTTATTATCAAAAACATAAAACATATATTTTAAATCTATATTATTTTAACCACTCGATATTATTTTAACCACAGCTATGGACCATTTATATCGATAACAAAATTTTAATAATTTTTTTGTTTTGCTAATATCGACTATCGCTCTTGTAGTGCCTGCTGCATACGCGTAATCGGCTTAATCAAATATTGGAATATGGTTTTTTCTCCTGTTTTGACATCAACACTGGCAATCATGCCGGGAATAATCGGCATCGGTTGACCATTTTTATCCGTTAGCGAATTCTGATGTGTTTCGACCAAAATGCGGTAATAGGCTTCCTCAGGATTGAGATTCAGTTCACTCGGGCGGGTTTTATCTCTCAGGGTATCTGGGCTAATAAGCGTAACCTTACCTTCCAAGCCGCCATACAAGGCATAGTCATAAGCCGTAATTTTGACAATTGCAGCAAGTCCAGGGTGTACAAATGCAACATCTTGCGGACGGATATAGGCTTCGACCAGCAGCTTGTCATTCAAAGGCACAATTTCCATGATGTCCTGCCCAGCCTGAACTACCCCACCAACCGTGTTGATCTTGATGTTTTTAACAATGCCTTTTAAGGGTGCTCGAATCAGGGAACGATCTACTGGATCTGCCCGCATCGCCATATTTTCTTTGGCTTGCGCAAGTTCAGACTCGACTCGCACCAACTCATTATTGGCATCTGCTGCATATTGATTGCGCTTTTCATCAATTTGCAGTGCCAAATCTGAAGACTGACGTCGCATACGCAGCAACTCCACCTCAGACATCACTCCTTCTGCTACCATCGGTGCCGTGATGGCAATTTCACGATCCAACATAGCCTTGCTGGTTTGCAAGCCTGCAACCGCTTCATCCACTGCGCGTCGACGCGCAGTATAGGCCGCACGCTCACGATGTTTCAGTGACTCGCTAATTCCAGTCGGAAATTGAATCGAAGTTCCATAAGATTCTGCTCTTAAGCGTGACGACATGGCTTCAAGGTTGGCCACTTTGGCTTCACTTTCTCTTAAGATGGCAGAGCTACGGGTATCATCTAAACGCAGTAGAATTTGTCCTTTTTCAACGATATCCCCCTCTTTCACCAGCATTTCTTTAATAGTACCCGGGTCCAAGCTTTGTAAGATTTGTTCTCGGCTGGTTGGAATAACACTGCCTTGTCCACGTGTCACTTCTTCGACAGGACTGTGATAAGCCCAAAATACAAATACGACTAAAAATACGAACAGCAACGCAATCGTCCAGAAAAGCCCTGTATGCTTTTCCGTTTGTAAGGCAGCATTCAAGTCGTTGAGCAACTTTAAGTCTTTAGACTGTACTCGCTCTGCGGATGGGTTCTGGTAATCTTTCATAAGCCTCACTTATCTTGATCTGCTCATTGTTGTTATAGCGATTCAACATTCTGTTCTTGTAATGCTGTTTCTTTTGTCTGCTTGCGAACTGTTGTAGCATTGTCGGGCTGAATCACAATGGTTCGTCCCGCTGCATTGCCTGCTTGGGTCGCCGAGGTTACTGCTTGAGCTGCCGTAGCTGCACTTGATGCAGTGGTTTTCTTTTGTTCATTTTGAGCCAGTTTTTTCAATACCTCATCTCTCGGACCATCCATCACTACTTGCCCTTGATCCATCACCACCACACGACTCACAATACTCAGTACTTGAGTGCGATGCGTGACCACCACCAAGGTCTTGTCTTTGCTCCATTGATGCAAAGCATTCAGAGTTTGACGTTCAGTTAATTGATCGAGTCCATTGGTCGGCTCATCCAGCAACACCACACGTGGGGAACGCAAAGTGAGTCGCGCCAAGGCAATAATCTGTTTTTGCCCTCCCGAGAGTCCTAAACCATCTTCCCCCAAAGGCATATCCAAGCCACGCGGATGATTTTGAATCAGGCTCTCCAGACCAAAACGTTTTAAGGCAAGCAATAGCTCCTGATCTGTCGAAAAACCATCTTGTCGAGCCAAGTCGAGGTTTTCACGCAGAGTTCCCAGAAAAAGCCGTGGTGCTTGACCTAACATCGCCACCTGATTTCGTAGATAATTCGGATCGAGCTGACGTAAATCCACACCATCGAGGGTGACATTCCCCTCTAAAGGTTCAAACATACCGCTAGCAAGTTTCAGAGTGGTGGTTTTACCACTGCCAATTTTCCCCAAAATACCCACTTTTTCACCCGCAGCTATATTCAAATTCAACGCTTTTAATGCTGCGGGAATATCTTGTTGATATTTAAAACCGACTTGCTGAAATTTAAGCTCGCCTTTGACTTGATCAAGGCTGATATATTGCCGATCTGGATCACGTTCAATTTTGCGCTCAATAATACTTTGCAACCCTTGCAGACCAATTTTGGCTTGCTGGAAACGAATCGCCAAACTCGAAATTTGTGCCAAAGGCGCCAAAGCACGACCAGACAAGATCACCGAGGCAATCAGTGCTCCCATGGTAATTTTGTGATTGGGATCTGGACTATGAATCAGATAGGTTCCGACGATCACCAAAATCACGGTATTTAATTGCTGCACCGCGACTGAAAAATTGACCACAAAATTGCTCAAATCACGCGTTTTGGTGCTCGAAGCTGCATTTTTGGCGGTGTAATAATCCCATTTTTGCTGTGCCCAACTGGTGGCATTGTTGGCTTTTAAGGTTTCAATCCCTTCAATTGCCTCGACTGCCAAGCCTTGACGTTGCGAAGACTCTTTCATGGATTCATTGATATAGCGTGCCAAAGGTGCCTGCGCCAAAATCCCGACTATCATTACGATTGGAATTAAAATTAACGGCACTATAGCCAATTGTCCGCCAATCATCCAAATCACGGTGATAAACAACAATAAGAACGGTAAATCCACCAAAACCAGTAAACTAGCACTGGTCATAAACTCCCGCACCGACTCAAATTCGCGCAAGTTATTGGCATAGGAACCTGAAGATGCTGGGCGTTCTGCCAAATCCAGACTCATCACGCGACGAAAAATAGCGGAACTGATAATGAGATCTGCCTTTTTCCCCGCAATATCGGTCAAATGCCCACGAATCATCTTGGCAGCAAACTCAAAGCTAATGGCCAGAATGACCCCGATACTCAGTACCCATAAGGTTTCATAGGACTTATTCGGAATCACACGGTCATACACATTCATAACGTAAAGCGAGCTGACCAGCGCCAAAAAGTTGATGATAAATGTTGCCAAAATCACTTGGGCATAATAGGCACGAAACCGCCAAATCACTTTCCAGAACCAAGCTTTGGGCAAGTGATACTCAGGCAGTTCAGAGCGCAAATCATGCGCGAGCTTCGGTTTAATAAACCAGCAATAGCCCAAATACAACTCACTTAACTGTTGCTGCGTCAGACGCTGCTTTAAACCATCGGTTTGTTGTATTTCATACACGCGTTCTGTTGTACTGCCTTTTATTCGCGTAATAACAGCGGCTTGATCTTGCTGCAATACAATCACGACAGGCACCGCCAAAGCTGGAATGTCATGCAATGCTTTTTGCGTTAAGGTATTTTCAAAACCGTGACTTTTTAATACTTCCACCAAAGAAGCATAATTCACATTTAAATGCTGATCATGCGTCACCTGCGCCATTAATGTCGCGACAGGTAATGGACTCCCTAATAATCGGGTTGCCAATGCAATATGTTCTATGATGGATTTCATTGTCTTTATGTCATCCTTTTTTTAATTCTTCGACCTCAAGGTCATTGATGCATCATCCACATCCATTGTGGAACAGCAGTGTGTTACTGCCTTACCTAATTGCTTATATTGGCTTGCGCACGCAAATAGGCCAGTGCAGCCATGCGATAATCATTTTGTGCCGAGACATATGCCATTTCGACACCCGCCAGTTCGTTATACGCATTCAGCACATCAATCAGGCTTTTTCTTGCGATTTTGAACTGTTTCTCGTTGTCACTGACCACCTTGCGTGAAGCAATAATTTGTTCTTGTGAAATCTGCATTTTTTGTTGGCTTTGAAACATATCAATTTCTGCGGTTCGCGCACGCTCTTCAATATCACGCTGAATTTGATCCAGACGTGCTTTGGCAGCAACAGCCGATTGTCCACTTTGTTCGACTGAATATTTCGCTCCCTGATTCAACAGATCCCACGACATATTCAAATACACCTGACGATCCTCCGTCGTCACATTGCCTTCCAAGTTAATACTTGGATAACGCTTGGCTTTACGATATTTAACTTCTGAGCGAATACTGTCCAGTTCCGCTTCTTGGGCTAAATAAGAGGGATGTTGAGTGACTTCACCCAGTTGGTAACGGGTAATAAATTGCGATGGTGCCAGCCCTGCAAAGGGATCAGTCAAAGTATCTTGATCAATCACTTCAGGCGAATACTTTCTCAGATGACTGAGTGCAAAGCCCAAATCGCGCTGCAAGCTACTGATGGTGTGTTCAACCTGCATTTGCCGTGCGCGCGCTTGAGTTAACTCAGAACGACGTCCTGCATCATATTGCACTATGACACTCACATCTTGGGTAAACTTGTTGTGGCGCTCCAAACTCCGCATCTGCACTGCAATGGCTTCATGTGCATTTAGGGCTTTTAAATATTCCGAACCGATGTTGTATCCCAACTCCTCCGCGGTCTCACCAATCTTCTGTTCAAAATACTGTGACTTTTTCTCATCACGCGCCACTTGCGCGCTAATAGCACCAAAGGAATACAGATTCACACTCCCTCTAATCCCAGGTGTAAAATCCTCACTCACATAGTCATATTGACTTTCATGTGATTGATCCAGAATCTGGTTTGCTGTCACAGCCAAGGTAGGATAATGCAGCGCTTTCGATTCTTTTACCTTGCTGAGTGCAGCTTCTTCATTGGCTTGTGCTTCTAACATCATTGGGTCTTGCTCCAAAGCTGTTTTCAACAATGTCTTTAACTGAACGGCATAAACAGATGTGCTACATAAAAGTGTGACTAATAGAGCAATCCGTTTACTCCAACCCATTGCTTGTGCTTGTTTAATTCGCATTCTCATATTTTTTACTAAAGTATTTCTTATATGCACATGACACTGTGACTTATCTCTCACCTAGAATATAAGCAATTAATTTCAATAAGTTAACCCATGCTTAGCTGTAGAAATGCACGTCAATTATTTAAGATTGACTTAACAATATGCAAAATTCAGACATGAATATTTTTCTTCCAAGATCTAAGAAAGATGAATTAAATATATTAGATTTACTTTTTGAGGAATTAAAATGTGATGAAGTTCATTAAATATTTAAGATAAGATTATTTTTTATACATATGCATTAAAATTATAATATTTCATTCTTATTATCTATTTTGCTTATTTTTAAAACAAAACTAATCACACTGCATAACCAAGTGTTTTGGTATACATTTATTGTTACAAATAAACCAACCATAATACTCAACTTTAACGGACTTGCTTAACGTTTTTTCTATTCTAGTTTTACAAGTTTTCATTCTGATGTATTCCATTAAATTAAAACTCGCACCTCAAAAGCACTATCCCTAATTCTAGGTATATTTCAGCGCGTCAAGATTACATGAAGAAAGCCTCAAATCCCCCTCTTTAAACAGGCATTAAAAAAGCCACCTAAAAGGTGGCTTTTCTTTCAGCTATGCTGAACATCAACAATTAACCAAGTTTCTTAGAAACGTAGTCAATTGCAGATTGAACTGTAGTGATTTCGTTAGAATCTTCATCAGGGATAGTGATGTCGAAATCATTTTCGAAAGACATTACAAGTTCAACTAGGTCTAGAGAGTCTGCACCTAAGTCATCCATGAAAGATGCTTCGTTTTTGATCTCTTCAACTTTAAGACCCAATTGTTCTGCAACCGCTTGTTTAACGCGTTGTTCGATATCGCTCACAGGAATTCTCCTCATTGCTTGTGGCGTTTTTAAATGCCGTTAGTTTAATTGAAACTCTAATTTTTTGAAAGTTCATACATCAGCCAATTAGCTCATGTATAAACCACCATTTACGTGTAAAACCGTACCTGTAATATAACTTGCCTTCTCAGAAGCCAAGAAACTTACAGCATTCGCGATATCTTGTGGTTCGCCTAAGCGTTGAAGTGCCACTTGTTCGCTCATTTTTTTACGAATTTCTTCGCTTAACTGTTCTGTCATTTCTGTTGCAATAAAACCTGGTGCAACTGAATTCACAGTAATTTGGCGGCTACCCATCTCTTTTGCAAGGCTGCGGCTAAATGCCTCAATACCTGCTTTAGCAGCTGAATAGTTTGCCTGGCCTGGGTTTGCAAAATGAGCAACCACAGAACTGATATTGATAATTCGTCCAAAACGAGCTTTGGTCATGCCTTTAAGAACGCGTTTTGATAGGCGGTAAACGGCTTTTAAATGAATGTTCAGAATATCATCCCAATCATCTTCAGACATACGTAGCAACAAATTATCACGGGTAATTCCTGCATTATTTACAAGTGCAAGAACTGGACCATAATTTTGTTCGATATCTGTAACTAAAGCATCAATTGCAGCGCCATCACGTACATCAAGCACTTTACCTGCACCATTTTCACCAAATGCTGCTGATAATTTTTCAGCACCCGACTCTGAAGTCGCAGTACCCACTACAAAATAACCGTCTTGAATCAACTGTTGAGCGATGGCAGCACCAATCCCTCGACTTGCGCCTGTCACTAAAGCGACTTTGCGTTCTTGTGTCATGCAATTTTTCCTTCTGCCACTAAAATGGCATTCAGTGCATCCTCCATACGACCTTTAGTATCGATTGGGAATGCTTTTTCTATATTTGGCAAACGTTTCGCAAGATTGGCAAGTACATTACCAGGACCACATTCAACAATGAATTGAATTCCTTGATCTTGTACAGACTGCATGGTCTTGGTCCATTGCACAGATTGATACAATTGCGCAGTCAATGCCTGACGTAATTGCGCCACATCTGTCGCGATTTCCGCGTTGACATTTTGTATTACAGGAATGCTAGGTAGCTCAATGGCAGTTTGTTCCAAAGCAAGTGCGATTTGCTCGGCAGCTGGTTTCATCAACGCACAATGTGATGGAACAGACACTGGAAGTGCAATCGCTTTGCCTGATTGTTCTTTTGCAATTGCCATCACCGCTTCTACAGCAGCCTTCTCGCCTGCAATGACCACTTGACCTTGCGCATTGTAGTTCGCAGCTTGAACAGAACCCTGACCTTGTGCTGTAACTTCTGCACATAACTCAACAACTTTGGCATCTTCTAGACCCAAAATAGCCGCCATTGCACCTTTACCTTGAGGTACGGCATCTTGCATGAGCTTGCCACGCAAGTTCACCAACTTCACAGCATCGCCCAATGACATTGCACCAGCAGCAACCAAAGCACTGTATTCACCAAGTGAATGACCTGCAAGGTATTTCGGTGCAACACCGCCCAACTCCAACCAAACACGCCATAAAGCGATACTCGCTGTAAGCAAGACTGGTTGCGTAAATTCAGTTTGGTCTAAGCCTTCACCGCTTTGGGCAATATGCCACAAATCAAAACCAAGGGCTTCAGAAGCTTCCGCGAACGTGTCACGAACACCACTAAACTGTTCAGCAAGTTCAGCCAGCATGCCAGCTTTTTGCGAACCTTGACCTGGAAACACAAATGCAGTTTTTGTTGCTTGAGCTGCTTGTTCGAGTGGTCTAGCAGACATATAAAAAATCCTTTATGAAGTCACTGCTCATTCTTGGGACGGAAATTTAACACTTAATTTCGTGTTTGGTAATTGCGAAATACAACAAAAATTGGAGACAAAAAAAGGGAGCTTACGCTCCCAATTTTTCCACTAAGCTCATCGCTTAATGCTTCATCAATTATTCAGCATCAGCTGCTTTAGCGAATAATTGACGACCACGGTAGATACCATCTTTAGTTACGTGGTGACGACGGTGCGTTTCACCCGTAGTTTGGTCTACAGTTAATGCATTCTCGGTTAAAGCGTCATGTGAACGGCGCATGTCACGGCGAGAGCGACTTTTACGGTTTTGCTGAACGGCCATGATGGCTCCTTACAAATCGAAAAAATGGATCAGAACAAATTCAGTTGTCTTAACTTAACAGTATAACACAAAAATTAGTTAAGTTTACCCTTCAAACTTGCCAAAACATCAAACGGATTATCCCGTTTTTCTTCGACAACGTCCTGAACGGCAGGTTGATGCTTATGCTCACAAGCGTCATGCTTAGGAGACAAAGGCACCAACAATAACAATTCATCTTCTATGAGTGCGAGTAAATCGGCAGTGGAAGGATTTGGATATTCTCCTTTCGTTGTCGCTTCACTTTCACCTAGTACGATGAAATCAGCATCCTCATCCAAGCGCTCTATCAGTGACTCATCATCAATCAGAGCTAGATGAAAATCTGAAACCAATTCAATTTCTACAGCGCCTAAACAGCGCTGACATTCCATTGGGACTTTGGTTTCAACGTGACCATCCAACCATACAATACGATGATACGCATCCATTGATAGCTTACAGTCTATGTTGATCAATTGATTATCAATTGATCCAACAGCTTCACGAGCAATACGAGCAAAGCGAGACAATGGCAGGGTACCTGACCATGTAAAGCCTTGTTCAGCCCATTTAAACGGCTCAATCTGTGCCGGAAAGGTATTTGCTGACATAATTAAGGCGGCAATTCTACAAATTCATCAGTACTCTGTCAAAGATTAAGATACAATTTTGTACTTATTTAGACAGACCAATTGGGTAACTTAAGTCATGCATCTGTTGCAGCCGCAAACAGAAGTGAATAAAAAATCACTTGTTAGCACACTTTCAACTGTCCATTCTGACATTTCACCAGACCAAGTGCAACGATTGGAATGGGCGAATTTACAGACAGAAACTGAACAAGTTGACTGGCTCATCTTACACTTTAATTACTGGTTTTCCCACCTTAATGTGAATTTGATTCGCGGTGAGCATGAACCTGAATATTTTCCAGCAACGCATGAGCAACCTGCGCGCATTCAATTTGCCCATGGTTTCTTTAATAGTGCACTGCATGAAATTAGCCACTGGACTATTGCAGGTGAACAACGTCGTCTCCTGCCCGACCTAGGTTACTGGTACGCACCCGATGGTCGTACCCAAGAGCAACAAGCGCTGTTTGAACAAGTTGAAATTAAGCCACAAGCGATTGAATGGATGTTTGCCAAAGCTTTTGGACGTAAATTCCGTGTCTCATTAGATAATTTGACCGGCGAAGGTGGCGATGGCTCAAGCTTTAAAGATAATGTCTATGCACAAGTTCAACGCTATTGTGCTGGAGAAATGAAGCTGCCACGCGATGCCCAATACTTTATAGATTGCATTTGTGCCTGTACCAGAAGTGGCAAAAGATTACAAAGTGACGAGTTTCAACGTGAAATGCTGGATTAATTACAGAAATTCATCAAAGTTAAATTACAACATGTTGTAATTTCAGCAGATAATAGATAAAAAATCAGGAGAAAAATATGTTGCACTTAAGAATACATCCTGATAATCCACAACCACGCTTAATCAGTCAAGCCGTGGAACGCATTCGTGCGGGTGACGTGGTGGTCTACCCAACCGATGCTGCTTATGCCATTGGTTGCCAAATCGGGAATAAGAGTGCCATGGAACGCATTTCGCAGATTCGTGGCTTGGGACCGAAACATCAGTACGCGATTATCTGTTCCGATTTATCCGACATTGCCACCTATGCCAAAGTCGACAATGCCATGTATCGTTTATTGAAAAACAATACCCCAGCAGTGACTACTTTTATTCTGCCTGCTACCAGTGAAGTCCCGAAACGCTTAATGCATCCAAAAAAAAGAACCATTGGTCTACGTATTCCAAGTAACCCGATTTGTCAGATGCTGTTAAAAGAATTGGGCGAACCACTACTAACCAGTACCTTAATTCTGCCAGGCATTGCCGATCCACTCGACGATCCTTATGAAATTGAGATGCAACTGGAAAAACGCATTGATGTATTTATTGATGGTGGCTTGGGTACTTTAAGCACCACCAGTATTGTGGATTTATCGGGTGATCATCCTGAAGTGATTCGTAAAGGCGTAGGCGATGTCAGTGCTTTTGAATAAGCTCATTCATCAGAGTTGAGGGAGCTTTTATCCTCCGACTCTGATGCCCTGCTCCTTTTAACCTTATATCTTATTGTTTTACAATGCTTTTACTCATTGTTTGACGCATTAAAAAGCATAAAAGATCACTTCATTCATCATCACACAAATAAATACTCTGTATTTATTTGGCGCTTTTTTTGTTATTTGAACGGTGAAGTAATTTATTCACACCCGAATATGCATTACACTAAGCCCTATTAAAATTATGTATTTTTTAATCGCCTCTACTTTCTCTCCCTTAAGTACTGATTCGAAAACACATAATCATGCCTTTGAAAATTCGCGTGGCCAATAACTGTAATGAATCAATCCGTCCATAATGCCATGGAAGATACGCCCCACATCCGTGTTCTAGATGAGTGGCATGACTCCATCCCTGAGGATTTATATATTCCTCCCGCTGCATTTGAAATTCTTTTAGAGCATTTCGAAGGACCACTCGACTTTTTAATTTACCTGATTCAAAAAAATGGCTTTGACTTATTACAGTTAGATATTGCACCAATTGCAGCCCAGTATCTGTCGTATATGGATGCCATGAAGTCACTGAATATTGAGCTCACCGCAGACTATATGGTGATGGCAGCATTATTGGCAGATTTAAAATCTCGTTTGTTACTGCCGAAACCTAGCAGCATTGCCGTGGAAAAAGATCCCAAGCAAGAACTGATTGACCGCTTAGAAACTTATCTTCGCGTCAAGCAAGCGGCGGAACGCTTGGGTCAAATGAGTGTGCTTGAACGTGATACCTTCGAAACCAATGTCAGTCTGGGCGATATTGCCGTCTGTCATGAAGGCTTTTCGGTCAATCTGTTACATGATGCCTTGTTTTGCGTGTTTAACCGCCCAGAACCTGTCATGCATAAAATTGAGCAAGAACCCGTCTTGCTGGAAGAACGGATTGCTTTTATTGAACAAAAGCTGCAAGCAGGCGAAGTGTTAGAATTTAATGAATTGCTGAAACCGAGTCAGGGGCGTATGGGCGTGGTTGTGACCTTTATGGCCGTGCTCGAACTGACGCGTCAGCAACGCATTCATATTATCGGTTCAGGCATAGAGGCGCCTCTTAGTGTTCAAGGAGCTCAGGCATGACCGATGTTGATCTGTTTTCACAAGCTGAAACGCAGCATGAAATGTTAATGCAGCTAGAGGCGATTATTTTCGCCAGTGATGCACCTGTGTCCCTCGCGCGCCTGAAAGAAGCATTTCAAGATCAATATTCTAAATCTGAACTGCGCCAACTGATCCAACAATTAATGCTGTTACAACATGGCCGCTCGATTGAACTGGTTGAAACTGCTCAAGGTTTCCGTTTTCAAGTGCGTGCCAAATATCGTCAGATCATTACTCAAACTTGGCCTGAGCGTCCAACACGCTTATCGCCTTCTCTGCTCGAAATCTTGGCGGTGGTGGCTTACCATCAGCCCGTGACTCGTGCGGACATTGAACAAATTCGTGGAGTCTCGAATAATAGTCAAATTCTGAGAACCCTATTTGACTGGAACTGGATTAAAGAATCTGGTTTTCGGGAACTCCCTGGAAGACCCGCGTTGTTGGTTACAACGCCACAGTTTTTAAATGCTTTTGGCCTAACATCCATTGGTCAATTGCCTCCCCTACAGGATGCCAAGGAAGCTTTTATGGCTCTCGATGCGCAAGCACCGAAGTCTTAAATAGGCGAACTGTTGATGATAATTTCTAAGGTTATGCTGTCATGAGTGAAAAATTGCAAAAGGTGCTCGCACGCGTTGGTTTAGGCTCCCGCCGTTATATGGAAGAGGTCATTGCTGCTGGTCGTGTAAGTGTCAACGGTCGCGTTGCTCAAGTGGGCGAACGTATTGAGCCAGGCGATGAGCTTCGCATCGATGGTCGTAAAGTGCAGTTCCAAATTGAAGACGAAATTCGTCGTCGCGTTCTGATTTACTACAAACCAGAAGGTGAAATTTGTTCACGTAACGATCCTGAACAACGTCCAACGGTATTTGATAATTTACCTGCGATTGCCAATGATCGCTGGGTGATGGTGGGTCGTCTGGATATCAACTCTACAGGCTTGTTATTGTTCACAAATGACGGTGAGCTTGCCAACCGCTTAATGCACCCATCGAATGAGATTGAGCGTGAATATGCGGTGCGTGTAATGGGTGAAGTGACCCCACAAATCCGCAACAACATGTTGCGTGGTGTGGTACTGGATGATGGTCCTGCTAAGTTTGAATCGTTCTCTGAAATTGGCGGTGACGGGATTAACCGTTGGTATCAAGTGGTGGTAAAAGAAGGACGTAACCGCGAAGTTCGTCGTATTTTCGAATCACAAGGTTTAAAAGTCAGTCGTCTTTTACGTACCCGTTACGGCACTGTGATTTTGCCACGCGAATTACGTACTGGACGCTGGATGGAACTCGACAAAGCCGACATCGACAACTTAACCAAGTCTGTTGAATTGAAGCCACGTCAAGGCACAGGTTTGTACGGTATGGCAAAACGTCGTACTGAACGTATGCAAGACAAACCATTGGCAGCACGCCGTGGCGGTTTCTTACGTCAGCAACGTCGTGACAATGAAGATGAAGGTCAACAAAAACCAACCTTCAACCGTGAACGCCGTGAAAACCCGAATGGTCACACGCACCGCCGTCAGGACAATGCGCAATCAGGTTACGGTCAACGTGAACAACGTCAAAACACGGGTTATGCGCAACGCGACAACCGTGGTGACAACTTTGGCAACAAAGGTACCTATGGTCAACGTGACAACCGTGATGAACAAGCGCCACGCAAGCCATTTGGTGCAAACAAAAGCTTTAAGAAATTTTAATCCACTTCTGAAAGATCAATAAAAAAACCGCCTCAGGGCGGTTTTTTTACAACTTAGAATTAAGAAACACTGTGCTCAATCCCTTTGGGAATCGCCCCCAGCAGTCGTTTGGTGTACTCATGCTGCGGAGTCTGATACAGATCATCAGAGTTGGCAATTTCAACAATATCACCATGATTCATCACCATGATCTGATCGGAAATATATTTCACCACCGATAAATCATGCGAGATGAAAATATAGCTGAGTCCAAATTCATCCTGTAAATCTTGCAGCAGATTCAGCACTTGCGCCTGTACCGATACATCCAATGCCGACACCGATTCATCACAGATCAATATTTCAGGCTTTAAGGTCAAACAGCGCGCAATCGCAATCCGCTGCCGCTGCCCGCCTGAAAACTCATGCGGATAGCGATGAAATGCCGATGCAGGCAAACTGACCCGCTCTAGCAAATCCAAAGCGATTTTTTTCCGTTCTGCATCGTTGGCACCAATGCCATGCACCTGCATCGGTTCTAGCAAAATTTGTCCGACGGTAAAGCGCGGGTTTAAGGAGGCATAAGGATTTTGGAAAATGATCTGAATTTTACGTTGGAACTGGGCAAACTGCTTATCCGACATTGCCAAAATGTCTTGTCCATAAATCCGCGCCGATCCGCCTGTGGCCTGCTGTAAGCGCATGAGCAATAGACCAATGGTGGTTTTACCCGAACCCGATTCTCCCACTAAGCCCAAGGTTTTGCCTTTCGCCAGTTGAAACGACACCCCTTTGACCGCTTGATATTCCTCACGACCAAACAGTCCTTTGCGGCTATAAAAAGACTTTTTCAGGTCACGCACATCCAAAATGATTTCTTCATTGCCTTTTAAGCCACGTTGCCGCTGTGGTCGTGACTGCTCTGCCAGCCCTTGCTTTTCGACCCAGTCTTGCCCCTGTTGCTGCATAAAGTCACTGATCATCGGCAAGCGGAACGGTCGCTGCGACAGTTGCGGACGGCATTGTAACAAGGCACGAGTATAGATATCTTGTGGTTGTTCCAGTACCGACTTGACTGCACCTTGCTCACGAATTTCACCATGACGCATCACAATGACTTGATCGGCTATTTCACCCACCAAGGCCAAATCGTGGGTTATGAATAACATCGACATATTACGGCGTTGCTGTAAGTCCTGTAATAAATCCAGAATCTGCTTTTGAATGGTGACATCCAGTGCCGTAGTGGGTTCATCCGCAATCAACAATTTTGGTTCACAGGCAATCGCCATAGCAATCATCACCCGTTGTTGCTGCCCTCCTGAAAGCTGGCTGGGATAAGCATTAATTTTAGTTTCGGGAGAAGGAATACCCACTTCTTTGAGTAACTCCAAAGTGCGTGCTCTGGCTGGCTTACGTCCCATTGCTAAATGCAGTCTGAGCACTTCCGCAATCTGATCACCCACGGTAAACACAGGATTGAGTGATGACATTGGTTCCTGAAAAATCATGGCAATGTCTTTACCACAAACCTTACGCATCTCGGCTCGTGATAATGTGAGTAAGTTTACGCCTTCGAATAATATTTTACTTTCCGCCGCAATTTGACTTTGCTCTGGCGGCAACAAGCCCATGGTCGCCAATGAGGTTACCGACTTGCCACTGCCCGATTCACCCACCAAGGCAACGGTGGTATTGGTCGGAATGGCGAATGAAACTCCTTTGACGGTTTCAATGTATTGTTTATTTTCAGCTTTAAAACTGACTTTCAGATTTTCAACTTTTAATAAGATTGAATTTTGCTGCAGCTCGGTCATGTTCATACACCTCTTATTTTAGTTTTGGGTCCAATGCGTCACGCAATGCATCGGTAAACATGGAAAATGCGGTGACCAAGACGGCCATCGCCACCGAAGCCGCGACCAGTTGCCACCATTTACCTAAAATCAATTCACTTTGCGCTTCATTCAACATACTGCCCCATGACACTACACCCACAGGTACGCCAAAGCCCAAGAAGCTAAGAATGACTTCGGACTTAATAAATGCCACCACCAGTATCGATATTTGTACCAAAGCGATATGACTAACATTCGGGAAAATATGCACGAACATGCGTCTAAAATGACTGACCCCAATAGCTTTCGCCGCCAGCACATATTCACGTGAGGTATGTTTCATATACTCAGCACGAATCAGTCGATAAACCCCTGTCCAGCCTGTTAAACCTAGAATCAGGACAATCGAGACAATGCCTTTTTGCTGCAATACCGCTGCGATGGCCAAAATCAGCAACAGATAAGGAATAGACGTAAAGATGTTATAAAACCAGTTCAAGACATCATCGACCCAACCACCGAAGTAGCCCGAGATTGCCCCAAGCACCGTTCCAATCAACACAGCCAATAACGCAGCCACAACCCCGACAATAATGGACGTTTCAGCACCTTTGATGGTTTTTTGCAGGACATCTTGTCCCCATTTGTCCGCACCGAAAGGCAAGGTTTGCTTGAGTTCCGCTTGCTGATCCAGTAAATGCCCATCCAGTTGCTGATCTATTGCCTGCATGTCCTCTGCCAATGGATCGGTTACACCATAATAATCAATCGCACCACCTGTAGCCTGCTCTTTCGCTATTTCGGCATTCAGTTCACGCATCACATCTTTTAAAGGATCGACAGGATTTTCAGGTAAAGCCTGTGCTTGAGCAGTCTCTTTGTTGATTGTCTCATTAACAGGATCAGCGCCCATAAAGGTCGGAGGTGCATAACTAACTGCCACTTCTTTATTCCAGTTAGAGGCAATCACCCCCGTCATGGACAACAGCAACATCAGAAAATAACACAGCACCACAAACAACGAGATCATGGCAATTCGATCCGCCTTTAAACGGCGCACGGCCAGTTGCCAAAGCCCAGAAGACGCGGTTTCTTCGGTATCCAGTGCTTTTCTTTTAAATATCACACTTAGCATAGTTCACCTACTTCAACTGTACGCGCGGATCGACCAACTTATACACCAGATCGGCAATCAGGTTAAAAATCATGGTTGCTGCTGCCACATAAACCGTAATGGCTTTAATCACAGGAAAGTCACTACGCTCAACAGCAATAATCACTTCGCGCCCAATGCCCGGAATACCGAAAAAGCGTTCAATCAAGAATGCCCCAATGAGCAAGGCAGGCAGGGTCGCCATCACATCGGTAATAATGGGAATCGAAGCATTGCGCAGGACGTGCACCCCCAGAATGCGGCGTTCACCCACCCCTTTGGCTCGTGCAGTGCGGACATAATCCTGATTGACTTCATCCAATACAAAGCTGCGATAGAGTCTTAGAGTCGGTGCAATGCTGACTACTAGCATGATTAAAATCGGCAGTAAGGCATATTTAAACAGGTTTTCACTGAAACGATCGCTCCAGCCCTGCACAGGAAACCAACTGAGTTGATAAGCAAATACATACTGAAAAACAATAATGTAGACCAAAATACTGATCGACATGCCAATGGTACACATCATCATGACCATACGGTCGGTTAAGGTGCCGCGCACCGCTGACACCGCCAGTGCCAGAATGATCGAGATTACGGTTTGTAAAATGGTGAGTGGAATCAATAAGGTCAACGATGGACCTAAACGCGTGGTAATGATCTGTGAAACCGACTCCCCTGTACTCCAGCTCAGTCCATAATCAAAAGTCAGAATCTGTTTGATGAAAATCCACAACTGTACGTAGTAGGGTTGATCCACCCCCAACTGTTGGCGAATATTTTCAATCTGTTCTGGATTGGACATTTTACCCGCCAAAATATAGGCAGGATCCCCACCCACCCAGTTAAACAGAAAGAAGATCAGCAGCACGACTCCGAGCATGGTCGGAATCATCTGCCATAGGCGACGTATGATATATGCCAGCATCTTGATGCCCCCTATTTAATCCGTTGACCAGTAATTTCATCAAAAAAAGCTTTATTGTCAGGTTTACGCCCTAAGAAATCTTTGACCAAGTCTTCCGCAGGTTTCTGCCCGCCTTGCGATAAAATGGTCTGACGGTAACGCTGCCCCACTTCGGGATTATTCAAGTTATTACCAAATGCCGACAGCATGTCTAAAGCCAGCACTTCAGACCACATATAGCCGTAATAGCCCACTTGATAGCCGCCCATGATGTGTCCAAACTGCCCTGGAAATTCCGTCGTTGGAACATAGCCCAATGCGGTTGCCCCTTCCATCTTCTTCCAGACTTCTAAAGGTTGTACCTTCAAGGCATCACTGGCATGCAGTGCTATATCGTATTGGGCATACAGGGTTTGACGAGCATAGTGCAAACCACGTCCATAACTGTGTACCGCATTGAGTTTCGCGATTAAGGCATCATCCACACGTGGACAAGCAGGGTTACAGTAATCCGCTACTTTGGATAAGGTTTCTTTGCGACGCGCCCACTCCTCATACATTTGCGAAGGTGCTTCAACAAAATCACGTTCTACCGAAGTGCCTGATTGTGCTGAATAGCGGGTGTTCGACAAGATGCCATGCAAGGCATGCCCGAACTCATGTACAAAAGTTTCCAGCTCATCACTATTTAAACCTTTACGGTTGAAGTTGGTGACCAAGGCTGAAATCGGTTTGCGTCCTGTAAGGCTACTGCCACCATAAACACCCCACACCGCAGCATGTCCGTATTTGCCTTCACGTGGGAATTTATCGACATACAAGCCACCCAAAAGCTGTCCTGTTTTTTTGTCGGTCACATCGTAGTACTCAACTTCGTTTTGCCAAACATCGACTTTGACAGGCTTAAACTGAATGCCATACAGATTGGATGAAATTGCAAATAGCCAGTCCTGCGCCGCTTGGGTTGGGAAGTACTCGCGCATTTTTTCTTGATCGACCTGATACTTGGCTTTACGCAGTTTTTCACTCCAATAAGCCTCGCTCCAACGCTCAATCTTGGCTTGTGCTACAGGAATATTTAGTGTTTTGGCTTGAAACTCACGCAGTGTTTCCACCTCTTTTTGCTCTAAAGGCGCAACCGTTGTATGTACCTCTGACAAGAATTTATTCACGGTTTCAGGTGTTTCTGCCATGCGTTTATGCAGTGCCCACTCGGCATAACTAGATTTTCCAAATAATTGTGCCAGTTCATAACGCAAGTCCATGGCTTGTTTCAGCAAGACTAAATTACGCTCGCCACCACGGCGGGTATAGGCAATTTGATAACGCTTGCGTGCCGCATCGTTGTCTGCCAATTCCATGAACGGGCGATATTCAGGATATTCAAAACCAAGTAGATAATTGCCTTTGTCATTCTGCTTTAAGGCAGCGATATAGCTTTGTGGCAAACCTTTTAATTCAGCAGGCGTAAATTCCAGTTTTTTTGGATTATCACGTACATTCCGTGCATATTCCTGCTCAATCTTCGCCAGTTCTGCCAATATAACTTTCAAGCGTGCCTGCTTTTTAGCACTCAACTGAATCCCTGTTTTTTCAAAATCGTTGAGTAAGTCTTCACGAAACTTGCTATCAATCGCATCCTTAGCTTGGGTGTCCTTAATTTGTTGATACAGTTTCGGATTTTGATAAATATCGGTCTGGAACTGACTAATCTTGATTTCGCAATCTTCAGCCGCTTTACGCAATGCCGCATCTGGCGAAACATTGCTGTATAAACCAATCGGACCATAAAAATCTTCAAACGAAGCAAAAATACGATCCCATTCTGCCAGTACAGGCGCTGCATTCTGCTGTGCCGACATTGGCTTAGCGGCAAAGCTCTTTAACTGTTTATCAATGTCCTGAATTTTGGCATCACACAAAGCAGGAATGTCTTGGGCTTGAAATTGCGGCAAGGTCTGACGCGTGGGAGAATCTGCATAAGCAAACTGCTGTACAGCAAAAGTTAAAACGCCGAGTGCGGTCAATTTAAAAGTCGGGTGATTCATCATTACTCCAGTTTTATTTAATTTCTATTTCTTCATGTCAATATCGATGTACATCCATTCCGCAGGCAGAATTGGATGCTTTTTAAAACCCATCACACGCGGTTGTGCCAAGACATTGCGATAACGTGCACCAATGATCTGCACGGGCATATACACCTCAAGCAAGCGTGACATTTTCCGATATAGTGCATCTCGTTCTGGGCTTGGTGGCATTTTCTGAGTCTGTTCATACAAGCGGTCATATTCAGGAATTTTGACACAGGCATTATTGGTCACATGGATGTTTTTGCCATAGAACAACTGCATAAAGTTGTCGGCATCTGGATAATCCGCAATCCACGCAGAAGCCTTAAACATGGTCTTGCATTGTTTTTCCAGTTTCAGCGCTTCGGCAAAAGGTAAAGACTGCGTGCTCATTTTAATGTGGATGCTATCCAGCGTTTTTTTCCAAAACTCTGCCTGTTGCTGACTGCGAGCGTTATTACCCGAGATGGTCATATTAATTTGCAAGGGTTTGCCATTCGGCAAAGTTCGCCAACCATCTGCACCGACTTTATAGTGATAACGGTCTAACAGCAGATTGGCGGCATTGACAGAATAAGGAATGCTGCTTTTATAGTTGGGATCATAGCCCACTACACCATTGGGAATCGGGGCTTGTAAACGTTCGGCATCACCTTTTTGTAAAATATTGATGTAATTTTCAGGGGAGAATGCCATCGCCATGGCACGGCGCAACGCGATTTTGTCTTTACTCATGCCCCCCACTACAGGGTTTTGCATGTTCCAATAATGATAATCAATGGAAGGATCGGTAATCCGTGACAGTTGAACGCCTTTTTTCGCCAGTTCGGGTTTGAGTTTGCCATTTTGCAGCGCCTGAACGGTTAACTCACCATCCAAGGCGAACAGATCAATTTCATCTTTAATAAACGATAACCAGCGAGATTGCCCTTCTTCCATCACCTGAATATCAATCTCGCCAATTTGCGGCATTTTTTTGCCTTGCATGGCTTTGACAATTTTCTGATCTTCTGCACTGGATGCTTTAAAGTTCCAGACAAAACTACGGAAATCAGGATTGGCTTTTAAAATAATCCGCGAACCCGGTGTCCAGCGGGTCAGCAGATAAGGTCCTGTACCAACAGGATGCCCCATCACAAAACCTGCTTTGTCGCGATATTTTTCAATCACTTCACGTGCCACAGCGCCTGCTGGCTGATGTGCCAGCAGCATTGGAAAATTCTGATCTGGACTGGTTAGCCGAATCACCAAGGTATAACGGTCTGGGGTTTGTAAACCAGCAATGGGTTGATCGTAATTGAACTTGCCTGTTTTCGCTGCCTGTTGCAGCACCGCATCCATCCCTAAAATACGTCCATCCAGTAACCAGCTATTAGGTGAACGTAAGTTCGGATCAAGCAAGCGTTTAAAGGTATAGACATAATCAGCCGAGGTCAGTTCGCGTTTTTTACCTTTAAACACGGGATCAGCGGCAAAATAAATACCCTTTTGCAGGCGTATGGTATAAGTCAACCCATCAGCACTGACTTCGGGTAAAGCAACTGCGGTACGCGGCACCAGCTTTGCGGGCGATGCCAAATAATCGTAGGTAAATAAAGTCTCAAAGATGGAACCATTGACATGCGCCGAATACAGATCATGCACACCTGCGGGATCAAAACCCGTTTCAGCCACAGGAAACACATAGCGTAAAACTTTGTGCGGATCGGCAGGGCTTTGGGCCCATACACTCATAGCGCTGCTGATTAAAAGGCTGCCTGCCAATACCCCTTTCACCCAATGTTGCATTTGTTGATTCAACTGTTTCATGCTTCTTCCAAATTCATTTATTTTTTTCAGGCTGTATATCTAGATATTGCCAATTGCTATTCATCATTGGGTGGGCTTTAAAACCCTGAACCTGCGGATGCAGCAACCAGTTACGAATACGGCTGCTATGAATAATCCATGGATTATCTGCTTCAATTTGACGGCTTAATTTTTCATAATACGGCAGGCGTTGTTGCGGTGCTAAACTCAACATTTGCTGATACAGCGCATCATAAGTTTTCGATTGATAGCAGCTTAAATTGCCCTGTGCGGCATTCGGCCCATACAGTAACTGGGCAAAATTTTCCCCTTCAGGATAATCTGCAATCCAAGCACCGCCCCAAACCATGTACTTACATTGGGTTGCGGCTTTTAAGTTGTCGGCAAAATTACTGACCTGAAAATCAACCCGAATGCCGATGGCATCCAGATTCTTTTTCCATAATTCCGACTGCACCACCGAACTAGAACTGTTCTCGGTCATAAACTTTAAAGTCAGCGGTTTGCCTGTAGGTAAAGTACGATAACCATCTGCGCCTTTTTTATAACCAAAACGATCCAGCAGTTTATTCGCCAAAATGGGGTTATAAGCTAGACTGCTGCGGTACTTCGGATTAAAGCCCTGAACCCCATCTGGAATCAGCATTTCCGACCGAACAGCCTGCCCCTTATACAGTTGTTTAATCGCTTCATCTTGATTAAACGACAACGTTATGGCACGGCGTAAGGCAATTTTGTCGAGACTAAATCCCCCTACAATCGGGTCTTTCATGTTGAACATGGTGTAGGTAATTTCGGGATCTTTGTTGGGATAATGCTGAATACCTTGCTTGACCAATTCAGGTTTCAATTTCTGACCATCCAATGCCTGTGGCACAGCATTCGAGGTCAATTTATCAAAGTCGAGCTGTCCTGTTTTAAATGCCAACCAGCGCGACTGCTCTTCTTCAATAATGCTGACCTCAACTTTGCCAATTTGCGGCATCTGTTTGCCCGACATTTGCTGAACCAGTGTGTTGTCCCAAGCCGTGCCTGTCGATTTAAAATTCCAGACAAAACCACGGTAATTGGGATTGGCAGTCAATTCAATTTTGCTACGCGGCACATATTTACTCAGTTGATAGGGTCCAGTACCGACAGGATGCTGTGCAATACGATCTCCATAATATTCAACCACTTCCCGCGCGGTCGCACCAAAAGTCACATAAGCCAGAATATATTGAAAATTATAATCAGGACGGGTTAGGGTAATTTGTAAGGTATAGGGATCGAGGGCTTTTAAACCTGCAATTGGCGCATTGTAATTAAACTTGCCTGTTTTTTTGGCCAAAGCATTGGCTTCATTGCCGCCTACAATTTTTCCATCAATGAAGGAGTAAGTGGTGGAACGGTTTTTCGGATCTAAAATACGCTGAATGCTGTAAATATAATCTTGGGCTTTCAGTTCACGGCGCTGCCCTTTAAACGCGGGATCAGGTGAAAAATAAATCCCAGATTTAATTTTAAAGGTATAGACCTTGCCATTCTGCTCAATGAGAGGCAAAGCCTGTGCCGTATTGGGAACCAGTTGTACGGGTCGCGCCAGATAATCATATTTCAGCAAAGGCTCAAAAATAACTTCGGCGATTTTTCCACTGTAAAAATTGTAGGTTTTGACCATATCAAAACCATCATCAGGTGCTTCCATCGCCACGTGTAAAATCTTGTTGGACTGTGCCGCAGCATTGGCTTGCAGCATACAGCCCGATGAAATCAGCAGGGTCAAAATGGCGATTCTTAAATTTTTGGCTTCCAATTTTTACCTTTCCCGTGATACCCGCATAAGTGCTGGTTTATTCATTGTTTTTAAACTGATGTGTTTGTTGTTATCCATTTTCCATTTAAGCAAATTCTCTCGCATTCGTCCTCTGCTTAAGTGATGAATCGACAATGATTTGATCCTAAAGCGAATTCCGTGCCATCCCCAAAAACTTGCCAGTTTTTTAAAAACTCGCATAATTTAAAGTTATTTTTTATTAGATATTTATCGTAATTTTATCTAACACTTTTCAGCATCATATTGACCAAAAAGTACACCCCGCCAGTATATAAAACAGATTTACACAATGCACAAAAAAAACACATATATGGTTCACAATTGCACACACTACATTTTTTTATAACGAAAAATATAATCAAATATATGTTTTTTATTAATTTTATTAATTATACGTTTCATAAAAATAATTTATCAATAAAGGAAAACATAAAGGATTCGTTTGTTTTTTGAACAAAAATTAAAAATATTAAAAAACACATCTGACTTTTAGTTCCAAATTGACGCATTTTCATCCTCACCCATCATTTCAGCTTTCCCACTTATATAGCTAATATAATTTGTGAGTAAAATCACATTTTAAAAATGCAAAATAAATATATTTCAATGATTTAAAATTTAAACATGTATACAAAAACAAATTGGCATCTGAATTGCTTAAACCACCCCAGCAATCTTGCTAAATACAAAAAAAGGATTACTTTTACTATGATAAAGAACAAAAATGCTAAGGTGACGGTCAAGCCGTCAGTTAGCAAAGCAATTCTTAAATTAAGTACGCTTAGTTTAAGTATGATGTGCTTGTCTTTAGCTCATGCCGAAGAAACCGAAAGTACAGAAATACAAGAACAACCCGTAAAAGTTGCCAAAGTCACAGTAACAGGATCTTCCATTAAAGGGGTTGCCGCACAAAGTGCCTCCCCCATTACCATTATTAAAGGCGAAGACCTGACCAATCAGGGGATTACCACCGTAGAGGAAGCATTGACTAAGGTCAGTGCCAACCAAGCAGGGTTTTCAACCTCACAAAACGTAGGCGCAAGTAATACTGAGGGTGCTTCTGCCAACCTGCGAGCGCTGGGAACCGATAAAACCCTTGTGCTACTGAACGGACGCCGTTTGGCTTATAGCGCATTCAGCACTTCCACCACCAACCTGAATATCATCCCGATGGCGATGATTGATCGCATTGAAATTCTACGAGATGGTGCTTCTGCGGTTTATGGTGCCGATGCCATTGCAGGGGTCATCAACTTAATTACCAAAAAAAGTTACGAAGGGTTTAGCGTCAGTGGTGGCTTCTTACAGCCTGAACAGTCAGGAGGCGATAAACAAGACATCCAAATCTTTGGGGGTTATGGCGATCTAGATGAACAAGGCTTTAACGTCTTTGGTGTCGTGGATTATCGCCGCTCCAATGACATTATGGCAAAAGACCGCAAAATCAGTCAACGCGGTGGTGTCATCCCTGAATTGGGTATTGATGCCAGTTCAGCCAATGGTTTCCCTGCCAATTTTTATGACCCAAC